>DATMAC010000288.1:0-7138 GCA_035573655.1 Thermoflexus sp.
GCGGCTCCGCCCCCAATAATATTTTCATCCCCCCTCTTCGGGTGAGCCCTGAACCGCGTAACTCCAAATAATGTGGAATGTGGCGATGAATTGTTAAGATGCCCGTTGGATGCAGCGAGGCGAACCCCTCAACCAACTGGAACGTTAATGGGAAGGAGGCGATCGATGGGCAGTCGAAGCAAAAGCAACGCCTCGAAGGCGGCTACGGCACCGGGCGTGGAGCTCGATGTGAGCACCAAGCTTTCCTTCTACCGCCAAATGGTCTTGATCCGCCGTTTCGAAGAGCTGGCCCGTATCGCCTATCAGCAGGGCAAGATCGCCGGCTTCTTGCATCTCTATATCGGCGAGGAGGCGGTGGCGGTAGGGGCCATCGCCGCCCTGCGGCCGGAGGACCATCTCATCACCCACTACCGGGATCACGGCCACGCCATCGCCCGCGGCCTGGATCCCCGCGTTCTGATGGCGGAGCTGTTCGGAAAAGTCACGGGGTGCAGCCGGGGCCGCGGCGGATCGATGCATTTCGCTAGCCGCGAGCATAACTACTGGGGAGGACATGCCATCGTGGGCGGTCACCTCCCGATGGCCGTGGGCCTGGCCTTCGCGGCCAAATATCTCGGGGAGTCCCGGGTGACGATGGCGATCTTCGGAGATGCAGCCACGGATATCGGGGAGTTCTACGAGTCGCTGAACATGGCCGCCCTCTGGAAAGCTCCCGTGGTTTTCCTCTGCGAAAACAACCTGTATGGGATGGGCGTGGCGCTGGAGAAAGCCTCCGCCGTCACCGAGGTTTACAAGAAGGCTTGCATGGCCAACATCCCAGGGGAACGGATCGATGGGATGGACGTCCTGGCCGTCTACGAGGCCGCCCGCCGGGCCGTCGAGTGGGCTCGCTCCGGAAACGGCCCATACTTCCTTGAGGCCGTTTGCTACCGCTTCTATGGCCACTCGATGACCGACCCCCAACTGTACCGCACGAAAGAGGAAATCGAGGAGTGGAAGCAGCGGGATCCGATCCAGCGTTTCCGCCGCCATCTGGTGGAAGTGGAGGGGATCCCGGAGGCCCAGCTGGACGCGATCCACGAGGAAGTGGAGCGGGAGATGGAGGAGGTGATGCGCTTCGCCGAGGAAAGCCCCGATCCCCCGCTCGAGGAGCTCTACGATTTCATCTACGCCAATCCCGTGGGGGCTTGGCGAGGGGACGAGCGGTTTCTCCAAGAATGGGATCGCTCGTGATCCCGAGCGGGCCGGGGTCCGGACGGGCCATTCGCCTTTTGCTCCCTGAGCGGAGCGGGCGCCTGGGCGAGGCGCTGACGGCCCGGCCTTCGGGCAAGTTTCGCAGCCCTTTCAAGATCGAGACGCTGACGCTGAACGGAGGAAGAGACCTATGCCCGTGATGACCATCCGGGAGGCGATCCGGCAAGCCCTGCGAGAGGAGATGCAGCGGGACCACCGGGTCTTCATTATGGGTGAGGACGTGGGAGCCTATGGAGGGACTTACGCGGTGACCCGCGGCCTCTATGAGGAGTTCGGCGAGGAACGGGTGCGCGACACGCCCATCGCGGAGTCCGCCATCGTCGGGGTGGCCCTGGGCGCTGCCCTGGGCGGTCTGCGCCCCGTCGCGGAGATCATGACCATCAACTTCATCCTTCTGGCGCTGGATCAGATCGTGAACCACGCCGCCAAGATGTCCCATATGTTCGGGGGGCAGTTCAAGGTGCCGCTGGTGATCCGCACCGCTGCCGGCTGGGGACAGCTGGCCGCCACCCATTCCCAGACCTTCGAGGTGTATTTCGCCTACGTCCCCGGCCTGAAAGTGGTCTACCCGGGCACGCCCTATGACGCCAAAGGGATGCTGAAGGCGGCGCTCCGCGATGAGGACCCCGTGATCTACATCGAGCACACCGCCCTTTACCCGGTGCGAGGCGAGGTGCCGGATGGCGATTACGTCGTCCCGCTCGGCAAGAGCGAGATCAAGCGGGTCGGGCGGGATTGCACCATCGTCACCTACGGGCGGATGCTCCAGGCCAGCCTGCAGGCGGCGGAACAGCTGGCCCGGGAAGGCATCGAGGTGGAGATCGTGGACCTGCGCACACTGCGTCCACTGGACATGGAGCCGGTTTACGAATCGGTGGCCAAAACCCACCGGGCTCTGGTCGTCACGGAGGAATGGCGATCCTTCGGCGTGGGCGCGGAGGTGGCCGCCCGCATCCAGGAGCACGCCTTCGATGAGCTGGACGCGCCCGTGATGCGCCTGGGCAGCCGGGAGGTCCCTCTCCCCTACAACAAGCATCTGGAACGGGCCGTCCTGCCCTGGCCGGAGGATGTGGTCAAGGCGGTGAAGCTGCTGCTGCGATGAGCTATGCATCGGAGGTAGAGGATGGCGACGACGGTTACCATGCCGAAAATGGGCTTCGATATGGTGGAAGGGAAATTGCTCCGCTGGCTCAAGAAAGTGGGCGATCCGGTTCGGGCGGGGGAACCGCTGGCGGAGATCGAGACGGAAAAGGTCAACATCGAGTTCGAAGCGCCGGCCTCCGGGGTGTTGAAGGCCGTCTTGATCGAAGAGGGAACGACTGTGCCGGTGGGCACCCCGATCGCCATCATCGGCGCGCCCGATGAGCCCGTGGAGGTCCCCGGCGCCGCCCCGGCACAAGCCCCCGTCGCGCCTCCACCTCCTCCGACCCCGGCCGCCCCAACCCCGACGCCGGCGCCCACCACACCCACCACACCTCTCCCCACCGCTCCCGGTGGGCGAGTGAAAGCCTCCCCGTTGGCCCGGCGCCTGGCGCAGGAGGCTGGAATCGATCTCCGAGCGATCTCCGGGACCGGTCCGGGAGGCCGGGTGGTCAAGCGGGACATCGACCGCTACTTGGAGGCCCGGGCTCCGACCCCTGCGCCGGCCGCCCCAACGGCTCCGACCGTCCCACCGACGCCTCCGGCGGCCCCACCCCCGGCGGCCGTGCCGGTCAGCCCATTGCGGCAGGCTATCGCCCGCCGGATGACGGCCAGCAAACAGAACGTGCCCCATTTCTACGTTACCGCTGAGGTCGATATGGACGAAGCCATGGCCTGGCGGGCGCGGATCAATGAGGCACTGGGGGAACGAGGCAAGATCTCCGTGAACGACATGGTCGTGAAGGCAGCCGCCCTGGCCCTGCGGGAGTTCCCAGCCCTGCGCTCTTCATACCAGGAGGGCAGGATCGTTCGTCACGAGGCGGTGCACATCGGGATCGCGGTGGCGCTGGATGAAGGGCTGATCACCGTTGTGCTGCGGGATGCGGATCGGAAACCCCTCGCCCAGATCGCCCGGGAGAGCAAGGAGCTGGTGGAACGGGCGCGCAGCGGGAAGGTCCGGCCTGAGGATATCGAGGGGAGCGTGTTCACGGTGAGCAACCTGGGGATGTATGAGGTGGAACACTTCATCGCCATTATCAACCCGCCGGAGGCCGCGATCATGGCCGTGGGCAGCGTCCGCGAGGTGCCGGTGGTGAAGAACGGTCAGCTCACCGTGGGACAGCGGATGAAGGTGACCGTCTCCGCGGACCACCGGGTCACCGATGGGGCCGAGGTGGCCCGCTTCCTCCAGGCCTTCCGTCGATACCTGGAGAACCCCTTGCTCCTGCTGATCGAATGAACCGGCGCGAGCTCTGGGGCAAACGCGCGCTGCTGGGGGTTTCCGGGGCTGGGCCGGGGGCCTTCGGCCCCCCGGCCCAGCCCCGGGAAAAATTTTCTCCCCCCTCCCCGCGGCCCCTCGGGCTACGGGGAGGGTGAAAGTTGAAAGATTTTGGGGTGGGCCACATCAGCGGCTCACCCCTCATAGAGGGATCGGATAAAGCCCTATGCTGGAACCGCGGCTTCGTTCATCGGCCCAGCCATCGGAGCAACGCCATACAGAGCAATAAACCGATACAAGCGATCCCCACAGCCAGAAACAGATAGATCCAGAAAGTCAGCGTCAGGCCGAGGAAGTCGACCGGCTCCGAAGAGGCCTCGAAAAGCTTCGCCCCACAGATCGGACACTCCCTCTGATCCGCAGGGAGCATCGCCCGACAGCGAGGACACCAGATCACTGGAGGAGGGTTTTGAGAACTCTCATTCATACCCGAAAGCCGCTCAGCGCTCAATCAGAATGAGGCAAGCGGTTAATTGCTCGCGGGGTTTTGAGGCGGGGCCGGACCCCTTCGGTGCGCGGCCCACTGGAGCCACCCGATCATGCTGAAAGCCACCAGGGGACCGATCCATCCCCCCATGCAGATCGGGATAGAGCGCACGGGGCGCCACGCCACATACAGAGAGACTGCCGGTTGATCCGGGCTCAGCGGGATCGCCCACCGGATCCGACGGCCCTCCGCCTCGGCGCCGCTGCGCGGCGAATAATCCACAATCGGCCCTGGAAGCTCCAAGTCGTAAACGAGCCGAAGGTCCGCTGCCCGCAACATTGAGAGATCTCCCTCCGAGAGCGGCGGCTCCCCCGCGGCAATCCGCAAGCGATCCAGGATCCCCGAAACCGATAGCGTCACGCTCAGGGTCTGAAAGTCCCCCTCTTGCCCCAACGCGATCCGTTCCAACCCGGCCAGCGGATCCCCTTCCGCCAGATGGTTCAGGTCCTCCAAAGCGGCCAATGGGCGATGCAGGCGAAGCCCTTCCTGGCCGCGATCGGGATCTTGATAACGCTCCACCCGCCATCCGCTTGCCTCCGCCTTCGCTCGAAGCAGCTCCATCGGATCCACAGCCGCCGTCTGAAGAAGCACCGAATCCACAGCGATCACCACCGCTCGCTCGGCGGAGCCATCCGAACCCAGCCGGGTGCGAACCTCGAGGGTCAAGCATGCGCTGAGCCCCATCACGGAGATGAGGGCGATGAGCAGGCGCTGGGGCCAGAGACGTTTCATGGGGTCACCCCTTCCGGAATGAACCGCGCCATGCGGGCGGCTTCTTCGAGCGCCTGCAATTGGGCCTCCAGCAGCTCATTGATCCCTTTGCGGGCCAGCTCCAGGAGCGCTTGGAATTCCTCCGCCGTAAACGCCCGGCCCTCCCCGGTCCCCTGGATCTCGACGAAGCGCCCGTCGCCGGTCATCACGATGTTGAAATCCACCTCGGCGATGCTGTCCTCTGCGTAACAGAGATCCAGCCGGGGCTCCCCTTCGACGATGCCAACGCTCACAGCGGCCACCGGCGCCCGCAGGACCTCCGGGGGAACGGCGCCGGCCTCGATGAGGCGGCGCAGGGCCAGGACCACGGCCACATACCCTCCCGTGATCGCCGCCGTCCGGGTGCCGCCATCCGCCTGGATCACGTCACAATCCACGATCAGGGTGCGCTCCCCCAGATGCTCCAGGTTCAGGGCGGCCCGGAGGCTCCGGCCGATCAGCCGCTGGATCTCCTTCGTACGTCCGCTCTGAAGCCCAGCCTCGCGGGGCGTCCGCGTGTGCGTGCTGCGTGGGAGCATCGCGTATTCCGCCGTGAGCCAACCCCGTCCCTGGCCCTTGAGCCAGGAAGGCACATTCTCCTCCACGGTGACGTTGCACAGCACCCGAGTGCGCCCGGCCTCGATTAACACCGAGCCCTCGGCGTACTCCGTGAAGCCCAAATGGAAACGAACCGGTCGCAGGGCGTCGTTCGAACGACCATCCGGCCGTGGCATCCGGTGCCTCCTGATCGAATTCTTGTCCTCGACCCCAGGGGCGCCAGGAAAGGCGTGAGGCGCCCTCAGCGCCCCGTTTGTGGGATCAGACGGAGACGAGCGATGCGTAGGCCATCCATCGCTTCCACCCGCAGGCGAACCGAACCGGCGTCCACCTCATCCCCTACCCGGGCGATACGCCCCAGCCGGCCCAGCACAAACCCGGCGATGGTCTCATAGTAAGGGTCTCGCAAGTCCAATTGGAAGCGCTCGTTGACCTCCTGGATCGGTAGCAACCCGCTGACCAGGTAGGAGCCATCCGGCATCGCCACCACATCGGGCTCGGTGGGCTCCATCCGTTCGTGGAGCTCCCCGACCAGCTGTTCCAACACATCTCGCAGCGTGACCAAACCCGAGGTCCCGCCGAATTCGTCCACCAAGATCGCCAGATGCTCCTCCCGCTCCTGGAACTGGCGGAGCAGGTCATCGACCCGGATGGAATCCGGGACCACCATCACATCCCGGCACAGATCCCGTGCGCGGGCTGGGCGCCCTTCCCGCCATGCCCGCAGCGCCTCCCGGAGATGGACCACCCCGATGATATGATCCAGATCTCCCTCATAGACTGGGAACTTATCGTAGCCGGTCTGGATCGCTGCGTCCACAATCTGCTCCACCGGGGCATCTGCTTCAACGGCGACGATCTCCGTCCGAGGCACCATGATCTGACGGGCTGGGATTTGACCCAGATCGAAGACCGCCTCTAGGATCTCCCGGGCCTCGGGCTCCAGGATCCCCGCCTCACCCGTTTCATCGACGATCCGCTTCAACTCTTCGATGGTATACATCATCCCATAGCCGTCTGCGGAGATCCGCAGGGCCCGCAGGGTGAGATCCGTAGCCCGATGAAGCACCCAGACCAGAGGGCGCAGGAGCCAGTACAAGATCCGCATCGGGCCGATGGTGGTCAACAGCACCCGCTCGGAGGCCCGCAGCGTGGCGATCTTCGGGACCTGCTCCCCCAACACGATTTGAAGGCCGAGGACGAAGGTCAGGTTCAGCGCCAGGGGGAGGATCTGCAGGAGGCTGCGAACCAGCGGCGTCGGCGAGGGGAGGTTCAGCAAACGGTTCAGCGTCGCCGAGAGCGTGCGCTCTCCAAACCACCCCAGGGCTAACCCCACCATGGTGATCCCAACTTGCACGGTCGCCAGGATCTCATCCCGGTGGCGCGCGTCCTCCAGCCAGTGCAAGGCGATCCGTGCAGCAGGCGAACCGGAGTCAGCCATCACCGCGACACGGCTCCGCCGCGCGGATACCACGGCGTACTCCACCGCGGCGAAGAAAGCATTCAAGCCGATCAACCCAAAAACCACCAGCCAACGCAGCAGTAAAGAACTGTCATCCATCGTCTATAAGCCCTAACCTCGCCTTCTGAGTGGCATTTGCTTTGTTGCAAAGATGAAATTTTCTGTGAGGGGCGGGCCGCGTAAGCGGCCCGCCCCTCACAGAAATTCC
>DATMAC010000289.1:0-30912 GCA_035573655.1 Thermoflexus sp.
ATCGAAAGCTCGTCGCTGCGAGCTGGAACGACCACCGTCGTTGTTTGCGACGGAGCAACCAAAACCAAAAAGCAAATGCGGATGAAGCACTAAAACTCAAACAAAGGAAGCGCTAAGAGGTTGGACGTTCCCGCAACAAGCGGCGGATCTTTTCCATCGCCTCGTTCAACTCGGTACGGCTCCCGGGAAGAAGCGCTCGAACCCGCCCCTGGCGATCCACCAGGAAAATCCGGTCGGTGTGGTTGATGAAATAGGTCGCTTGGGTCCCGGATGCAGCTGGCGTCCCGCTCGTCGGTGTCCCGTTGATGACGTACACCCGCTCCGTGTAGATCCCTAGCGCGTCAGTGAGGTGTCGGATCGTTGAGGGGTCGCCGGTGAGGAAAACCCAGTTGCGAAAGTCCACCTTATGTACCTGCGCGTAACGACGCAGCACCTCCGGCGTGTCCCGTTCCGGGTCGAAGGTGATGGTGACGAAGAAAACCTGGTCGGACAACCCCTCCGCGGCGACCTGTTGCTGGATCTCCATCATGCGGGCGGTGATCATCGGGCAGATATCGGGGCAGTGGGTGTAGATCATTCCCAGAACCACGACCTTCCCCCGGGTCTGGCCAATCCAGAACGTGTTCCCTTCCTGATCCGTAAGCGGCCAATCCGGGACGGTCATATAAACCGGCAGCGATTCCGCCCGGGCATCCAAGGCGATCTTCACCGCGCCCGCCGCAGCCACGAAGAGCAAACCGATCCCTACTCCCAACCAGAACCAGCGTGGCATTTTCAATTCACCTCCTCATGGTGGCGGGCCGGCCCGCGGGGCGGCCGGCCCGCCCTTCACGCCTATATTTTGTGCCTTTGATGGAAAGCCGCAGATCCGCCCTAGTGAGGTCCTACGACTCCTGAAGGATCCGACCCCTACCGGATCGGCGCCGGGTTCGAGGGCAGGAACCCGTAGGCCGAGAACGGGGAGGTCTGGAGGACTTGGGTCAGCACCGGCGTGTACGAGATCACGATCAAAACGGCCGCCACCGCCAACCATACCCGCCAGCGCTCGAAAGCCAACGGCGCATCGGCGGCGGTGTGCAGGGCCTCGGCGATCGGCACCTCCACTTGGGCTGGTTGTCGGGAGAACCACAAGGTCATCGCCATATTGAGCAGGAACAGTATTCCCGCGATGAACATCAGGGTCCCGCCGATCGCGGCCATGATCAGGAAAGGCATCCACTCCGGCAGCAGATACGGCGAGAAGCTCAGGTTCGTCCGCCGCGGCTCCCCCTCCAACCCGCCGCGCATCATCCCCACAGCGAAGATCAGCACGCCGATGAACCACAGATACATGTTCGCCAGGGCCACCTTGCGGCTCCACAGGGCGCGGCCGGTTAAGTAGGGGACCAGCCAAGTGGCCATAGCCATAAAGGTCAAGGTGATGGCGGTGCCCACGGTCAAGTGCAGGTGGCCGGGCACCCATGAGGTGTTGTGAACCACCAGGTTCACGTTATATGAAGCGTTCACGATGCCGCTGATGCCCCCGAAGGCAAAGGCGATCATGGAAAGTGTAGCACCGGCGAAGGCCGGCTCACCCCAGGGGAGCCGGAAGATCCAATCGATCAGCCCCCGGCCACCCCGTTGCCGTCCGGCGTATTCCAGCGAGGCCATCAGGTTGAAGGCGGTCAGCAAGCTGGGGATCGTCACAATAAAGGTCCCGAAGGCGTGAACCAGTTTCCACTCCTGACCGATCGCCGGGTCGGTGTATTGATGATGGACCCCAATGGGCGTGGAGAAAAGCAGCAGCATCAGGAAGGCGAGGCGGGCCATCGGGTCGCTGTACAGCTTGCCACCAGCCAGCCGGGGGACCATCGTATACCAGGCCACATAGGCGGGCAGCAACCAGAAGTAGACCAAGGGATGCCCGAAATACCAGAAGAGCGTGCGGGCCAGCATCGGGTTGGTTTGCTTCACCAAGCCCAGGGACCAGGGGAGCAGGAGGAAGAGGACCTCAATGGCCACGCCCAGGGTGGCGATATACCACAAGACGAAAACCACAATGGAGCCGAAAGTCATGAGGGGGGTGCGTTGACCGGGGTTCTCCCGCCGCCAGGCCACATACGTCAGGATCAGGTTGGCCCCGCTGATCCACGAGCCAACGATGAGCAGGGTCGCTCCTAAGTAGAAAGCCGGATGGGCCATCAGCGGGGGATAGAACGTGTAGAGGACGTTCGCCTGGCGGGTCAGGATCGCGTAGCCCGCTGCCATCACCCCAATCGTCATCAGCCCGAAGCCGGTCCAGCCCAGGCTCAGGCTGTAGAGCGGACGGCCGAGGGAGGCGCGGACGGCAACGGCCAGCAGCGCCACGATGTTGAAGGTGGTCCACACCAGGGCGTTCAACACCCCGTGGAACGTTAAGCCTTGATAGTAGTCATACCAAGGCATCGGCGGCAACAGCTTGGCCCGGCTGAGGACCTGAAGCAGGCCGTAGAAGATCCCGATGGCGATCGCGATATAGGCGATGTAAAGATGCCAGCGGATCAACCGCTTCTCGCTCTCGGAAATCGCGATAGCTCCCATAGCGACCCCCTTTTTTAGGCCTTGCGTAAATAGCACAATGAGCTCCAAACGAATACCGCCATGCGAAGCTCGCTTAAAGGGCTTTGCGGATGATATCGGTCACTGAGATCACGCCCAGCAGCCGCTCGCGGATCACCGGCGCGCGTCGGATCCCGGTCAGCGCGAAGAGGCGGGCCACGTTTTCCACTGATAGATCCGGATTGACCACGATGCAGGGCTTGGTCATGATCTCGCGGACCAGCACCGACTGCGGGCTGAGGCCTTGGGCGACGACTTTGTAGACAATGTCCGTCTCGGTGACGATGCCGTAAGCGTCCTCCTCGTTCATCCGTTCCACGATCAGCGCGCGCAAGCCTTTTTCCTTCATCAGCGCGATGGCCTCCGCCACCGTGGCGGAAGGCTCGATGGTCACCACCTCCGTCGTCATGATGTCTTTCGCTTTCAATCCCATGGCGCACCCCCTGAACGATCGAGCGTTTAGCGAGCCCAGCAGGCCGCCGCTGAGGCGAAGGCCTGAGCCAGGTTCGGGCCGGGTTCCTCGGCGACGCGGGGCTCCACAATCACCTTAGCGGACATCGCGTGATGGCCCAGCCCGCAATATTCGTGGCAGACAATGAGGTATTCCCCAGGCTGGTCGAAACGGGCCTGGGCCCGGTTCACTACCCCGGGCACGGCCATCAGGTTCACGTTGGTGTTCAAGATCTTAAAGCCGTGTTGGACATCCCTGGAGGTGAGATTGAACGTCACAGTTGAGCCTGCGGGGATCCGGATCTCGCGGGGGTTAAACATCCACATCTGGGCGACCACGTTCACTACATACTGGCCTGGAGCAACTTCCACCACCGCGGGTTGATCGAAGGGAGGGATGTCGGTGACGCAGGTGGGTACACGGATCCCCAAGCCGAAGGCGCCGATAACGATCGCGACGAAGAAAGCGGTCATCAACAAGCCAGCGCCGAAAATGGCTACGCGTTCGAAGGGATCCCGAACCATACGGACCTCCCGGTTGTCTCAAAGGATGGGCAGTGATTCTTCGGATATACAGTACCCCCAAGGGCCCCGAAGGACCATAGAACCTCTTCCACCATTAGAAGGCCGTCATCCCGCGTGGGAGCAGGATGGTCAGATACAGACCGAACCACATGACGGCAAACAGAAGGATCATAGCCAGGAACAGAAGCAAGGCCGCGCGGGGTTGGAAGGTTTCGTGCATTTCCTCACCTCCTTGTGCGGTGAATCGGATGGCTTGGCACGCAATCGCTCTCAAACTCCTCAGCGCAACGGCGTATCCATCTTCGCGATTTCCGACGAGGGAGCGGCCAGCAGAGGCTGCCTCTCACCGCTCACTTGATTTCGGATGCCCGAACGGCCGTTAGTTCCTGGTTCAATGAGGCGCTCTCTCCATTCATCCCGTTGCGCGATTGCAGCATTCGAATCTGCCGGCCCCGCTTCGCGACTTCGGCGAAGGTGGTCGAACCGAGGAGCTGCTCCAGATAGGCCTGGGCTTGAGCCCAAATCGGGTGGATTGCGCAAAAGCTCGAGCGGGGACAGAGATGGGGTTCACGGGAACAGCGGTTCAGGCGGATTGGCCCCTCCATGGCCTCCAGGACTTCCAGCAGGGTAATGGATTCAGGCGGCCGGGCCAACCGCACCCCACCCCGTCGACCTCGACTGGCCTCAATGAAACCCGCCGCGCAAAGGTCCCGGATGATCTTCTGCAGGAAGGCATAAGGGATTGCTTGTCGCCGTGCGATATCCCGAGCTCGCGCCCGCATCCCCGAAGGCAACATCGCCAGGTCCAGGATCACCCGCATCGCATAATCGGCCCGCCGGCTGATCTCCATCAGGATCTCCCCGGGAATTTGGATATTATGGACCTAAATGGTCCACTTTGAGGCTAAACGCTCCATGCTTCGGTTGGTAGTGTCATCATTCATATATTTATTGTGATGATGCTCATAAGGGATTTTCATTGCGACGACTTCACCGCAATGAAAATCCCCGCTCCTAAAAATCAAGCGATCGGCAACGACCTGCCCTGAGGGGATAGAAATGTTTTTTAAGGGGCTGAGCCGCGCGCCGAAGGCGCGCGGCTCAGCCCCTTAAAGCCCCCATCCGGAAACCCTTACACCGTCCGGGAAGACCACTGATCCGATTAGGTAGGTGGTTACAGCGATCGTAGGAACGGGTTGGCCCAGGCGAAGTCGAACGCCGCTTGACAAAACCCGATTTTTGGAATAACATCTGCTTTGGATAATGATTCTCCAGAGATAGAGGTTATCGATGTCTCGGCGTTCGGAGCGATTGAGGGCGATGCTGAAAGGTCTGCGGGATTCGGGGCTGCGGTTGACGCCCCAGCGGGTGGCTATCTGTGAGATCCTGGCGGCGAGCCGCAGCCATCCGACCGCCTATGAGATCTACCGGCGTCTTCGCCGACGTTTCCCCACCATCAGCCTGGCCACGATTTACAAGACCCTGGACGTTCTGGTGCGGCTGGGTTTGGTGAGCGCGTTGGGCGACGCTGGAGATGGAATGGTGCATTACGATGGGGACCCTGAACCCCATATCAACTTGGTCTGCCTTTCCTGTCACCGAGTACAGGACTTGGAGGGTGTGGATGCCCGGGCTCTGTACCAGCAGGTAGTGGCCCGCTCCGGTTACGCCCTGCGGGGCGCTCGCCTGGTCTACTATGGCCTTTGTCCGGAGTGTCAACGGAAGACTGAAGCAACCATCGCGGAGGTGAACTGAATGACGAGGGAGGGAATCCGACGTTTCATCCTAGAGGAGCGCCGGTTGGAGTTCCCCTTCGTGGGATTGACCCTCGCCGCCCTGGTCGGGGGGATGCTCTCGCGCTGGGCGATCCCCGGGATGGAAGGGGCCTTCTGGATCGCCGCCTATTTCTTTGGAGGCTTCTACGGCGTGCTGGATGGCGCCCGCGCGTTGCGCGAAGGGCGTCTGGATGTCAATCTGCTGATGCTGCTCTCGGCGCTGGGGGCCGCTTTCATCGGGCACGCGGAAGAGGGAGGGACGCTGTTGTTTCTCTTCTCGCTTTCGAACGCCTTGCAGACCATGGCCCTGGAGCGGACCCGCCAAGCCATCCGGGGGCTTCTGAAGCTTCGTCCCTCCACGGCTCGACGCCTCCGGGGGACGACGGAGGAAACGATCCCGATTGAAGCGATCGAGGTGGGGGATCACCTCTTGATCCGGCCGGGTGAACGGATCCCAGCCGATGGGGTGGTGGTGGCGGGTTTTTCCGCAGTGGACGAGTCGTTGCTCACCGGGGAATCCATACCCACCCCCAAGGGGCCAGGTGATTCGGTTTTTGAGGGCACGCTGAACAGTTATGGGGCGTTGGAGATTCGGGTCACCCGCCCGACCTCCGATACCATGCTGGCGCGGATCATCCATCTGGTGGAGGAAGCGCAGGCGCAGCGGGCTCGTACCCAACAGGCCATCGATCGATTTGAACAGCGCTATGCGTGGGCCGTTCTGGCTGGAGCTGCCCTCACGCTGATCCTCTCCTGGCTATGGGGGGGAGCCCTGGATCGGGCCTTCTATCGGGCGATGACCCTGCTGGTGGTCGCCTCGCCGTGTGCCCTGGTGATCAGCACGCCGGCCGCGTTCCTCTCGGCGATCGCGGCGGGAGCCCGACGGGGGATCCTGTTTAAGGGAGGGATGGCCCTGGAGCGTCTGGCCCGCGTCCGGGTCGTGGCGATGGATAAAACGGGGACCCTCACCGAAAATCGGGTGGCGGTGCATGGTGTCCATGCGTTAAATGGCACCGGCCCTGACTCGGTCCTGGCCCTGGCGGCGGCGGTGGAGGCCCGTTCCGAACATCCGATCGCCCGGGCGATTGTGGAGGAGGCTCGGGCGCGGGGCCTGGCGTTGCAGGAGATCCGGGAGGTCGAAGCTCGTCCTGGATTAGGGGTCATTGGCTTTGCCAACGCGCATCGGATCTGGGTGGGTTCCCCTCGCTTGTTCCAGCAGGAGGGTATCCCTATCCCTTCCGAAGTGAGGGCCTTGCTGGAGAAGGTTCAACACGCGGGTCGGACGGCTCTGCTGGTTTACGATGGGCAATGGCAGGGGATTATTGAGGTGGCGGACCGGGTTCGGGCGGAGGCTCCTGAGGCCGTGCATGCATTGCGCCGCATGGGGATCGAGGTGGTCATGCTGACGGGGGATCACCCGGCCGTCGCCCGCGCTGTGGCCCAGGCAGTGGGGATCGATCATGCGGAGGCAGGGTTGTTGCCCGAGGAAAAACTGGAGCGCATCCGGGCGCTGGCCCAGACCTTGGGGCCGGTGGCGATGGTGGGGGATGGGATGAACGACGCGCCAGCCCTGGCGGCGGCCTCGGCGGGGATCGCGATGGGGAAAGTGGGGAGCGATACGGCCATTGAGACGGCCGATGTGGTGTTGCTCCAGGAGGACCTCCGTCGGGTCGCGGAAGCCATCGCCATGGCCCGCGCCACGATGCGCACGGTGTGGCAGAACCTGGCCTTGGCCAGCGGGGTGATCGTCCTGCTGGTTGGGCTCACCTTCGGCTGGGGGATCCCCCTGCCGCTGGCGGTCGTGGGCCATGAGGGGAGCACGCTGCTGGTGGTGCTCAATGGCTTAAGGCTCCTTCGATGGAAATATCCGGTTGCTACGGGCAGCGCCAATCCCGCTGGAGTGTCCCCTCACCGGGGGACCAGCGGATGATGCGCCAGCCAGTTCCTTGGACAGCCAACCGGTAGATCTCGCGAGGGTAGGTGACCACCCGCTCGACGGTCACGTTCTGGCCTGGCGGACAAACCATGCTGGCCCGATAGATCCAGGTCTCCTCCGTTTGCACTTCGATGAGATCGGGGCCAGGGCGCGCGGAGAGAGCGCATGAGCGGATTTCCCATTCGATGGTTTGAATCGTCGCCCGGATGGCCTGGGCCGCCTGTCGCAGGCGATCCCCCTGTCGTCGAGCCTCCAGGGCGGCGTCCCCCCATGCGGTGGCCAGCTCCTCAAGGGTTCCCTGACCCTGGATATAGGCTTCTTGAGCGGCGTTCGCCCGTTCAATGGTTTGCAGCACCCCCGGTTCGCAAGCGAGGGGCGATGGGGTGGGCGAGGCAGGTGTGGGGGACCGAACAGGGGAAGGGGTGAAGGGAAGTGGCTCCGGGGAGCGGGGGACGCCCGGGGAGGGGAGCGGCGTGGGAGAGGCGGTAGGAGAGAGCGCCAGGGTGTGCGGAGTGGGCGCAGGCCTGGGGGATGAGGGGCTCACAAAATACGGGTAAAGGATGAGCCCATAACCGAGGCTCAGTGTTAAGAAGCTGAATCCGACGAACAGGGCCCGCCATTCTCGCCGATGGAGAGCGACCGGCATGGCTCTCCACAGACCCCATCCGGGGATCCAGGCTCGTTCCGGGCGAGCCAGGAGGAATGAGATCAAGCCCAGCCCGATGAGCAGGAAACCGACCAGGAGTTCCAGTCCTCGCATCGTGAATCCCTAATTTGATTTTTGGTTTTGGTCCTTTGGGGATTGGGGGCGAGCCGGGCGCCAAAGGCGCCCGGCTCGCCCCCAAAATATCTTTTCTCCCCCCTCCCCACGGCCCAAAGGGCCGTGGGGAGGGGGGATCCAGGGGGGGTGGAGTCATTGGCCTGCACCATCACATATCCTCAAAACAAATTCGGACGAAGCAATAGCCCCCCTTGCGATCCTTCGGAATCACGTAGCGGTCCCCCTCCTAAAGGGTCAGGGGCTGAGTCCAGCGCTGCTGGTGTCCCATTCTGCCCTGGAGGTGTTTTTATCCAGGGCGAGATCGTTTCACTATATCCGCTATGCTTATCCGGGTTTCTTTCTCCATCATGGCGACAAACCGCTGGAAACACAAGTGGCCTTGAAGAAGGGATCGAAGGGCGCGATGCCCGCTCGATGATCTCCTTCTCCTACCCTACTCGTCTTTGTTTGGTTGTACGGTTCAGATCCTTTATAATGAGGTTGGGCCGCCTGGCTGGGATGACTTCAGGCAGCCGCCTCGGCACCTATGGGAGGTGCCGCTGAAGATCTGCAGGTCCGCATCCTCCAGATTCTCCTTTCACAAAGGATGGATTCAACAATGATGCGCTTCGATCATTTCACGGAACGAGCCCAGGACGCGGCGGCGAGGGCTTACGAGATCCTACAACGATACGGGCATAACCAGGTGGACACCGAGCATCTCCTCCTGGCCCTCCTGGAGCAGCCGGATGGGGTGGTGCCGCAGCTCCTCCAGCGGATGGGGATCAGCGTGGACTGGATGCGGGGCCGGCTGGACGAGGTCCTCCGGGCCAGCCCCCGTGCCTCCATCTACGGCTTCGGTGGGGCCGGTCAGGTGTTCATCACCCCTCGGGTGAAGCGGATCCTCGATCTGGCGAACGAGGAAGCCCGGCGGCTGGGGGACGACTACATCTCCACCGAGCATCTCTTCCTGGCCATCGCGACCGAGCGCAACACCCCGGCGGCCCGCATCCTGATGGACGCCGGGGTGACCCGGGATCGGATCTACGAGGCGATCAAGGATCTCCGGGGCGGGGCCCGGGTGACGGACCCCGGGGCGGAAGGGCGCTATCGGATGCTGGAGCGCTACGGTCGGGATCTCACCCGGCTGGCTCGTCAGGGGAAGCTGGACCCGGTGATCAATCGGGAGGCGGAGATCCTGCGGGTGATCCAGGTGTTGTGCCGACGGACCAAGAACAACCCGGTGCTGATCGGTGAGGCCGGGGTGGGCAAGACGGCCATCGTTGAGGGCCTGGCCCAGCGCATCGTCGCCAACGAGGTGCCTGAACTGTTGATGGGGAAGCGCATTGTGCAGCTGGACCTGGCGGCCATGGTGGCCGGGGCGCGGTTCCGGGGTGAGTTCGAGGAGCGCCTCAAGGCGGTCATCGAGGAGGTCCAGCGGGCGGAGGGGGAGGTGATCCTTTTCATCGACGAGATCCACACGGTGGTAGGGGCGGGGGCGGCCTCCGGGGCCCTGGACGCGGCCTCGATGTTGAAGCCGGCCCTGGCCCGGGGCGAGCTGCGCTGTATCGGCGCCACCACATTGGATGAATATCGCAAGTACATCGAGAAAGATCCCGCCCTGGAGCGGCGGTTCGCTCCGATCTTCGTTGAAGAACCATCCGTGGAATCGGCGATCCAAATGCTGCAGGGGCTGCGGGAGCGCTACGAGGCCCACCATCAAGTTCGCATCAGCGACGAAGCGATCGTGGCGGCGGTGCGCCTCTCCCACCGCTACATCACCGACCGTCGGCTCCCGGATAAAGCCATCGACCTGATCGATGAGGCGGCGGCGCGGTTGCGGGTGGCCTTGAACACCCTCCCGCCGGAGCTCAAAGCCCTCAAGACGGAGATCGAGCGGTTGGTGCAGGAAGAGGAGCATGCCGGGCTGAACCGGGATTATGAGCGGGCTGCCCAGATCCGCATGCGTCGTCTCCGTCTCCAGAAGGAGTTCGAGGCCCGTCGGGCCCAGTGGCAGCGGGAGCGCAACTTAGATGAGGTGGTTTCCGAGGAGGACATCGCCCAGGTGGTGGCGGCGTGGACGGGTATCCCGGTGGCCCAGGTGATGGAGACGGAGGCGGAGAAGCTCCTCCATATGGAAGAGCGGTTGCGGGAACGGGTGGTCGGTCAGGATGAGGCGATCGCTGTGGTGGCGGACGCCATCCGGCGGGCCCGGGCGGGCCTGAAGGATCCGCGACGGCCCATCGGTTCCTTCCTGTTCCTCGGGCCGACCGGGGTGGGGAAGACGGAGTTGGCCAAGGCGCTGGCGGAGTATCTCTTCGGGGACGAGGATGCCTTGGTCCGGCTGGACATGAGCGAGTACCGGGAATACCATACCGTCTCCCGTCTCTTCGGGGCACCACCGGGCTATGTGGGCTATGAGGAAGGGGGACAGCTCACGGAGGCGGTGCGTCGCCGCCCGTACCGGGTGATCCTCTTCGATGAGATCGAGAAAGCCCATCCGGATGTATGGAATGCGCTGCTCCAGATCCTCGATGACGGCCGCCTTACGGATGGGCAAGGTCACATAGTGGATTTCCGTAACACGATCATTATCATGACCTCCAACGTGGGCACCGAGTATCTCCGGCGCGGCGGGACCATCGGTTTTGTCCCCGCGACCTCAGAGCGCGAGCGGATGGAGGAACGACAGCGGATTGAGCGGGCGCTTCGCGAGACCTTCCGGCCGGAGTTCCTGAACCGGATCGATGAGATCGTGATCTTCAACCGGCTGACGTTGGAGCATGTGATGCAGATCGTCGACATTCAGATGCGCCAGATCCAGGCCCGCCTGGCCGAGCATGGGCTGCAGGTGGTCCTCACGGAGGCCGCTCGGCGCTGGCTGGCCGAGGAAGGCTACGATCCGGCCTTCGGCGCCCGCCCTCTGAAGCGGGTGCTCCAGAAGCAGGTCGAGAGCCCGCTGGCCGTCCGGCTGTTGCGTGGGGAGTTCCGGGCCGGCGATGTGATCGTGGTCGATGTGGGCGAGCAGGGGTTGATCTTCCAGCGGCAATCGACGGAAGTGATCTCGCTCATGGAGCGAGTGCCGCAAGTGTAGAGGAATGAGGAATAAGGTTCACCCATGCCTTTTCTGATCGATGGCCACAATCTCATCGGGGCGATGCCGGATTTGCGTCTGGAAGATCCCGATGATGAGCTCCGCCTGGTCGAGCGGCTCCAGCGGCTGGCCATGCGAACCGGGCGGCGGATCACCGTGATCTTCGATCGTGGAGCCCCGGGCGGTACCTCCTCGCTCTCCCGAGGCGGCGTGACCGTGCGTTTCGCCCCTTCCGGGACAACGGCCGATGAGCTTTTAATCCGACAGATTCAGGCGGAGCGCAATCCGCGGGGGTTGATCGTGGTGTCTTCGGATCGAAGGGTGCAGGAGACGGCCCGGCGTCGAGGGGCGGCGGTCTGGTCGGCCGCGGAGTTCCTAGCCTATATGCAGCGTGCTCTGGGAGGACAGCAACTTCCCTCAAGTGTTGAAGAGGAGAAGCCGGAGGGGGTGAATGAATCCGAACTGGAGGATTGGCTCGCGTTGTTTCGGGGAAGGGATTTTGGGGCTTGAACAGGCCGCTCAATAAAGATTTTTCATGTCTATTCGGCCGTTCTTACGCAACGAATTAGGATGGCTGCTTGGGTTCAACCACCATGTTCCCCAGCATTGAGGAGGCGATCCATGTTTGAGGATATCCGTCAACACCTCTCCGAGGTCCCTGAAGGGGAGACCATCGAGGAAAGCACGGAAAGCCCTTCATCCCGCTCCTTGCTCCCGCCGCTCTCGTTTCTCCAGCAACTTACCCCATCGCAGCGCCTCATCCTGGTCGGGCTCCTTTTCATAGACCTGTTCCTGCTCGGGTTCTTGGTGTTTCTGATCATGGGGGTGATCCGTATTGGGTAGTCCCTCTTGAGTAACGGTAATTTTCCTTGTGGGGTGGGGGCCGCCTCCGGCGGCCCCCACCCCACGGTTAGGCCATCTTTGTTAGAACTTGGAAAAGCCCTGACCGGGAATCCCGGTTGTTGTCAGGTGGGTCGCGAATCTGCTACAATAAAAGCAACTCCATTTGCAGATCTAAATAATGGAGCCCCCGTGTTCACGGAGGGAGCACTGCGATGGCGGAGATGGTCAAGCTGTTGATGGCCTGGGATATCAAACCCGGCCATGAGCAAGAATACTTTGAGTTCATCGTCCGCGAGTTCGCGCCGGGGATGATGCGCCTGGGGATGGAGCCCACGGATGCCTGGTATACCATGTACGGGGAAGGCCCCCAAATCCTCACCGGCGCGGTCGCCCAGGACATGGAGACCCTTCAGCGGATCCTGGCCAGCCCGGAGTGGCAGGAGCTGAAGAAGAAATTGTTCCGTCACATCCGGAACTACAAAGAGAAGATCGTGAAGGCCACCGGGCGGTTTCAGGTGCTCTAAACCCGGTGGGCTTTGAGAAGTCTATCGTCTAAATCGGTTGGTAGCGATCGGGGGGAGTCAGAAGAGCCCCACTCCCCTTTCATCCCCCCTCCCCACGGCCCGAAAGGCCGTGGGGAGGGGGGATGAAAAATCGTTTGGGGGCCGAGCCGCGCGCCGAAGGCGCGCGGCTCGGCCCCCAAAGCCCCCAGGAAGAAACCGTCGCTATCGTGAGAACGGCTGAACCGTTACGTCCAAAGATGCTCGGTCCCCACCCGCTTTGTGTGACACGCGAGGGGGTGGGGCGGGTGGATGGTTGTCGCTGAGTTCGCTTGGAAAGGCTGGGAAGGGGAGGAGTAGGCGCGGGCGGCGGCGCCAGCGAGGGGGGAATGGTGCAAGCCCCTGCCGTCCGCCGTGCTGAAGGTCGCCCCGGAGCTGGCCGGATGAACGCCGGCGCATGGCCGGCCTGAGTTCGGCCCGGGCGCTGCCCGTTACCGCAGCTCGAGGGCAGGGGATGAGCGGTTCTCGCTCCCCCTGAAGCAAGGTGGTACCGCGGGAGGTCTGCCCCCTCTCGTCCTTGTGGCGAGAGGGGGCTTTTTTATTTCGGGAGTTACACGGTTCGAGCGATCATCTCACGAAGAAATCGATACTGCCTTCCCCATGCGGCAAAGCCGTATGGGGAAGGGAGAAAGAGGCCGGGCCGGGAGCCAAAGGCGACCGGCTCGTCCCATCATCTGTGAGGAGGTGGAGGATGGCGGCTCAAGCCATGGCGCTTCCCAAGACGTTCAACCCGCAAGAGCTGGAGGAGCCGATCTACGAATGGTGGGAGCGGCAAGGATTCTTCACGCCCAAAATCGATCCGACGAAGCGACCCTTCGTGATCTCTATGCCCCCGCCCAACGTCACAGGGGAGCTGCACATGGGCCACGCGATGTTCGTGACCTTAGAGGACCTCATGATCCGTTATCACCGGATGAAGGGGGATCCCACCCTCTGGGTGCCGGGGACGGATCATGCGGGCATCGCGACCCAGGTGATGGTGGAGCGGGAGATCGCTAAGGAGGGCCTGACCCGCCACCAGTTGGGCCGGGAGCGGTTCCTGGAGCGGGTGTGGGCCTGGAAGGAGAAATACGGGGGCACCATCACCCGCCAGCTGCGCCGGCTCGGGGCCTCATGCGACTGGACCCGGGAGCGTTTCACGATGGACCCGATTTACTCCCGGGCGGTGCGCGAGGCCTTCGTCCGCCTCTACGAGCGGGGTCTGATCTACCGCGGCGAATACTTGATCAATTGGTGTCCCCGCTGTGAGACGGCCCTCTCGGACCTCGAGGTGGAACGGGAAGAGGAAGAAGAAGGGCTCCTCTATTATGTCCGTTACCCACTCGTGGGGGATGGCTGGGAGGGGCCAAGGGGGCCGTGGGGCAGCGGCCGCTGGGCGGAGGGCGCGAGGGCCTTTATCACGGTGGCCACCACACGCCCGGAAACCATCCTAGGGGATACCGCGGTGGCCGTGCACCCCGAAGATGAGCGCTACACGGGCTTGGTGGGGCGGATCGCCGTGTTGCCCGCCCTGGGCCGTCGCATCCCGATCATCGCCGACCCGGCCGTGGATCGGGATTTCGGGACAGGGGCGGTGAAGGTGACGCCGGGGCACGACCCGACGGATTACGAGATCGGGGAGCGGCACGGGCTGCCCCGGATCAACGTGATGAACCGGGACGCCACCATCAACGAGAACGGCGGGCCCTACGCCGGGATGGAGCGCTTCCGGGCCCGGGAGGCGTTGGTGGAGGATCTCCGGAAGGAAGGCCTCTTGGTGAAAATCGAACCCCATCGCTACGCCCCCGGCCGCTGCCAGCGTTGCGACACGATCGTCGAGCCGATGCTCTCCCTTCAATGGTTTGTGAACACCAAGCCCCTGGCGGAGGAGGCAATCCGGGTGGTGAAGGAGGGGCGTATCCGCATCCTGCCGGAGCGCTTCGAAAAGGATTATTTCCGCTGGCTGGAGAACATCCGCCCCTGGTGCATCAGCCGTCAGCTCTGGTGGGGGCACCGCATCCCGGCGTGGTATTGCGACGACTGCGGGCATATCACGGTGGCCCGCGAGGATCCGGCGGCCTGCGCCCGGTGCGGCGGCGCCCGCATTCGTCAGGATGAAGATGTGCTGGACACCTGGTTCTCCTCGGCCCTCTGGCCCTTCGCCACGCTGGGCTGGCCGGACGAAACAGAGGACCTGCGCTACTTCTATCCCACCACGGTGATGGAGACGGGTTACGATATCTTGTTCTTCTGGGTGGCCCGGATGGTGATGATGGGCTTGGCCATGACCGGCGAGATCCCCTTCCGCATCGTCTACCTCCATGGCCTGGTGCGGGATGAAAAGGGCGAGAAGATGAGCAAGACGAAGGGCAACGTCATCGATCCCCTGGTGGTGATCCGCGAATACGGGGCGGATGCCCTGCGCTTCACCCTGGCGACCGGCTCCACCCCGGGCAACGATATGCGCCTCTCGCTTCAGCGGGTGGAAGGGAGCCGGAACTTCGCCAACAAGCTCTGGAACGCCGCCCGCTTTGTGTTAAGTACGCTCCCAGGGCCCATCCAACGACCTTCGATGGAAGACCCGTCGCTGACGATGCCGGATCGTTGGATCCTCTCGCGTTACCACCGCACGGTGGCGGCGGTCACCGAGGCGATGGAGGCGTTCGATTTTGGGGAGGCCGGACGGCGCATCTACGAGTTCACCTGGGGCGACTTCTGTGACTGGTACATCGAGATCGCCAAGGAGCCCTTATACCGGGGCTCGGAGGCCGATCAAGCGCGAACCCGCGGGGTGCTGGTCTACGTGCTGGACGGGATCCTCCGGATGCTTCATCCCTTTATGCCGTTCATCACCGAAGCGCTCTGGGGCTACCTGAAACGGGCGGGGGCCGTGGACAGCTCGGAGGCGCTGATCGTGGCCTCCTGGCCTGCCCCCGGGCCGGTGGATGACGCAGCGGAGGCCGGGATGCAGGCGCTCATCGAGACGATCCGGGCGATCCGCAACGCCCGGGAGGCCCATCGGGTGCCATCGGAACGGCGGATCGCCGCCTGGATCGCTGCGGGGGAGTTCCTGCCGATTCTGGAAGCCCACCGGGAGCTGCTGGCCTCGTTGGCCCGGGTGGATCCGGATCAGCTGATGCTGGCGGCCGATTTTCACAAGCCGCCGGAAGATGCGGTGGTCTATCCGGCAGGGTCCATTCGAATCTACCTGCCGCTTGCGGGGTTGATCGATCGGGCGGCAGAACGGGCCCGGCTGGAGCGGGAGCTGGCCGACCTGGAGGCGCGGATCGCCAAGACGGAGGCGTTGTTGGCCTCCGAGTTCGCCACCCGAGCGCCGGCGGCGGTGGTGGAAAAGGAGCGCCGCAAGCTCGAGGAGCTGAAAGCCCGACGGGCGCAGCTACAAGCGGAGTGGGAGCGTCTGAAGGAATAAAAACGCGGAGGGCCGGAAACGGCCGGCCCCCCGCGTTTTCCCCCTTAGCGGGCCATCTGTACCTTGATCACCCGCGGCCGGACGGACTCGGCCTTCGGGACCGTGAGGTGCAGGACGCCGTTCTCCAAGCGGGCGTCGATGTGCTCGGCATCGATCGGATCGCCGAACTCGATCGTTCGGGCGAAGCGCCCGCCGGTCCACTCGCAGCGCAGGACGGCAGCGTTCTTCTCGTTTTCAACCTCCGGCAAGGCCACCTCGCCGCGGATGGTCACCGAGGAACCCATCGCCTGCACCTCCAGGCTCTCCGGGCGGACGCCCGGCACCAGGATCGCCACGTGATAGCGATCCGGCAGCTCGTAGATATTCATCGGCATCCCCACACTCCGCGGGGCGAAGCCGTCGAAGGGCCGCACAAACGCCTGATCGAACAGGCGGTCGATCGCCTCGCGCAGGCTCAAGAACGCCGCGTCAAACGGATCCCGGATCATCAGCTCGCGCGCCATAGCCCATCACCTCCCGTTCCGGATGATCTCCCACTGCACCCCCGTGGGTTTTCCAGCCTTCAGCATACGGAGAGGACCTTAGAGGAGTGTTAGCGGGGGATCTAAGATGCGTAAACGGTGGATTAAAAGATCGTATGTGCGATGGGGGAAGCGAATGGCCCCACCCCCCTGGATCCCCCCATGGCCTTTTGAGCTAGGGGGAGGGGGGATAAAAACACTTCGGGGCGAGCCGGGCGCCTCCGGCGCCCGGCTCGCCCCGAAACCCTCATGAGAGAACCAACGGCGCGAGGCCCGTTCTCCGCCGCCAGGAGGCAGTTCTTTTCCAAATAGAGAGCTCCCGGTCCTCAGGAGCCGTCTAGGATCCATTCCAAGCCCAACTCGGCGAGCTTCTCCCGGGTGGGCATGCCGGTCTGAGGATCCCAGCCGGCCATCTCATAGTAGCGGGTCAGCGCCGCTTCCCATTCCTCCCGATCAACGCTCAAACCTTCCGTTTTCCCACCCTTTAAGGGCTCGAACAGCCGCTTGGGGAGGGTATCCCGATCCCGCCCGACCCCCTCTCGGGCGTTGAAGGCCCGCAGCATGTTCAGTCGCCGCTCCCCCACCCGCATCACCTCCTCCAAGCTGACCTCCCACCCGGTCACCGCCCGCATCAGGGCCACCAGCTCCTCCGGCCCGTAGAGCTGCCACGAGGGCCCGAAGACGAACTGGCACAAATCCGCCGTGTCCAGGAAGCTGTAGAACTTCTGGGTCTCGTAGGCGAAGCGGATTTTCTCTTCGTTGAGAACCCTGGGCGGCTGAGGGTTCGTCAAGCCGATGGCGGCGAGGCGGTCGAGGAAGAGGCGGGGGGATTTGGGCATATAGAGGATGTCGTGCTCGCTGGATTGATGATCGGCGCCGAAGGGGTTGACCGCGTAGATCAGGGCAAGGGAGCGCTTGACCTGGGGCATGTGGGCCGGGAGCTCCTGGCCTTTGACGGCGACCACGCAGTCCTCCGCCCCACGGCCGATGATCCGAGCCGCGCGGGCCGAGCCCTCCGCCAGGAGATCCCCGATCCCCTCCCGCCGCACGATCATCTCCAGCAGGCGGATCATCGCCTCCGCGTCCCCGAAACGCAAGGGGAAGCCGATCTCGGCCTCCGTGAGGATCCCCCGTTCGAAGCATTCCATCGCGAAGGCGATCGTTGCCCCGCAAGAGATGGTATCTACCCCATACTGATTGCAGATTTGGCTGGCCAAGGCGATCGCCTCCAGGTCATCCACCCCGCAGTAGGAGCCGAAGGTGGAAAGGGTCTCATACTCCGGTCCGCCGTAGAAGGGATCGATCCTCCGGCCTCGCCATTCCGCCTCCACCACCCGTTTGCAGCGGACCACGCAGGCGTAGCATGTGTCGCGCTCTTTTAAGATCGTCTCGGCCATCCGCTCGCCGGTGATGCGATCGGCGCCTTCGAAAAAGCCGCTGATATAGTTCCGGGTCGGCTGCCCGCCGGCGGCGTTCTGGGCGGCCATCACGCCGGCGGTCCCATAGACCCCCAAGTTTTTGACGGCGAGGTTGGCCTCGTAGGCCGCCGGGCCCTGTTTGTTCAGCTGTTGGAGGGCCTGGGGGTCGTAGACCGTGGGACGCCAGCGGCCCCGGACGGCGATGGCCTTCAGGTTCTTGGAGCCCATCACCGCCCCCATTCCGGTGCGGCCGTGGGCTCGGTTGGACATGTTCATAATCGCGGCGAAGCGGACCAGGCGTTCACCGGCCGGCCCGATCTGTGCCACCTCGATCTGATCGTCCCCCAGCTCCTCATAGAGAAGTTGCTCCACCTCGCCGGTGACGCGGCCCCAGAGGTGGGAGGCGTCCCGCAGCTCCGCCTCACCATCGTGGATCCAGAGGTAAACAGGTTTGGGGGAACGGCCGTAGATCACGATCCCATCGAAGCGGGCGAACTTGAGCTCGGCGGGCCAGAACCCTCCAGCCTGGGAATCGCCGATCAGGCCGGTGAGGGGGGATTTGGCGTTAACGGTGGCGCGGCTCTGGCCGGAGATGGGAACGCCGGTGGCGGCGCTGAGAAAGAAGGTGAGCGTGTTCCGTGGGTCGAAGGGGTCGATCCCGGGCGGCGTGTGTTTTAACACGTAATAGAGCCCCATCGCGCTGCCGCCCCAATAAGTCCGATAGAAGGCCTCCGGTGGTTCCTCCACCCACAGGCGACCGACGGAGAGATCTACGTGGAGGATTCGCCCTGCATATCCGAACATCGGCCCCTCCGAGCGGTGAAGTGAATGAGATACGGGGATGATTCTATATGAGCTTCGGCGAAGATGGCAAAGGCACTGACCTGGCGGCCTCCCAGGATCTTATCCGGCCGGGGGGGATAAGGAGGGGGCAGGGGCACCCCTGACGGGTGCCTCTGGGCGGGCACAAGGCCCGCCTCCACATCTGCATCCTTCAGGGAGACGATCGAGGCGTCGACCTTAACGGAATCGGCGTCGCCATTCTTCTTTAATGGTGATCTGAGAGGGATCCGGTAAGACGAGGAAATCCTCCGCCAGGCGCTGGAACGCGGCCGGGAGGTCCAGCATGGGGAAATGGCGGCCTTCCTCCAAGATGATGAGGCGCGTGGAGGCATCCAGGCCGTTTAGGAACTGCGGCGGCGGGATGAGGGGATCCCGTCGGCCGTAAACGAGCAGGAGGGGGCGATCCACGAGGCGGATCCACTCGTGAAGCGCCTCCTGCCGTGTCACGGCCTCCATCAGGCAGGTCCCGACAGCCTCCGGATCCGCACGCCCGTGCTCCCGCTGCACCTCGGGGTATTCTTGGGCGAGGCGATTCAACCGTTCCCTCAGGAGCTCCTTCGCGTTCGGTCCGAGGGCTCCCTTGGGGATCTCCAGGGAAAGCGGATAGCCCACCGCCATGATCCGCAGGATGCGTTCAGGTGCTTCGAGGGCCATCCGGACGGCGACCATCGCTCCCAAAGTGTGGCCGATGAAATGGGCCTGGGAGATCCCCAATGTATCCATCCATCCCCAAACGATTTCCACATAGCGCTCCAGACGAAAGAGCCAATCAGCATCATGGCGCGGCTTGGCCGAATCCCCAAACCCCACCAGGTCCACCGCGTAGGTCCGGAATCGATGGGAGAGGGCCTGCATCGTGGGCAGCCAGTAACGCCACGATCCAATCCATCCGTGGAGGAAGATCACAGGCTGCCCCCGGCCCAACGCTTCATAGTGGATCACATATTCTCCAACCGTCGTAATGCTCACGGTTTCCTACCTCGTCCGCTCGGATGCTACACGAGCGTAGCTCGTTCTCCCTTCCCACTGGACCGCGGGATCGAAAGCGGGCTTCCCGGCCCGTTCAGCGGGCGTTGCGGCGATCCAGGATCGCCTTCACCTGCTGGATAAGCTCATCGGGGGCGAACGGTTTGATAATGTAGGCGTCTGCCCCCGCCTCCATCCCCTGCCGGATCTCGGACTCCTGGCCCTTGGCCGACAAAAAGACCACGGGGATGGTTCGCGTCTCTTCCTGAGATTTCAGGATGCGGCAGGCCTCATAGCCGGTCATCTTCGGCATACGAACATCCAAGAGGATCAGGTCCGGGCGGTGCTGGCGGGCCAGTTCTACCGCCTCCTGGCCGTTGGTGGCTGCGATCACCTGGAAGCCACCGAATTCCAGGGTGAAAACGATCAGATCGCGGATGTCCCGTTCGTCCTCAGCGATCAGGATCCTCGCCATCGCTTGGGCTCCTCCCTTCAGAAAGAGAATGAGGGGCCCCCTCTGGGGGTTCAGCGAGCAACCGCCGGATGGCGGCGACGAATTCCTCGAGGGGGAACGGCTTGAGGAAGAAATCCGCCGCTCCCATGGCCAACGCCTGTCGTCGTTTCCCCATCGGATCGGTGGCGCTGGCCGTCATCATCACCACCGGGATATCCGCTGTCCGCGGGTTGGCCTTCAGGCGAGCCAGGGCATCCAGCCCGCTCATCCCGGCGGGCTTAAGGTCCAGTAACACCAAATCGGGGTGATGCTCCTCGATCCATCGGAGGGCCTCGGCCGCGTTCCCAAAGGTAATCACCTCAAACCCCCGACCTTGCAGGGTGTCCTGAAGCAGGCTGCGGGTTCCCACATCGTCATCCACGATGACGATCCGAGCGTGCCGTCGGGCGTATTGACCCACGACCCGGAGCAACTGCTCGGTGTCCACCGGCTTGCCCAACACGTCGACAGCCCCCAGACGGACACCCCGCTGGCGGTCGGCCATCACGGACACGATGACCACTGGGATGTCTGCGGTCGCAGGGTCTGCCTTCAAGCGCTCCAGGACAGTGAAGCCGTCCAGATCCGGAAGGTAGATATCCAGGGTGATCAGTTGCGGCCGTTCCTCCCGAGCCAGGCGCAACGCTTCCTCCCCCCGATGGGCGACCAGGGTCCGATACCCAGCCCGCTCCAGATGCTGAACCAGCAGATCTGCGATGTGCCGATCATCTTCCACGATCAGAATGGGAGAGGTTCCGTTCGGTCGGGGGTGGACCGGCACCGGAGTGGATGGCTTCTCCTCAGGGGCGGGCGTTTTCAGGGCGATCGGGATTGTGAAATGGAAGGTCGACCCCTTCCCGACCTCGCTTTCGACCCAAATTCGCCCGCCGTGGAGCTCCACCAGCGCTTTGACAATAGAGAGACCGAGGCCCGTACCGGGGGTCTCCTGGACCCGTGGGTCATCTACGCGATAGAAGCGCTCGAAGATATGGGGGAGAGCTTCCGCCGGGATCCCGATCCCGGTGTCGCGGACCTCGACATGCACTTCCCGCTCTTCCAGCCGTGCTCGGATTTGGATGGATCCGCCCTCCGGTGTGTATTTGTGAGCGTTGCTGACCAAGTTCATCAGGATCTGGATCAAGCGATCCTTGTCCGCCTGGACCGGGGGAAGGAACTCCGGCAGGTCCAGCTCCAAGCGCTGGTTCTTTTCATCAATGCGAGCTTTCAGCGAGGCCACCACGGCTTCCACTGCCGCCTCGAGAGGTATCGGGCGAAGGTCCAGCTGCAGGCGGCCGCTCTCAATGCGGGAGAGGTCGAGCAGATCGTCCACCAGCAGCTTCAACCGATCGGCGTTGGCCTTCACAATCTGCAGGAAGCGGCGCTGCATCTCTGAAAGCGGGCCGGCGGAGCCGATGAGCAGGAGATCCACATAGCCCTTGATGGAGGTCATCGGGGTCCGGAGCTCGTGGGATACAGTGGAGATGAACTCGGTTTTGGCCCGATCAGCCTCCACCTCCGGCGTGATGTCGCGGAACACGGAAACCGTCCCCAGGAACTCGGTGCCCATCATCACCGGGGCCGCGTGAACGGTGATGAAGCGCCCTTCGGGCGCGAGCTCGTGGCGCATGAACAGGGTCGGGGGCTGGCCTCGGGGGGAGGACAGCCATCGGCGCAGGGAGGCCATCCATTCCTGCCAGGCCGGTCCATAGAGGCCGGCGAATTGATGGATCGGGCGGCCCAGGACCTCTTCCCGGCGCAAGCCTAAGATCTGTTCCGCGGCGGCGTTCATCATAATCACCTCGCCTCGGGCGTCCGCCACCAGAACCCCCTCCGCGATCGATTCCAGGATGGCTTGGCGTTTCGAGGCCTCCTCCTGGACGGCTCGCAGGGTGTTGCCCAGTCGCTCCGCCTGTTGAGTGATCAGGGTATAGAGGGCGGCGTTGTTGATGGCCTGGGCCATCTGTGCGGCCACGGTCTCCAACAGCTGGACCCGCTCGGGTTCAAACGGGCGAGGCTCCGGATCGGTAAGCACCAGCGCGCCCAGGACATCGAGGCCCAAGGTCAGCGGAACGATCAGGGCGGTGCGGAAGGACAGCGCCCGCCAAGGGGCTGGGAGGAGATCGGGCGAGACTCCCGCCAGGTTCTGGGTGCGACGCTGGCGGATCGCCGTTCGGATCGCTCCGGGATCTTCGTGGAGGAACCAGGATCGCCCGACCAGGGTGGCGCTGCCCGGGCCGATCGCGGCCCGCACCTGAAGGCGCCCTGTCTCCGGGTCCAGCAGGATCACGGCGGCGATCTGCCCTTCATCGACAAGAAGGGAGAGGGCCTGTCGGAGGGTCGGCTCCAGCTCCAGGCTAGCCGTCAGGGCCAGGGTCACCCGATATAGCAATTCCAGATGCCGGTGCCGCGTGGACAGATCGGCCAGCGCTTTCTCCAGGGCCTCCGTTCGCTCGCGGACCAGGCGTTCCAGCTCCTCGCTGAAGCGACGGGTTTGCTCATACAGCCGGGCGTTCTCCATGGCCACCGCGGCCTGTTCGGCCAGGGTCTGGAGCAGGATCTGTTCCGTCTCATCGAAGGCCCCGCGTTCCGGATGAGCCACCGCGATCCATCCGATGGTCTCCCCTCCCGCCCGCATGGGAACCAGGAGCAGTGAACGGATCCCCAGACCTTCCACATCCAGGGCCTCTTCCAGATCACGCAGGTAAAGACTGCGATTGGGGGAACTGGTATGAGCGATTCGGAGGGGCTCCGAGATGATCTCCAATAGGGCGCCGGACGTCTCGGGTTGGGGCCCGAACTGAGCCAGGATGTGGGGATCCCCTCGCTCTGCGATTCGGACGACAGCCGCCCACGTGGCATGGCTCAGGAGGGCCGCGGCCTGGGCGATCGCCTCGAGGAGGGTGTTCAATTCCAGCCGGGCGGCGATTTGGCGGCTGGCTTCGTTCAGGCGGGTCAGGGCTTCGATGCGCTGCTTCAAGCCCTCATAGAGACGCGCGTTCTCGATGATGATGCCGGTCTGGCTGGCCAACAGCTCCAGCATCTCCGCTGTCTCACGAGTGGGCGCCCGGCCATCCCGGGGCTCGTCCACCGATATGATCCCCAGCAGGCGTCCACCCGTTCCATGAATAGGGACGATCAGGAGGTCTTGCGGATGCCAGCGTGTCGGGTCCGGTCGGGGCTCCCGCGTTGGCGTCGCGGTCCAGGTGTCCAGGAGCTCGGTTAGGTTCTCCGGCTGTCGTTCATAGGGGATGTAGTAGCAGGCCCCCAGTCGGAACTCTTCCTGCATGAAAATCTGCATGTTGCGCCACGGCTGGGTGATCTGGCGCATTCGTTCAAATATGGGGAGGGGGAGTCCGGCCTGAGCCACCCGGCGCAGGACAGGCGGCTCCCCTTCTAGCAGGCTGATCAGGACGCGCTCGAAGCCCAGCGATTCCTGGATCGTGTGGGCGACGGCGTCCAGGGCGTTCTCCAATGGGCGCTCCGAGCGGAGCGCCTGGCTCACTTCTAGCATCCCGCGCATCAGCTCGATGCGCTGGCGGTAACGTTCACTTCGCTGGGCCTCCTCCACCAGGCGCATGGCGTTGCCGATGGCCACCGCCGCCTGGGCGGCCAAGGCTTCCAGGAAGGCGATCTGTTCCTCGCTGAAGCCGTAGGGCCGGCGGCTTTGGAGATCCAGAACCCCTACGACCAGCGTTCCATACCAGATGGGCACGGCCACCTCGGAGAGGGTGTCCGGCGTCCCTGGGATGTAATGGGGATCCTGACGGACGTCGGGGACGAGGATCACCCGGCCGGTCTGGAAGGCCTGGCCGATCAGCCCCTCGCCGGGCCGCTGGCGGTCCAGCCCGCGGGCCTGCAGCTGTTCCAGGGAGAGGTTGCGCAGCAGCCGGGGGCGCAGTAAATCGGTCTCCGGCTCGTACAATAGGATCTCTCCATAATCGGCTCCTGTCACTTGAAACGCCGAATCCAGCACCAGGTTCAGGATGTGGTCCAGATCCAGGTTCGCGTTCAGCTCCTGGCCGATGCGGTTCAGGGCGGTCAACTGATGAACCCGAACCTCCAGGCGCTCGCGGATATCCGTGTAGAGCCGCGCGTTCTCGACTGCGATGGCGGCCTGATGCGCGATGGTTTGCAAAAGCTCCAGGTCTTCCTCATCGAAGGCGTTCTCATCCTCCTCATGCTGGATCGCGAGCATACCGATCACCCGATCGCCGATCCGCATCGGGACGCCCATCCAGACCCGTGCCGGCGTCCCCACCGGCTCAATCCCCAGTGCCCTGGCCTGGCCCATCACATCGCCGCGGAGGAGGAGGGGTTGTCCGGTTCGGATCACATATTCGGTCAATCCACGGCCACTCCGTCGCTTGGGTCGCTCCGATAGCTGTTTCCCCTGGTGAACATAGAACACAAAGGAAACCTCGTCGGACTCCTCATCGTAAAGCGCGGCGTAAAAATTGCGGGCATCCAGGATGCGCCCGAGCGCTTCTCGGATTGCTGCAAAGATCTTATCCGGATCCAGCGCGGCGTTGATCCGCTGCCCGATCTCCACCAGGGCCCGCAGGCGGGCCGCCCGGCGCTGGGCTTGCTCGATTAGCTGGAGGTTGTAGAGCGTCGTGCCCAGCACCACCCCAATCGCGGTCCCCAAGCGCTCGTCGTCCGGGGTGAAACGACCTTCCCGGCGGTTGATGAGGTGGATCTCCCCGACGGGCTTCTCTCGCGTGCTCAATGGAATCGAGAGGACCGAGCGAACGCCGAAGCGAGCGATCAGCTCGCGGTAGGGAGGAATCACCCGCCGATCCTCATGGGCACGGTTAGAGCGGAACGGGCGTCCGCTTCGGAAGACGCTGGCGGCGAACACCGGATCCTGTACCGGGAGACGGAACTCCATCGCCTCCGGTGGCCAAGGTCCATAAACGCCGGCCGGATGCGGGGCGAGCTCCTGGCGCTTCGGGTCGTAGAGCAACACCACCACCCGTTCGACCCGGAACCACTCCGCCAGCTCCGCGAGGGATTGACGCAGAAAATCTTCCAGGGAAGGGGAGACCGCGCTCATCGCAGCGATCCGGAAGAGCACCTCCAGCCCCTCCGCATAACGGCGGGTGGCCTCGTAGAGGCGGACGTTGCGGATCGCGATGGCGGCCTGGGCCGCGATGGCCTCCAGGAGGCGCAGGTGCTCGTTGGTGAAAGCGCCTGGGCGATAGGCGATGAGTTCCAAGGTTCCGATGAACTCTTCCCCCGTTTGCAGGGGAACTCCCAGAAAGGCGCGCGCGGGGAAGAGATCCAGATCCAGGCGGGGGCGCGCCTCGGGAAAGCGTTGCAGATCCTCAATCAGCAGGGAGCGACGGTGCGTGGCCAGCCATCCGGTGAGGCCTTCCTCGGGCCGGTAAACCCCGCCGGATTCAGCAAGCCGGGCCACCGCCCGAGGATCTCCGCCGCGGGCCTGCGTGCGCAACCGGCGCTCGCCGGGCTCCCACAGGTTGATCTCAGCGAGATCGTAGGGGATCACCTGCTGGATCGCGAACAGGACAGCGTCCAGGGTGGATTCCAGGTCGAGGGAAGCACTGAGCAGGCGCGCGATCCCGGTGACCAGGGCCAGCTCGCGGGAGTAGATGGATGGCTCCGGAGGAGATGCGGGGCCCTCAAGGACAGGTTGAAGAACGATGAGGTAACCGGATCGTCCATCCAGCGTCAAGGGGAGAACGCGGGCTTGCGTCCTCCGCTGGCCGATGAGGGCCGGCTCGTTGGAACCCCGAAGCCAGCGCTCCAGGATCCCGGGAGGCTGCAGGCGGCTTTCTAGATCGCGGCGGGAGGAAGGGGTGGGATCACCGAAATAAGCGCGCGCAGCGGCGTTCAAAAGCAGCCGTCCGCTGTCGGCCTCCATCCACAGGATGGGCTCCTTCCACCGCTCCAGGAAGGATCCCTGCTCATCTCTCCCTTTGGAGTCAGGGGGATAGGGGCTTCTGGAGCCTAATATCCATCGCAGGCGCTGAAACCACGCCATCCGCGGTTTCCCTCCCAGAGAGTGCGAAAGGGCAGGTCGGGCGCCTTCGGCCTCCCCGCGATCTTCACAGCAGTATCATTTCTTTCCGACGCGCTTCCGCCGCGATCTCTGTGAGCTCACGGATATCGTTGAAGATGGAATCCCCTGCCCGGACGATCCCGATCGCCAGCGTCATCAGGGGGACGCGCTTTTCGTTCCCTTCCCGGTCGGTGAGCACCAGGTAGCCGCGCTCCCGATCTGGGAACGCGTAATGGGTGCCCACCTCCTCGGCGAAGCGACGGCGGAGCGTCTGGGCGATGGCCTCCGCCCGCTCCGCATGGGTGATGATCACGAAGTCATCCCCTCCCACGTGGCCGATGAAGTCCTGTGGCGTCCCCAGGGCATCCACCACCTCCCCCATTAGCATCGCCGTCCAGCGCAGCACCTCGTCCCCGGCCACGAAACCGTAGACCTCCTGGAAGGCGTCCAGGCCGTTGATTCCAATGTAGAGCAGCGCCCAATCGGAGCGACGGAGGAGGGCGCGCAGTTGGTCCTCGATCAGGCGCCCGCTGGGCAGGCCGGTGACCGGGTTGGTCAGGCTCTCCCGTTCCGCCCGCCGGATGGCGTTTTGAACCCTCAGGCGCAGCTCCTCGATGTCGAAGGGCTTCGTGATGTAATCGTCGGCGCCGAGCTCCAGGCCGGCGATGCGGTCGCTCCGCTCGTCACGTTGGGTGAGGAAGATGATGGGGATGTGGCTGGTACGCAGATTCGTGCGGAGCCGACGGCAAACTTCATACCCGTCGATGTCCGGGAGGATGATGTCCAGGATGATGAGGTGGGGGAGTTGCTGGCGGGTTCTCTCCAGCGCCTCATGCCCCCGGACCGCTGTCTGGACCTCGTAGTCCAGGGAGGTGAAATACGTCTTCAACAGGTTGGCGATGTCCGGATCATCCTCAACCACCAGAATCCGCCCTTTGCTCATGCGGGCCTCCCTATGCTAAACAAGCGATTCGGCTTTGACGACGACAGCTGAGCACGCGGCTGGGAAACATCGTTCAGGCAGAACACCTGGTCAAGGGAAAAGGCCCCTCCGCTCAACCCATGTGGACGAGCTTCTTAAGAGGTTCAAAATGCATTATCGCCTATAAGGGATGGGCCACGTAAGCAGCTCGCCCCTCCCAGAAATTCCGCGAATTCGGAAGCTCGTCACCATGAGTTCAGATGACCACCTCGGTTGCTTGTAACAGGGAGGTTCGAAATATTAAACCGGAAATCCAGGGCCTCGTGTTGCCCCGATCTTCGGCAAACTCTAACCGAGGTCTCTGGGCGTCTGGAAAAGCTACGTTTCGCCCTATAGGTTAGCGGGTTAATCTTATTCTAACCCTGATGGGCGAAAGAGGGAAATATGAGAGCAGCGCGGTGGGAGCCGCCCAGCCTGTCCACCTTAAAATATTCACCCGTCTCTAAATCAACCCAAATCCCAGGCCGATGGCAAGGCAGAGGAGGGCTGCGAGACCGAACCGCCAGGTCACAGTCATCCAAGGGGCATAGCGGGCCCGCTGATCATGGATGACCTCCGCGAGGGGACGCTGTTCCCGGAGGGCCTCCCACGGCGCGGCCATGTTGCTGCCGATCTCGGCAACTGCCGGGAAGGCGGCGATCAGAAAGTAAACCAGGCCGATCCAGAACAGGCTGTCGGAGATCCGATGGAACGTGATGCCGCCCTGGATCCCGCTGAGGAGCACCGCCAATCCCAGTGCGAGCCCGGTCAGCCCGATGATCTCCATCCCACCTCGGTAGAAGCGAGACATCTAAGCGCTCCTTTCTCGCCTGACTGCGGATGGACTCTCCTCATTCTAGAACAGCACGAGGTGGAGCACCCACAAGGGGTGCCCCTACCTCATTGTGCGGCCACGTCCGATCGAAATTCCCCGTGGAAAATCATCTCTACGCGTTGGGATCGCTATTGAAGATCCCGCCATGCCGGGATCCCCGCGACGCTTTCCGCGGCCTGGATGGCCCGGACGACCGCCTCGGCCACGGCTTCGGCCGCGAAGGCCCCCACGATGCTCACATCTGCCTCCTTCTCACCGGTGGCTAGGGCGAAGATCGTGTCGCCATCCAACATCGTGTGGGCGGGGCGGATGGTGCGGGCGAGGCCGTTGTGGGCCATCTGCGCTACCTTGTTGGCTTCTTCTTTGGTCAACGCCGCGTTGGTGGCGACCACGCCGATCACTGTGTTCTCCGGGATCCGTCGACGGAAGCTCAGCGAGACCTGGCCGGCCAGGATCCGCAAAACAGCCATAGTGTCGGCGAACCCCTGGCCGTCCGGGCGTCGGGCGCCGGCCAGGATAGCCCCCGTATGGGGGTCCACCACATCGCCCAGGGCGTTCACCGCCACCAGCGCGCCGACGAGGATCCCTTCCCCGATTTCCAAACAGGTCGTGCCGATCCCTCCCTTCATCGCGTATTGCATCCCCAGGATCTTCCCCACGGTCGCCCCGGTTCCGGCGCCCACGTTCCCTTCGGGGACCGGCCCATCGGTCGCGGCCAGGCACGCCGCGTAGCCCATCGCGGCGTCCGGTCGGACCCGGGGATCGCCGATCCCCAGGTCATAGAGGATCGCGGCCGGGACGATCGGAACCCGCCCGCCGGGGGTCTCGAAACCCACCCCGCGCTCCTCCAGATATCGCATCACCCCAGTGGCGGCGTCCAGGCCGAAGGCGCTGCCCCCCGCCAGCACCACCGCGTGGACTTCCTGGACCAGGTGCATGGGGCGAAGCGCATCGGTCTCCCGCGTCCCCGGCGCGCCGCCCCGCTGGTCCATCCCTGCCACCGCGCCCTTCTCGCACAGCACCACGGTTACCCCGGTCAACGCCTGAAGATCCTGGGCGTGGCCTACCCGAATCCCCGGCACGTCGGTGATGGCACGATGACGTAGCGCCATTTCCCCCTCCTGATCGTCGGCATCCTCGGTCTTATGAGATCTTTCCCCGTGGAGATTTCAGCGTCTATCCCCATCTTACACCAAGGGATAGATTCCATTGCATAGAGGAAAAGGCCTTCGTATCCTTAGTGGAGGAGGTCCGATATGCACAGAAGGCGGGCTGGGAAAGCGAGCGTGGCATCACGGTGGGCCCTGACGCCGCTTTTGGGATGGGTTGCCATGGCGATGGTGGCGTGTGGAGGGCATGGGAGCGCCACGAGGAACGCTGTGGAAGGGCGCCCCAGCCCGCCGCCAGCGAGGATCTCGCCAACGCGGATCTTGCCAACTTTCAAAACACCCACTCCGGATCCGCCCCGCGCGGGAATCCCCCCGGATCAGGAGTTGTACCTGGTGCAGGCCGGGGATACGCTGAGCGCCCTGGCCCAGCAGTTCCAGACCACCGTCGAGGCCATCCTCGCTTTGAACCCGGGGATCGATCCCTCCCGCCTCATGGTGGGGCAGCCCCTATGGATGCCTGTGGGGATTAAGGAGCAAGGGCCAGCCCTCAAGCTGATCCCGGATTCGGAGCTGGTCTACGGCCCGGCTTATCTGGATTTCTCCGTCTCCGAGGCGGTTCGTCGGTTTGGGGGCTATTTAAGCCGCTATCAGGAGACCATCGGGGGGCGGACGCGGAGCGGGGTCGAGATCCTAGAGGAAGTGGCGCGGAACCACAGCGTCGGCCCACGGGTGTTGTTGACCCTGCTCGAGATGCAAAGCGGCTGGGTCCGCGGGGAGCCGAGGGATGAACAGGCCCGGCTATATCCGATGGGGTGGGCGCGGCCAGGCTATGAGGGGCTTTACCGACAGCTGAACTGGGCCGCCGATCGTCTGAATGATGGCTACTATAGCTTCAAGGGACGCTCGATGTGGACGATCCGGTTCGCCAATGGGCGACGGGTTCGTGTGGCGGATGGGCTGAATGCCGGGACCGTGGCGGTGCAGAGCTTCCTGGCGGCGGTGCGGCCTCCGGAGGACTGGGCGCAGGCCGTGGGACCGCAGGGGTTCCCTGCGGTCTATCGTGCGCTCTTCGGCGAGCCCTTCCGCGAGGAGCCTGCACTGCCGGTTCCGCCGGAGCCGGCATGGCGGTTGCCCTGGGCGGATGGGGAGCAGTGGTATTTCACGGGCGGGCCGCACGGCGGATGGGGGAATGGAGCCGCGTGGGGCGCGTTGGACTTCGCGCCGCCGGATGTCGAGGGATGCGCCCCGTCTCGCTATTGGGCGCAGGCGGCAGCCGACGGCATCGTTGTGCGGACCGGGGAGGGGGTGGTGGTCCTGGATACCGATGGGGATGGTCGGGAGGAGACCGGCTGGGTGATGGTCTATCTGCACATCGCGGCCGAAGGGCGGATCCCGCCTGGCGTCCGGGTCCGGGCCGGGGATCCGTTGGGACATCCGTCCTGCGAAGGCGGGTTTGCGGACGCCGCCCACATCCATCTGGCCCGCCGCCTGAATGGGGAGTGGGTGCCCATCGAGCCGGGGCGCCCCTTCCGTCTCGGCGGCTGGGAGGCGCTCCCCAGCCTCACGCTCTATGAGGGGGTGCTGGTGCGAGGAGCGGAGCGGAAGGTTGCCTGCGCCTGCAAGGATGCGTCCCGCAACGGAATCCAGGCCCCCTGATCGTCCTCTGTTGGATGGCTGGATGGATCGGGCCGATGCGCTCGATGGGGGGGAAGATGTATCGCCCCGTTCGCGCTGAGGTTTGCAAACCTTTGCTGTGAATTCGAAACGCTGAAGGCGGCCCCACCCACCCCAAAATCATTTAACTTTCCCCCTCCCCGC
>DATMAC010000290.1:0-12427 GCA_035573655.1 Thermoflexus sp.
ATAGGTGTTCCACGTGCGGGCGAGGCTCCCGAACACCAGTTCGGGGAGGGGAAGGACCACCATCTGACGGCCCCAGGGCTTCTCCCCGAAACTGAAGGCGGTGGGGGAAACGAAATCCAGGGTGATCTCCCGCACCGGCTGTGCCCGGGCGGCCAGCTCCTCCCACGAGGCATACCCTGCCCACGGATGGCTGCCCGGCGTGGTGAGGGCCTCCCGGATGAGCAGGACGGCCTCGCCCAACCGCAGCTGGGGACGGTCGCGGTCGAGCAGGACCTCCATCAGGCGCTCGTAGAGCGGCGCGAGGAGCAGGGTGATCCTCAGCCAATAGACCCGCTCGGGGTGGAGCCGGATGCGCTCCCCGCGGGCAGGGACCCCCCAGAGGGGGGAGATGGCGAACGGACGGACGGAGACCCTGGGGTCGTGCAGGGCCGCCGGGAGGGCGGGAGAGACCGTGCGGATCGCGTCCAGGAAGGCCGCGTGGGCTCGATGGCCCACCGTGGCCTCGATCTCCACCTCCTCTATCGGAGAGAGACATAAGACCACCGAGAAGAGGGAGGGCGTGGTTGAGCTCATACCCGTTGTCCTCCACCCAATAGGCTAAAGCACAATTTGGAGGGGAATGCCCCGAGGCGACTCAACCGACCTTCCGGACGCGGATAGCAGCCGTGGGCATCCATTATCCAGACGACCGGTTTCCTTCGACGGAGGGGCCTCCTATCCCTCGGCATGAAACTCCCGGCCCGCGTGCCTTCAGCTGCCTCCTGAGAGAGTGTCTGAGAAATATGCAGGAAGCTACGAGACAAGTCCATTTTGTCGTCTTGGGACACCCAAGTCCCTAATTAATGCTGTACCCCGGAGGGAGTTTTCAGACACTCTCTTAGAGATTTCAAGCCGGACCTAGCAGGACCGGCCCGGCTGCCCATGTGTCTATCGAAGAAAGGCGCCCATCCCGTGGACGTTGCCCCGATCGGAGGTCGCACAGAAACGCAGTCCATTGAGTTCCATGGAAGACCCGGCATATGCGCTATTTCCGTCCTCAGGAGAGCAGAGGATCCGCCTTTATGTATACGCCTCCCAGATACCGAAAGGACCGATTTGGCAGGTAAGCGGGTCCTTCACCCGGGAGCCGGGAGCATAGCAGATATAAGCTGATCCGATGTGCATTCCAAAACGGTCGCCCGCGGTGGTCTCCCGTCCCACCAGTGGCTCGATCCGGCCAGCGATGCCAGTTACGGCGCGCCGTATCCGCTCGCCGTCGTTGAAATCGGCAGCCAGGGCATGGGCCATTAATCTGGCCTCCCGGTGAGCTGGCGCAAGTCTCGGCGGCCAGGTGTCAGGCCGAACGTACCACTGGCCGAACAGGGGCCGTCCGACATCCCAATCTTGCTTGTCTTCTAGATCAACCTGCCCCCAACCATAACCCCGTTCGCCGCCGAGTTGAAGTCGGCCAAGCACTTTGAACCAGGGCAGTGTACAGCCATCGTGTTCAAATATGTAACCTACTAGAAAAACGGGAGCGCCGTCTCGAGTATAAGGCGCGATATACTCGGTTTCGTGCAAAGTGCCTTCTTCGGCCGCATTGCGACTATAATCCAGCGCGGTGGCAGCGTAGGAGTTCAGGTAACGCCAGGCGAACTCGTCGGGATCATCCCACGGCCATAGATTTACCTCCCGGCCCACTGTCGGATAGAAGTAACTGAAAGCCAGCTCCTCATTCACTCGATGGCCAACGGCCACGTAATCGCCTCCCAGTTGCGGATAGTCACGGGTCAGGCGGGCAGTAAACGCGCCCCACAGCACCTTGCCGGTGATGTAGGGGCGGGTGCGCTGGAGGTTGCCCAATTTCATCCAGCCGATGTGCAGCGGTGTGCGAAGGCGCAGCACGACCCGATGAATTTTCACGGCTTATTCCTCCTCTTTCGCTTTGCGTGCCATGGCTCCGTAACGGACATAGATCAATGTCTGTTCCCAGACCTGTTTAATCAGGAGCAAGGTGTCCAAGTCATTGCAGATGCGGTCGGTGACAAAGCGGAGCGCCGCATGAACTTCATCATCCGGCGCCGGCTGATTCAATATCTCCTGCGCGGCCAGGTCGAGCAACGATTTGCGCACATAAGGAGCGATCTCCGCATCCTTACTGCTGCGGGAATAAAGGAAAAGGGTTGCAGCGTAGATACCGCTTTCCTGCAAAACCCCCAGGGCTTTGGTAGCCAGGTTGTCCACATCGGCAGGTTTGCAATGCATGGTATCGGCGATAATCCGCTGGGCTGTCTGCGCGGCCAAGAGATCCAAGTTACGCATGGTCCACCTCCCAATCACCCATCAGCCGGACGCGGCCGAAGCCGCGCGTGCCCATGCCGCCAATGCCCAGGTATTGAGCCAACTCGAGGCCCGCCTTCACTACATCCAGCGGCCTGTTCCAGGTTGAACCGAGGGGTTCGCCTTGATTATCGTAGTAAACAACAAGCTCCTTGCCTTCTTCATCATGCGTGCGCTCAGCCCTTGCCTTGTTTGTGGTCGACGGGAAGCGGCTCCTCTTCGTCACCGGATCACGCTGATAGTCATCTTCCACTACATCGCACCAAAGCCATGTCGCCCGGGGCAGCGCCTCGTAAGTGAAAAGCGCGCCTTCTTTGGCCGCGCCGGTGAGGGGTTCGATGCTCACCGAAGTGCGCACCTCCAAGTTGCTGTTGACGATTTGGGAGAAGAGGCTATCATCTACAAGGACCAACCGGCCAGCCACATCGTCCCAGCTCTGAATGGTCTTGCCCTTCAGGTTGACGCTTACCGCCCCGGCCTTGTGCTCCAAGAGCAGCCAGCCCAGGTTGAGGGGTTTGGCCCATCCAGCTAAGGTGGTGGCGAACTGACCGCGGGCCAGCTCGGGCGCGGTCACAGCGAAGCCGACCTGCTTCAATATCGATGATGTCGTCACCCAAATCGGCCCGGCCATGGAGTACACCGGGAAAAGCAGTAGTCGGGCGTCGGACAGACTGACGGTGCCGGCGCTGCCGCCATCGGCACCGCGGATGTGACCGAAGGTGTAGCAAATCGGACATGTGGGTCTGCCACAGTGCTTTTTCGTCGGCTCCTCCCCCCCACCTTGCCCAGCACACTGGGGTTTTCCGTAGCGCATGGCCGCGTAGGAGCGGGCTGCACCCGAAAGCGAGGTGCCTGGGATCTTGGGCAGGTTAGTGCCCGGCTCGCGGACGATGCTCAGTTCCACCCGGCCCAGGCGGTAACCGCCGGTGCCAATGTGGACAGGGTCCAAGGTCATCAGCACGAAACGCCACATGGTGTACATCTTACGCCTCCTTTCGATTACGGTCTTTCCTTGTGGATGGTCAAATGGATCTCCAAGGCGTCGGCGAGCAAGCCGGTGATGGCGGCGCGCTCCAGCGCCTCGCTGTGGATATGAGCCTCGCACAACACATCGGCGACAAATTGCCTGAAGGCGGGTGATACGTTCAACGTGCCGGTCGGCTCCCCCCAGGCGCGACGTTTGTCCTCAATCAGCGCTCTCACCATGTGGATTTGGGAAAGGCTCAGCCGGCGGATCTCGTTCCAGATTTGCTCGAGGGCATCTATCTCCTCCAGCAGGTAGGGCCGTTGCCGGCAGGTCGGATTACGTCGCCGGCCCTCGTTGTCATAGGCCACATCAAAGCGCCGGCCGCTGGCATCCAGGTACTCAAAATCAAAGGTGGAGGGGGTGAAGGCCACCATGTCATTGGGTCGCAGGTCACAGACGTGCACCCAATGCTCACCATCCGGCCCAACGAACCAACGAGTGCGATCAGTGGGCTTGCCCGCCACCTGCCAGTAGGGATACCAGACGTCAGGGGTTGTCCCATCGCCCATGACGGTGGGGACGCCGATAACAATTTCCCGTTCTTCAATTTCCAACTTCACAGCCTGCACGCTCGGCCAGCCATCGGGCAACGGGTTCTGTGGCGTCACCTCCTGCACCTTTGCCTGAATGGTCCGGGTGGGGCGACGGAGCATCCGTCGGCCGGCGTCCAAGATGGCGGCAAGGGGCGTGCGCCGGTGGGCATAGACCACCCCCAGTGTCAATGGCAAGCGGTTGCGCACTTTGCCCATCTCGGTCTCGTACTTGGATTTGATGGTCTTGATCACACTCAAGGCTTTGTCGGCTGGGACCAAGGCCATAAAGGTGCGGGGTTCAGCGAGGATAAGGATGGCCGTAGTGTACGCCACATCTTCGTGATCCGTCCGGATAATCTGATAACCTTCCAGCAAATTACGGCGCCGCTCGGCGGTAGATGCTTCCGGATCCCGCAAAATCAGCTCATGCTCCCCGTCGACAAATCGTTTCCGAATATAGTCCTCGACGAAGATGGCTGCGGCGGCCGGGTTTGAGTAGATTTCCTCCTCAGCACCGAGTTGACGGGCTGTGTATCCCAGGTTGTCGGTGCTGATCAGAAACCCCTCGCCATTTTGCCCATCCGGACACCAGGCGACACTTAAAATGGTCCCGTCTAAATCGAGTTCGTAAACATGAAAATCACTCAAATCGGGGCGTTGATTCAGCCATATGCATAGACGGCGACGGTCATCGCGGAATGTGCGGGAAATCTCTTCTTGAATTTCTTTCCAAAAGCCATGGGTTGTCTCCCAGACACGGCGTGTGCGCGCGAAGGTTGGTTGCTTCACCAACCAGTTTCCTTCATCGTCCGTCCCAATGGCGAGCGTGCGGATCAAAGTGCCATCCAGCCATTTGGTTAGGTCAAAGCTACCAACGATGAGGGCGAGGTGGGCGTTGGCGTCTGCGACTTCGTCGATCCAAATTGTCTCATCCCGCCGCTTGGTAGCCCATTCCTGGGCTCGTCGCCCCCTCTGCGCAAGACAAACGCCACAGACTTTGCGCTCCTTGGCTTTTTTCCTCGTGACAAAGCCTGGTAGCCCCTCTTCCATATAACCAACCGGCCTTAACTCGCAGACCACACATCGCTCTTCTGTTGCATAGCTCCACCACTGCGCCACCTGTTCAGGGGATAAAGTACCGATCGGCTCCTCTTGAGGTAACACGTGCTGAAGGTTCAACGCTTTGCCCCGTTGTGGAGGGCCAACCCGAACGAGGGGGCGCCAATCCGCTGGCCCGTATAATTGGGGTTTATCCGACTCCGGCAAAGTAGAGAGCATTTCCGGGTGGTCGAGCACGTTGGCAATCAGAGCCGTCAGTTGAGCTTCTATTTCCTTCTCCTCCCATCCGGGTAACTCTGGGAAAACGAAGACAGAACCGTGCTCATCCGCGTATACTTCGAAGCCGACAGGGATTTCCGCTTCTAAGGCGTGGCGGATCAGTCGTTGAGATTCCTTAAGCATTCTGAAACGAGCTAGCAGGTCGGACAACTGGCTAACCTGAAAGAGGAAATTAAACGCATCACAGCGCACTGATACTAACCGCCAACGCATCGTATTCGGGGTGGGCATTTGACCGGTCAGAAAATATTGGGCGATCGCAGTCTTGAATAGAGCAGCCGTAGAAGCGGAGTAATCCCAGAGGGAGATCTCATTGATCGGCCGTCGGGTATCTCCCAAAGCACGGGCAAGGGCTTGAAAGAGTTTCGACCTCCCCAGGTAGAGGGCCATTGGGTTGTCCCAACTTGTCAGTATTTTGTCTATAATTTCGCGCCTTTGTTTCTGCCACTTTTCCCAAGATAATGGGATTTCATAACCAAACGCTGTCGACATCCGTAATTTGTTAAAAGCGGGATTTGACTCTTGGAAACTATCAACGTTAACATACTTTCCTGATTGATCCAGGCCTTTTTTCTCCTGTCCAGAGACTTCCCCATGCGCAAGGAGAAGGAGGGCTGGTACATCCATAGAGAGACCGTGTGCTAACTGAATATCCGGCTTTGGTTCTCGCTGATAGTCCGGATCTTGATCGGATCCTGGCAGATAATTTCCTCTTTGCGGCTTATCGAACCAATCCTCCCAGAACATCATCAGAAGCGAGCCCAGAGGCCAATTGAGCTCTGGGAGTTTGCATCTTTCTTCTATGGCTTTCTCATATCGCTCCCAAGTCTGCCGCTCCGTTCGATCCCGCTTCTCGCGGGCCTGCTCGCGCTCTTGCTTATATCTCTCCAACTGCATCCCGAGGACGCGTTTATTCGCTGATGCGGATTTCAACTGGATCTGTATGTCTTCTATACGCTTTTCTATCTGCTGGACCTCCTCTCTGGAATCCGGCGATGGGAAATAGAGCACCCCCATCCCCATAAACTTCGAAAGGTCACTCTGACTCTGGAGCACCGTCGGTTGGGTGAATCGCCGGAAGTTGTACTGCCCAGATATTTGGGAGTCTGAAGGCGGAATTCGGTACACTCCCAAGATGTCCGGCGACTCTCCTGTCTCCATTACCAGGAAATTGGGATCAAGTTTACCTAAGTTGTGCAGCCATGCCGCTATTTCAGCCAACAAGAGAGCGTCACGGTGTTGCTTGAGGATTTCGAAATGGCTCATAGTGTGCCTCCCTTCGTCAGCTGCTGCGCGATCTGATCGGCCCGGTTCACCAACTCGGTGAACGACGTGAACTTCCAGGATGGCCAGATTGGAGCCGACGCGGAGGGCTGACTGGGGACGGCAGCCCCCGGCGGCGACCCTTTCCCGGCCAGGGCCTTACCTTCCCGTTCCCACCAGGCCTTAGCCTTCTCATAAAGCTGCCGATCAGCCTTCTTCATGGCCTTGAGCTCGGCCTCGCTGCGCTCGCGGAAATGACCCTCAGGAGTCAGGTATTCAGGCCTGAGTCGACCGGGTGCTTCCAGATAACGCGGCAGCCTGGGGGCCGGTGCAGCGGGCGCCTCGGAAGGAGAAGCTGCCAATCCCTGGATACGCAAAGTCAGTGTCCCATCCTTGACCGTCTCATGGGCCACCCCGAATCCACTGCTGGTCTTGGCGCCGAAGCCGTAGATGGTGAACAAGGCCTGCAACCCCTTGGCCAGTAGACGCAGGTCCTCCGCTACCTGCCCCGCCGTCTCCTCAGGATCTTGACCCACCCGGTCAAAGGGGACGTAGAGCAAAGTGAAGGTGCCCTCAGCACCGATGGGGACGCTCTCGAAGAGGATCGGGTTCTTGCCCACGCGTCGCTTGCGGTCGTGGGGATTAATGATCTCCAAGCCCATCCGGGTAAAAAAGGTGGGGTAGAAGAACAGCCGACCAGCCCGACCTTTTTCTTCACCCCCCGCGCTGGTGCGAATCTCGCCGAAAAGACGCCGCATCGGCTCTTGGTCCTGCCTATCATGTCCCAACCGCCAGAGCGCTGCGTATAGGCTGCCCTTCCAACTCGTCGAGCGGACCATAGGCAGGCGAAAGACCCGGTCGCGGACGATAGGGTTGTCTATAATGTAGAAAGAGTTGTCATCTTTGGAGATATAGGGCGCAGCCAGGGTGAAGGTGAATCGGATGGTGAAAGAGTAGGCCGGGAGGATGGATAGGTCAACGGTTGGCGCGGCCCAATAGGTTTCGTACAGTTGCTTCAACCCCCACTCCCGCAGGCGATGGAACGCTGCGTCAGGGGTTCTCAAGATATTGTTTCGCCATACATTCCGCAGGAGATCGGCGTCGGCTTTCTCTGAAGCCGCTAAGTAAAGATAAACCAGCGAGGCGTCCGCTTTTTCTAACAGCTGATTTCGGAGTGCCCTTGCTTGCTCCTCAGCTTGTCGACGCAGGGCCGGATCGTACCCCCTTCGAGCCCCCCTCTCTTGCTCCGCCAACCGCTCTATCAATGGATAAACATCGTTTATACTGTTTGCCAAAAAATCTCGAAGCATCATAGGCCTCCTTCAATGATTTCATATAGGTGTCGCATCCACATCGTTCGGACCTGAACTTACCTTAAAGCAGTCCAATCATGAACCTACTCCTTTCCCTCCTCCCTGTAATTGTTGCAGGATTTGCTCCCCGGAGATGATAGACTCTGGTTCCACCCCGAGGACGTATCGCATATATTCGCGGCACAAATCCCCTAAATCAGAAACGGTGGGTAACCTGTGCTGCAGTTCGGGCGCAAGGAAGGCCCATATTCGCAGAGCGTAGGTGTCTTCATCTATGCGATAGGGCATGCTGAAGAAAACCCGACCTGCCGTGCGCAAGCTTTCCTCAATTTTCTGCTCCCGGCCTCTCGATCCCCACTGGGAGCGCGGTCCCAATAGCAAGTCGAGCTCCTCTAACCGTTCTGGGTCATCCGACTCCCGCCATCGCTTTTCCTTCTTAAGCCATCGCCGCATGCCCCATTTGCCGCTGCCCTTGTAGCGCAAATCAAAGACGCATGGCAAATAGTATTCCTCCGTAGCCTTGACAGCGCTGCCCACATGAGCTCGGCTCCGAGTAAAGTCCGACAGCTTGGCTTTCGGAATGCGATAGAAGAGGGCAACAAAGTTCCTCAAATTGAAGGGGGTATCCACAGGAGGGCCGTCAGAGCGAAGGGTGCGGGATTGTATCATGGTCACCAATTGGTCAAGCGCATCGGTGAGGCTAATGTCACTTAATTCAGATGGAAAAACGAACTGCCCAAATCCATGTTGCATCCTCGCGCCGATACCACCATAGTCAGCCGCGATACGCAATACCAACGCGAACTGATTTTTGGCGTATTCTGGATTATAGCGACGCGTTGCGAGCTGAAAGCGTAGATCGCCGTATGGCACTTGTACGGAATCAATACGCTGTTGCTCGCCGCCGAACACGCGCCCGAGCCAACCTCGGTTTGTTGAAAGCGTGGTACGGAAATGCAAAGGAGTTGATGGCACCTCCACGGCACGCAGTTGAAAGAGCCGGGCCCAGCCAGTGCAGCCGAATACGTAACAAACCGGGCAAACAGTCCTCAGCCCTTCGCGAATCGCCTCCTCTTCGTGTTTTCTGGTTCTGGTTTTTGCCTTCTCATATGCCTTATTATCAAAACTGCAACGCGCTTCGCTGCTTTCCGCCGTTGGGTCGCACGCATACCCTCCCAGCCCGCGCACAATGGCCTCGTACCACCAGCGTAGGCTGCCAAGGATGCCCGTTTCATGGAGGCGGTCGCAGGTCTGGTCCACGCCCCCGGTCCACAACGGTGTCAGCGTCCTGAGAACAATCTGGATCGCGGTCATATTGACCTCCGTCGACCCTAATGGCTGAATACCAGATTTAGAGAAGAGCATCTCGTATAACGAGCTTTCGAATGGTCCTTCTAAACAGCAAAATTTGACGATATCACCCTCCTTTCAACGAGTTCATCCGGTGGGAAAGAAACTCCCCCGTGGGCTGGATGTGCTGCTTCCTCCTCTTCCACGACAAACGCCATCCGATTGAGAAGGACGCCCCGGAAATCCAGACCCTCTCGGTCCATATAGATGCAGTGAGGTCACAGGAGTGTACGAGCAGCGATGCCCGCCCTGAAGCCCATCGCCACCTTTGCCGGAGGCAGAGAAAAAACAAAAACGACCCCCGCCGGGACTTGGCGGGGGCCGCGCTTTTGAGGTATGCTTAAAATGATCTCCGCGCCGCCTGCACCGGCGTGGGGATCCGCCCTCCGGTCGGTGCCACCACACCGCCGAGGGCTTTTTTGTTTAAAAGACTGCTTCATTTATATTCGCAAATGGCCTTTTAGTCAAACGCAATGCAGTCACTTGGCGCGGAGGCCGGGATTGCCCTTCCAAGCCCTTTCCTCCTTAGCCCGGCGCCTCCTCTCCCTAATCGTTCCCGCATCACGCTGAAAACCGAGTGATCGCATTTCCTCAACTCCCAAACGATCTGGACACGTGGATCGCATCCCCCAAAGCGCTTTCGTTCCCTTCGCCCTACCTTTCGCACCCGATCCCATCCCCACCGAACCGGTGGGGATCCCCATACCGGCGATCCACCGGGGAGTTCCGATCAGGGATGCCCGAGCGCTTCAAGTCCGGCGGCGGGGGCGGAATGCAAACGGTGGGATAGGCCGGATGACAGTTGGCACCCGCTGGAGGTGCGGAGGTAGGTGTGGGCGTCGGCAGCCCCCACAGCCCCCGGCCGCCCGATCGGGCCTCGGCCTCCGCCGCCCGGAAGGCCTCCGCGCACGAAACATCCGGCGGGACGATCATCGCCGCCGCATACCCCTCCCGCACCAGCGCCAGGTTCACGAAAACATCCCCCGCGATCACATCGCGCAGGAGCCGTCTGTATTTGTCAGTCTCCGAGACGTCCGGCACTAAAAGGAGCGTCTTCCCTGCCACCAACAGCTGAACAGTCACCACCACGCGGGCATGTTGACATCGAAACCCGGAAGACGCTATAATCTTTGGGTGGAAGGGCGAGTAGCTCAGGTGGTCAGAGCGCACGGCTCACATCCGTGAGGTCGGGGGTTCGAGTCCCTCCTCGCCCACAACGCCGCAGCCATCTCGGCTGCGGCGTTGTGTTTTCCACCGTAGAACACCCTGGCCCCCATTTGCAGCGAATGAAACCTAACCGGGAGCACGGACCATGCGCACTTATCGGATCCCGCTGGTTCCCGGACCTACCACCGTTCCCGCCGAGATCCGGGCCGCCTACCAGGAGGATTATGGATCCGCCGATCTCGAGCCGGAATACTACGAGCTGTACGCGGAGACCCAGGAAATGCTTCGAACGATCCTGGGCACCCGCAACTCGGTCGTGATCATGACCGGCGAAGCGATGGTCGCCCTCTGGGGGGCCCTGAAAAGCACGTTGCGGCCTGGGGATCGGGTGGTGGCGGTGGCCACCGGGGTGTTCGGTTACGGCATCGCGGACATGGCCCGCAGCCTGGGCGCTGCGGTGGAAGTGGTGGGGTTCGACTACGACGAGGCGGCGGATCCCCAGCGGGTGGAGGAGGCGATCCGCCGCGTCCGCCCCAAATTGGTCACGATGGTCCACTGTGAAACCCCTTCCGGCACCCTGAACCCGGTGGCCGAGGTGGGGGAGCTGGTGGCTCGCTACGAGGTGCCGCTCTTCTACGTGGACGCCGTCTCCAGCGCGGCGGGGGTTCCCCTTCAGGTGGATGCGTGGCATATCGATCTGTGCCTGGTGGGGACCCAGAAGTGCCTCTCCGCGCTCCCCGATCTGGGGATCGTCACCGTGAGCGAGCGAGCGTGGGAGATCGTCCAAGAGGTGGGCTACGTTGGCTACGACGCGCTGGCTCCCTTCCGGACGGCCCTGGAGGATCGATGGTTCCCCTACACGCCCTCCTGGCACGCGATGGCGGCCCTGAACATCGCCTGCCGGCGGGTGCTGCAGGAAGGCCTGGAGAACGTCTTCCGGCGCCACGCGGAGGTCGCCGCTTACTGCCGGGGACGACTGAAGGCGATGGGCATCGAGCTCTTCCCCCGACGGGAGGAATGGTGCTCGCCAACGGTCACCGCCGCGAAGGTGCCGGAGCGCCTCCCGTGGCCGGAGCTGGATCGCCGCCTGCGGGAGCGAGGAATGGTCGTGGGGGGAAGCCTGGGGCCGCTGGCCGGGAAAGTGTTCCGCATCGGCCATATGGGGGCTCAGGCGGACCTGGAGCTCGTGCGTCGGGGGATGGATGTCCTGGAGGAGGTGCTCCGGGGATAAGGACGACGCCTGAGAGGAGGCCTCGCTCAAGAGAGAAGACATGCGCTAAGAGAGTGTCTGAAAAATATGCACGTAACGATTCCGCCCTTCTCACGCCACGCCCATACGGGTATCTGGGGTTTCCTTCTGGGGGCTTTTGGGGTCGAGCCGCGCGCCTTTGGCGCGCGGCTCGACCCCAAAACAATCGGGGTGGGGCCCTTCCCCACTGACAGTCAGAGCAAATTTTCAGACACTCTCTAAGGCTTGTTCCGCCCACTGCATGGCGCGGGCTTGGAGCATCTCCCGGTTGGCCGGGGTGAGGGCCCAGAGCGTCACCCCGGGACGGCGTTTGAAGGCATCGGCCCAGGGGTGAGGGCTTTGGGTGATGGTGGCGATCAAAGGGCGCGGGCTGGCCACAATCGCCTCCAGCGCCTCGCGGAACGCTTGGCTGTACAGCTCCATCTTGCCGATCTCGTCCACCAACACGATCTCTTTCTCCGCCATCGCCTGCCGGATCGCGGCCACGCCCAGGCGATCCAGAGCGGCCACATCCACCCCATACCGTCCGACCCGATAAGGGGAACGCGCGGCCCACTCCACGTGGGCGAAGATCGCCGCCTGGCCATCCAGCGTGACCAGTCGGAACCCCAGACGGCCCTGAGGCCCACGGATCTCCTCGGTGTAGAAACCGCCGGCCCGGTCGCCGAGGGCTTCGGCCACCCGACGGATCAGGGTGGTTTTCCCCACGCCCGGCCGGCCGGTGATCAGCAGAACAGCGCCCATCCCTCGGATTCCAGCGCGCCGATGGAGACGATCTCCTCGACCTCATTTGGTCAGATGCTGCTTCAAAAGCGGCAGCAAGGCGTCTACCAGGGAGACGATGTGGCGGGTTTGCAGCCACAGGCGG
>DATMAC010000291.1:0-3066 GCA_035573655.1 Thermoflexus sp.
CCCCTCCCCGCGGCCCTTTGGGCCGTGGGGAGGGGGGATGAAAAAGGTTTTTGGGGCCGAGCTGCGCGCCGAAGGCGCGCAGCTCGGCCTCAAAGCCTCCAGAAAGGAAAGCTCTGATACTCAGATCGGCGTAGCGTGAGAAGGGGGAATCGTGACGAGGCTTCCTGAATATCTCTCAGACACTCTCTAAGCTCTCCTAGAGAGGTTCTCGGCCGTGCGCCGCTGGTTGACCCCCACCCGCATGCGTTACGCGTGGATCGCTGGAGCCGCCTTGTGGGGCGGATGGCTGGCCAGCATCCTGCTGGGCGCCCGCGGCTTGGACCTCGCGGGCCAGGTGATCGGAACGGACTACCTCCAGTTCTACGCCGCCGGATGGATGGTCCGCCACGGCCAGGCCGCCCGCCTGTACGACCCCGAGGCCCAGCTCGCCGCCGAGCGGGCGATCATCGGCCCCCACCTCCCCGCCTATCACGCCTTCCTCAACCCTCCCTTTTTCGCGTTGCCCCTCGTGCCCCTTTCCATTCTCCCCTACCCCTTCAGCTTTGCCCTCTGGAGCGCGCTGCAAGGGCTCCTGCTCGCCCTGAGCTTGCGCACGCTCCAACCGGAAGGACCCTTCGGGAGGACGGTGAGGTGGGCCCTGACTTTCCTGCCGGTCTTCGCCTCCGTGAGCTTCGGGCAGAACGGGCTCCTCAGCCTGGCGATCCTCACCGGTGTCTGGTGGTTCTGGCAGCGGGATCGGGCGTTGGCCGCCGGAGGGCTCGCCGGCCTTCTGCTTTACAAGCCCCATCTGCTCCTCGGGCTGATCCTCCTTTGGCTTATGGAAGGCCCGCGAGGCCGTTGGGCGTTGCTCGGGCTCCTGCTCGCCGGCGCGGGGCTGACAGTCACTTCCCTGACCTTGCTCCCAGACGCCACCCGGGCTTATCTCGGTTTCGCGGGAACGATCTACCCGGATCTCCCCGCGTGGAAGGCCTTCCCATTGTGGCACCTGCACAGCCTGCGGGGGTTCTGGCGGCTGCTGCTGCCCTCGTGGCCCCGCCTGGCCGACGCCCTCTCGGCCCTCTGCGCCCTGGCCGGTGGGATCCTCGTCCTCCGGTTCTGGCGCTGCCAGCGGGAGAAAGCCGTCCGCTTCGCGATGGCGGTCGCTCTGACCCTCTGGCTGACCCCCCACGCGATGGTCTACGACTGGGCCGTTTTGGTGCTCCCGGCCGTGATGCTCTGGGAAGCCTACCCAACCGCGCGCGGATCCCTCCGCGAGATCTACGCCGGGATATGGATCGCGATGTTCTTCAGCGCCCCTTTGGTCTGGCTCACCCGCACCGCCCTGGGCGTCGCGTTGATGCCCACCCTGCCGGCGCTCGCGTGGAGCGGGTGGAGGATCATGCGAATGGATGTTTCCACCCCATCGCAGCAAGCGTCAACCGCCGCCGGCTATAATGGCAACCGAAAGGGACTTGAAGGCTGAACGGCCGTGACCTTGGCGCGGAGGTCCCCGATGCGAGAGATCGATCCAACGCAGCGATCCGCCCCCGTTCGTCTGGCAATGCCCGTGGAACCGATTTGGTTTCTAATCGTCCTCGCCGCCTTCGGGTTCTTCGTCTCCCTGGTCCCGTTGCCGCCCAACGACTTCTGGTGGCATCTGAAGATCGGGGAACTCATCGTCCGCGAGGGACGGATCCCGTCGACGAACATGTTCGGCTGGACGCTGCCGGCGGACGCGCCCTTCACCTACGGGGCGTGGCTGGGGGAGGCCTTGCTCTACCTTCTGCACCGCGCCGGCGGGCTCTCATTGGTGATCTTCGCCCGGAACCTCATGGCGCTGCTGGCTTTCGGGCTGATCGGCCTCGAGGCCCGACGCCGGAGCAACTCCTGGCGCCTCGCGGCCTTCTCCCTCGCCCTCGCCGCCGGGATGTCCCTGAACAACCTCATCGTCCGCCCGCAGATCTGGTCCTGGCTCCCCTTCGTCGGGTTCTATCTCCTCCTCTCCCGTTTCCGCGAGGGGCAGCTGCGGCCGGTAGGACTCCTGATCCTTCCCCTGCTGATGGCCTTCTGGGTCAATGCCCACGGGGCCTTCCTCCTGGGGCCGATCCTCCTCGGCCTGTTCCTCGCCGGGGGCATCCTGGAATATCTCCTGCGCCGCCCCGAGCGCCCACCGTTGCGCCCGATGATCGGGATCGCCGCCCTGTCCCTGCTCGCTTTACTGCTCAATCCCTATGGGATCGGGGTTCTCGGCTACGCCCACCGCCTGCTCACCGACCGGCCCAGCCAGACCCTGGTGGTGGAATGGGCCTCGCCGACCCCGCACGGGATCGCCAACGTCACCTTCTACTTGAGCATCGTGATCCTCCTGCTGGCCCTGGCCTACTCGCGCCATCGGCCATCCCCCACCGAGACGCTGCTGCTCCTGGCCTTTCTGTGGCTGGCGTGGAACGGCCAGCGGTATGTGGTCTGGTTCGGGATGGTCGCCGCCCCCATCCTCGCCCGCCTGCTCACAGGGGCGCTGCCGCCGTGGCCCTGGCCCAGCCCCCCGCCCCGCCGGCTCAACACCCTCCTGGCCGCCCTGCTCTTCACGCCCGTCATCGCCGTGCAACCGTGGTGGGTGGAACGGATCCCGCTCCCGGAAGCCTACTGGCGCCAAGTCTGGCGGGAGGTCCCCGTCGGCCCGCTGGTCGGGATCGAGACGCCGGTGGCAGCCGTCGAATACCTGCGGGCCCACCCGGGCGGCCGCCTCTTCAACGAGATGGGCTACGGAAGCTACTTGATCTGGGCCCTGCCCGAACAGAAGGTCTTCGTGGACCCCCGGGTGGAGCTTTACCCGTACGAGCTGTGGCTGGACTACATCCGGATCTCCCGGGCGTCCCGTTACAACGAGCTGCTGGCGCACTATGGGGCAGACCGCCTGCTCATCGACCGGGTCCTTCAAGAGGAACTGGCCCGGGCGCTAGAGGAGGATCCGCACTGGACGAAGGAATACGAGGATCAGCGGGCCCAGATCTGGCGGCGGCGGTGACAAAAGCGAAAGGTAACTCTTCAGCTGTTCTCACGCAATGCCCATACGGAGCGGAAGGA
>DATMAC010000292.1:0-21526 GCA_035573655.1 Thermoflexus sp.
GCTGAAGCACCTCCCGTAGGGCAATGGATGGGTGCGGGCCGTCGAAGGCGGCCCGCACCCATTGTGGCTCCCCGCGTTGGGTTGCCTCATCCATTTGGAATGTGCAGGAGGAGCAGGGCCCTCGCTGGGATCCGCGCTGCGTTTCCCCTGTTGGAACACTTAGCGCTTCGTCCACTTTGCAAAGCGTTTAGGGCTGGGCCGAAGGCTCCCGGCCCAGCCCTAAAAATTTTCTCCCCCATCTCTAAACCGAAAGCGGATGAAGCATTAGCGATTCATCCGGATTTGTTTTGGATATGAGAACGTGCGGGCCGAGGACTCCACCCCTTCTTTCTCCTCCCTCTCCACGGCCAAAGGGCCGTGGAGAGGGAAGACAAGATATTTGGAAGGCGAGCTGGGCGCCGAAGACGCCCAGCTCGTCCCCAAACCCCCGGGGAACTAAAGCCAAAAATCAAATCTAGAAGGACCATTAGTTAATATGATTTAACTTTCTTATAACCACTTTCGAACCCATCAAACATCCGATATCGCATATAATCTAAGCAGGATAGTGCCCGGAAAGAGAATCAGCCCTCTGTTCGAGAAAGGAGGCGCCTATGGTGCTCCGTCGGCTGGCAGTGGCGGGCCTGATGGCCTTGATGCTGGCCCTGGGTTTCATCCCCCGCTCGAGCGCCGCCCCGGTCGTTCCCCCGCGCAAAGGCCCCCCGCTCTCGCAACCCGCCCTCTTCTCCCGCTTTGCCCGGGAGAACGAATTGGGTGCGGAGGACTTGGCGGAGCTGATCCGCTGGGAGGCCCAGCAGGCGGCCCTCGAAGCCCTTTCCCCGGAAGCGCTCCAGGCCAACGCAGACTGGAACAGCCGTCCCCAGAATGAGACCAGCATCGCCTTGCATCCTGAGCTGCCCGACACCTGGGTGATCGGCGCCAACGATTACGGCATCGGCGCCCCCATCGGCACGGGGGTTTATAACAACGCAGGGGTGAACTACTTCCCGCCCTTCCCGCTCCTCTTCGGCAAAGGGGGCTCCGGCTCCCAATTCCTCCTTGAGTCTCCCATCGGCACCGGGGACCCAGCCCTGGCTTACGGTTTCACGCGCGGCCCGGGGCGGCGTCCCGTAGTCTATATGGCCTCCTTGGGCTTCAGCTCCACCTTCTGTGAGAACGGGATCTTTGTCTACCGCTCCTTCGACAACGGCCGCACCTGGACACGCCCGGTGGTCCCACCCCTCGCCCCGCCGAAGGGCGCGTTCACGGTGGTCTACCACGAGAGCGCTCAGAACTGCACTGTGTTCCACGACAAAGAGTTCATCACCGTGGATAACACCGGCGGCCCGCACGATGGGCGGATCTACGTCACCTGGACCCGCTTCTTCTTCGCCAACGGCCAATACAAGGAATCCCCCATCATGATGGCTTACTCAGACGATAACGGAGTCACCTTCTCGGACCCCATCGAGATCAGCGGGTTCAACCCCGGGCTGTGCCGCACCCAGGTCTCCGGGCCGCCTGGGGAGTGCGACGAGAACCAGTTCTCGATTCCGGTGGTGATGCCCGACGGCACCCTGGTGGTGGCCTTTGAGAACCAGCAGTTCCGGGGCGCCGCCGACGGCTTCCGGAGTCAGTATCTGGTGGTCCGGGTGAACCCGGACACCTTCGCCATCGAGGGGCCGTTCAAGGTCGCCGATCTGTTCGACGGGCTGAACGACTACCCCATCAACCAGGATGGCCGTCAGACCCTGTGCAACAGCAACTTCCGGGTGAACTCGGCGGGCAACATCGCCGTGGGACCGGACGGCACCCTCTATCTGGTGTGGTCCGACAACCGGCGCCACGCCGGGGAATTCCCCTTCCCGACCTTCGTGGGCAGCCGGGCGGATGGCTACCCGTGCCCGCCGGGCAAGGCCACGGACGTGGACGTCTTCCTCAGCAAATCCACCGACGGCGGACGCACCTGGAGCGCGCCCGTGCGGGTGAACCAGGACCCGGAGGGCAACGACCGGGACCAATGGTTCCCGTGGGTGGCTGTGGCCCCCGATGGCCGGGTGGATGTGGTGTTCTACGACCGGCGCGATGATCCGAACAACAAGCTGGCCCACACCTACCTCGCTCGCTCGAGTGATGGCGGCCAGACCTGGACGGAGGTCCAGGTCTCAGACTTCCCCTCGAACTTCGACGACGCTTTCTTCGGGACGGGCCGCTTCATCGGCGACTACAACGGCCTGGCGATCGATTTCCGTGGCTTCTCCTTCCCGGTCTGGACCGGCGTGCGGCCGGGGAAGGCGGACTCAGACATCTTCTTCGCGGTCGTCCCGTGGCCGTGAGGGAGAGCAGAAGCCTTCAGCCGTGCGGGGCGCCCAAGGCGCCCCGCACGGCCCTCGGATGCGCTAACCCGCAGGATGAACGATCAGGAGGTCGACGATGGCGCTGTATGCGATCCTCACGCGGCTCTCCCCGGAGGCCATCGCCCGTCCTGGGGCGATCCAGGAGCTGGGGGCGAAGGTGAGCGAGGCGCTGCAGGCCCAGGTCCCCGAGGCCCGCTGGGTGGCCAGCTACGCGGTGCTGGGGCCGTGCGACTACCTGGACATCATCGAGGCGCCCAGCGAGGAGGTGGCGGCGCGGGCCAGCGCGGTGATCCGCACCATGGGCCACGCCACCACCGAGACCTGGGTGCTCATCCCCTGGGAGCGATTTAAGGCCATTGCGCCGTAAGTCCAGTTCGCCCCGTACGTTTAGGGTAACTGCAGGAGCAGCACACTCCAAGCGACCCAGCGCATCGCGGGGAGCGAAAATGAACGAAGGATGGGCACCACCGTGGCATGCAAAGGGACAAGCTGAAATTGTCGTGGCTATCCCCAATTGACCCTGTTGCTTCCGGAGGTCCCCATGCGATTTCACGTTCTGTTGATCCTGGCGTTGCTCTTAGGGATCGCGGGGCTGCTCTATGCGGCCCCTGCTGCGGCCGTGCAGTACGGCCAGCCGGACGGATACGGCCACCCCTATGTGGGCTTAGTGGTCTTCTACGATGAGCACAAGATTCCCCTCTGGCGTTGCACCGGATCCCTGGTCTCACCCACCGTGCTGCTGACGGCTGGCCACTGCACAGGGTTCGATCCGGAGCTCGGTTCCGCGCCTGCCTTCGCCCAGGTGTGGTTCGACCCGGGGCCGATCCCGCGGGATCTGGCTTGGAGCCCGGGGATGTCCTGTGAGGGTGAATTCAGCGGCTATCCCTGCGCGGGCGGCTTCTGGGGCAAGCCGCATGCGCATCCGGGCTGGACCGGCTATCTCACGATCCCCAACACCCACGACATCGGCGTGGTCACGTTTGACGAGCCGATCCCTGGGGAGGCCACGTTGAATCAATACGGCAAGATCGCTCCCGAGGGGTATCTGGACCGCCTGGCGACCCGGCGGGGGTTGCAGAACGTGAAGTTCACCGTGGTGGGCTACGGGCTGCAGCTCGTGAAGCCGGTGCTCATGGGCGAGCGCGAACGCTATGTGGGGACCGTGAGCCTGGTCAACCTGCGCAGCGCCCTCACCGACGGCTACAACCTCCACTACTCCAACAGCCCGGGCAAGGGCGTGGGGCCCGGCGGGACCTGCTTCGGCGACTCCGGCGGCCCCGTGCTGCATCGGACGGAGGGCGGGGAGGAGGTGATCGTCGGCGTCAACTCCTTCGTCCTCAACGCCAACTGCAAGGGCGCCGCCTTCGCCTATCGGACGGACATCTCGGATTCCCTGAGCTTCCTGGCAGGCTTTGGGATCGCACCATACACGCCATAAAGTCCAACTTTGGAAACTCGGGATCGCGTGAGTGGGTGGGATTCAACCCAAAACTCGTAGGATGTGGGGATAGGGAGGCTTCGGCGGCTTCCCTATCCCCGAGCCCAATGGGTTCTGAACGGGTCTGTAGCCCTTGTGACCCGTGCAGCAGAAGGGGGGCCAGGGGGTTAGGACCTTAACCGGGATGTGCCTCTGGATCCGAAAGGAGGCTGTCATGTCCAGTCGTTCCGTGAAGGGCATGCACTGGGCGATTGGGCTGGCGGTGGTAGCCTTGGTCCTGATGGGGGCGGCCCCCGCCAGGCCTGCGGCCCCAACCCCACCGACCAAGCCGACGGCCGCCAAAGTCATCGTCTTCGCCGCTGATGGCATGCGGCCGGATTTGCTGGAGCGCTACGCGCGGGAAAGGGCGATGCCGACCTTCGCCGAGCTCCTCCGTCGGGGCGCGGTCGGGGAGAACGGTCTGGTCCAGGCTTTCCCGCCCAACACCGGCGTGGGTTGGTATACCTTGGTCACCGGAACAGGGCCCGGTGAGCATGGTTCCACGAACAACACGTTCCATCGCACCGGTGCTCCGTTCACGTCCACAACTTCCTTCGCAGCCACTGGCATCCTCCAGGCCGATACTCTGCTCCAGGCCGCGGAGCGGGCCGGGAAGAAGGTGGCATCTGTGGAGTGGGTGGGGGCCCGGAATCTGGCCCCGCCCTTGCAGGGACCTGTGGTCGACTATCGGACCTTCTTCTCGATGCGAGGGGTGCTGGTGAACTACGACCTCCCCGGCCAGCCGGCAGGGGCGCAAGCCTTCCGGCTGGCCTATGAGCGGGTGGACCTCCGGCCGGCCTCAGGCTGGACGAACCTCCCGCCCTCCTTCAGCCCGCCGATGGAGACGGTGCTGGTCATCACCTCTACAAACACCGCTGTGAACCCCCATCGCATCTATAACGTGCTGATCTCCGACAGCACGAACGATGGGGCGACCAACTACGACCGGGTGATCCTGGACACGGACAAGGACGCAAGCGCGGTGGCGGCGAACCTGGCCCGCGGCCAATGGGCCGACATCAAGGTCACCCTCACCGGGGCCCGCGCAGGCCAGACGGCGGGCTTCTACGTGAAGGTCATGGACCTCGCCCCCGACCTCTCCCGCTTCCGCCTCTATTTCACCTCGGTGACGCGGATCAACGCGTCCTTCAACGCCCTGGGTCCGGAGGGATCGGCGGCCTTTGAGGAGACTCTGGCCCGGGATTTCCCGACCGCCACCGCGGCAGACTACGCACCTCTGGAAGCGGGGCTGGTGGATGAGGAGACTTACGTGGAGCAGGGGTTGTTCTGGGAGAACGCCCATCATCGCATCCTGGAGTACATCCTCACGCAGGTCCAGCCCGACACGGAGGTCCTCTTCCTCGGCTATCCGGTCACCGATGAGTTCTCCCACCAGTTCCTGGCCCTGATCACCCCCACGGCCCCCGACGGCTCGCCGAACCCGGTCTACGACGATGCGGACCGGGATGGGGTCCCCGACGGCCGGGTGGCGGTTCGGGAGGGCTTCATCCGCCGCGCTTACCAAGGGGCCGATGCCACCCTGGGCCTGGCCCGGCGGTTGATGCCCGGGGCAGCTGTCTTCGCCTCCGCGGACCACGGGTTCGCCCCTCAGTGGAAGGCCGTCAACGCTCGCCGCGTGCTCTACGAGGCCACGGTGAAGGGCGTCTCGCTCCACGCCAGCGGGGCGACGGCCACGAGCAACTGCGTGGGGGAGCCGACGGATCTCACCAAGGCCTGTTGGGCGGGCGGCACGGTGCAGATCTATGTGAATCCCACGCTGCCGTCTGGGATCACCTATGAGGAGGTGCGCAACGCGGTCATCGAGGCCTTCGCGAACCTTCAGGACCCGGCCAACCCGTCGGCGAAGGTGGTGGACCGCATCTTCCGGAAGGAGGAGCTCCGAAATCTCCCCGGCGGGGACTCCCTGCACCCGAACCGTAGCGGGGATGTGGTGGTGGCCCTCTTCCCGCCTTATCAGTTCGACGCGGCCACACCAGGGGTGAAGATCGCCGATGCACCCTTCTTCGGCCAGCACGGCTACATGCCTGACCTGGTGGACCTGGAGCACAACATCAACATGCGCGCGGCCTTCGTCGCCGCCGGGCCAGGCATCCGCCACCGCACCGTCCCCGGCGTGCGGGCCATCGACTTCGCCCCGACCATCGCCTTCTATTTGGGGATCCCCGGTCCGATGAATGCCAGCGGCCGCATCCTCTATGAGATCTTCGAGCGGCCCGGTCAGTGGAAGGAGATCACCATCCTGAACATCTCCGACTATCACGGCAACCTCCTCCCCCTCTCCGAGCGGGCCGACACCGTGGGGCCGTCCTTCGCCATCGGCGGGGCCGCCTTCCTGAAGGCTTGGTTCGACCGCTACCGGGCGGAGGCGCGGGACGGCACCATCACCGTGGCCGGGGGCGACTCAGTGGGGGCCACCCCGCCCATCTCCAACTTCTTCGGGGATCGGCCGACCATCGAGATGATGAACCTCATGGGCTTCAGCGCCGACGGCCTGGGCAACCACAACTTCGACCGCGGGGCCACCTACCTGCGCACCGTGCTGATCCCCCTGGCGGCCTTCCCTTACCTCTCCGCCAACATCGTCGACAAGGACACGTTGCAAACGCCGCCGGAGTGGAAGCCTTCCCACATCTTCGAGTTCGACGCGGCTAAGGTCGGGGTGGTCGGCTTCAGCAACCCGGACATCCCGCAGCTGATCTTCCCCGGCCGCCTGGAGAACTTCATCGTCCTCGACCCGGTGACGGCGGTGCAGCGGGAGATCGATCGGTTGCGGGCGATGGGGATCCGGACGATCATCGCCCTGGGCCACCTGGGGGCCACCGGCGGCACGGTCGAGAACCCCACTGGCCCGCTCATCGATTTCGCCGATGCCCTCCGCGGCGTGGATGTGGTGATCGGCGATCACACGGATTTCCAGGTCAACGCGATGCGGCCCAACGGGGTCTTGGTGGTGGAGAACCGGAGCAAGGGGATCCGCTTCACCCGGGTCCGCATTGTGGTGGACGCCAACACCAAGGCCGCAGTCTACAAGACGGCCGACCTCCACAAGCCGTGGAACATCGGCATGGCTCCGGACCCCGTCATCCAGGCCCGGCTGGATGCGCTGCAGGCTGAGCTCGCCCCTATCCTCAACCAGATCGTCGGCCTCTCCAAGGTGTTCGTCCCCCGGGCCGATGCCTGCGGCAACGCGGCCGGCCGTACCTGTGAGTCGAAGATCGGGAACCTGGTGACGGATGCGATGCGGTTCACCTATGGGGTGGACTTCGCTGTCACCAACTCGGGCGGCCTCCGGGCGGACCTCACCCGGACGGGGGATGTCGATCCGGTCACTGGCTTCTTCAACATCCGCCGCGGCTACATCCTGGATGTGCTGCCTTTCGGGAACGCGGTGGTGACCCTCCAGGTCAACGGCGCGGAGCTTAAGGCCATCCTGGAGAATGGGGTCTCCCGCATGCCCAGCGCGGATGGCCGCTTCCCGCAAGTTTCCGGCCTATGCTTCACTTACAACATCAACGCCTCCCCCGGCAGCCGGGTGGTGAGCGCCGTCCGCCAGGCGGCCGATGGCTCCTGCACCGGGCCCGCGGTGGACTTCTCGGCGGCTGCGACGTACACGATCGCCATGAACGATTTCATGGCCTCAGGCGGGGACGGCTACCCGGTGTTGATCAGCCGGGCGGCCACCCGGGAGCTGATGGACCAAGTCCTGGAGGCCTACATCCAGGCCAACAGCCCGGTGGCGCCGGCCATCCAGGGGCGCATCGTCTGCACGGGGACCGGTTGTCCAGCGGTGACGCCGTAACAGGTGGATGATTCCATCGAAGGCATCTGGGGGCGGGGAGGCCGGTCATGGTCTCCCCGCCTTGTAGTTCTCGAATGCGAGCAAATCGTGCTCCATGCAGGTGTGATGTTTGGTTTTGATCCCCTGAGGGTTTGGGGGCGAGCGGGGCGCCGAAGGCGCCCCGCTCGCCCCCAAAACACTTTGATTGAGGCCGTAGGGAGGGGGGATCAAGGGGGGTGGGGTCCTTCCGCCTCTTCGCAGAAGCTCCGAATCAAAATGGAAGAAGCAATCGCTATGGGCGCTTATCCATGGATTCGAACCCATGCGGTCCGCAGAATCCACCCGATGGCGATGATCCCCACGATAAAGGTTCCGAGGAACAGAAAGAAGCTTCCCCACTCGCCTCGAACGGGGATGCGGCCCAGGTCCACCCAGGGCCCCAGTTCCGCAGCCTGAACCGCTTGGCGGGCGACGGCGTTGCTGAGCAGGACGATCCCTTGGAGCAGCGCCAACAGGATGGCGGTCAGCGCACCGGGGCGGGCCCGATAAAGCACGGCGCCCAGGAAGGCCACGGGGAGGCTCGCCCCGGCGATCCGCTGGAGGGCCTGAGGGAGGTGGGTGGCAACGAAGGGCGTGTACAGGAGGCCGGAGATCCCGAAGAGGGCTAGGCCGATGGCGAAGAGCCCGGGGATAATGGGTCGGGCTTGGGCCTGAAGGGTCGGGTCCGGCTGGCCCAGCTCCGCGATCAATGCCAGGAACGCGCCCACGGTCCCGAAGGCCATCCCCGTCATCAGCCCGAGGCGGAGGAGGGCTTCCCGGTCCAAATAGATCGTCCAACCGTGCACACCCCCAGCGGAGCTTGAGAGCCGGAAGAGCTCCGGCCAGCGGTCCGGCCGGGCCGTGAGGGACATCGCCGCCGCGAACTGGAAGCCGATCCACGTGAGGAGGACGAGGGCGATCAGGCTGCTGAGGAGGCGCCAGCGCCCGAAGGCGCTCAGGTAGACGGCGGTGTAGGCGATGAGGAGGAGAGGAATGACGAGGAACCAGAACCAGGCCTGCAGGATGGTCGCGGGGTAGAAGAACTGGGGGTAGAGGGTTTGCAGGAAGAGCAGGGGCACGATCCCGGCGTTGATTCCGAAGGCCATGGCGAAGGGCATCGCGGCGATCAGGCGTTCAGAGACCCGGGGGTAGAACCGCCATAGGACGACCGCTGTGGGCAGCCCGGCCAGCCACAGGTTCATGAACACCATATGCAGGAAAAAGCCGAAGACCTTTAGGGCGAACAGATACTCGACAGGGATCGGCATCCCCAAGGGGTCTGGCTTCGGGATTGGCGGCATCACGGCCCTCCTTTCTGCAGCGCAATCAGATAAGCGATCAGCGCTTCCCGCTCCGATTCGTTCCCCAGCCATGGGGGCATCGCCGGGTTGGTCCGGTGCAGGTGCCGGATCGCGTCGGCGATCATCTCCTCCGTCCACGGTTGAATCAGCGGGCGAATGCCGTTATACCCATCCAGCGCATGGCATGAGGAGCAATGATAGGCATAGAGGGCCTCGCCGACCCGAACCTTAATGGGCTCGGGCAGGCGGGCTGGATCCCGCAGGGCCTCTTCGGACAACCCTAAGGTCTCCCGCAGGTAAAGCTGAAGCCACGGGGAGTGGGGGATGAGCCCATCCCGCTGCAGAACAGCGGCCTCGGCCACGCGGACGCCTGGGGAGAAGATGTAGCGCTCAATGCGATAGGGCTTACGGGCTCCCTCCCGGAGGAACTCCCCGCTGGTGATGGCCACGATGCCGATGAGGAGCATCAGCACGGCCTCCGGCGGCTGGATCCAACGCCCCCCGCGCAGGTGGCCCAGGCCGAAAGCGGCCAACGCGATGAGGGTGGCGCCGAAGTTCAGGGTGGTCATGATCAGCAGGAGCGGGGCGCGCATGATGTTCAGGCGGGCGTGGTCCGGCAACACGGCGAAATACCCGATCCCGCCGATCAAGATGAGGATCATCCCAGCGATGGCCCACCGCGAGATCCGCGGGAGCAGGTCATCCCGTAGGGCCTCTGGGGCGCGGAACGCCAGGTGGACTCCGATCCAGAGGGCGGCGATGGCCAGCGAGCCCCCGGTCCGGATCAGCACTTGGGGCAGGAAGGAGGGGTTGAAGAAAGCCACAAAGAAGTCCGCCTCGGGGGTCCAGCGCCCCGTGGTCAGCATGAAGGCGGTGATGCCGGTGATCAGCACCAAGCTGACCCAGGCGGAGGCGGCGTAGATCCAACCCATCGCCATATGCTCCCGAGGCTTAAGGCGGCCCCAGAGATAGTAGAAGGCGAAGGCGGAGAGGATCTCCACCACGAAGACCACCCATTCGGCCGCCCAGCCGAAGACGAATATATGGATGAGGGCGCTGGTGCTCTCGGGCGCGGTGAGGCCGATGGTCCACCAGATCCCCACGCCGGTGATGGCCCCGAAGACGATGGTGAGCAGCACGAAGAAGCGGGCGAGATCCTGGAGGTAAGCCAGCACATCCGTCCGACCGCGTCGATAGGCCCACGTCACCCCGTCAGCAAGAAGGAATCCGCCTCCAACGGCGAATTGGGCCACGACGACGTGGGGGATGGCGACCAGAGGGATCAACATCGGGGCCGTCAGGAAGGGAACCACCCATACCGGGTATTCCATAGGAACCTCCGGGAACAGCGTATGGACTCCGCCGCGCTTCGAACTCCGCCCACTCCCACCCCACGGGGGATTTTCCTCAGCGAGGCGGCAAATGATCCCGATGCGCTCGCGGCATGCCACGGCCCCATGGGTGGATTATACTTGGGGGCTGGAGCTCGGCCAGTGGGAATGAGGGTCTGGGTTCCTAGAGCCTAACGATCAACAGGTTTCGCCTGGAGCGGGGCGATGAAGCGTCCGGTTCTCTGATGCATGGGTGGAGTAAGGACCCAATGTAGGGGCACCCCTTGTGGGTGCCCCTACATTGGGTCCTGTAGATCTCGTAAGCCGGAGGCCCCTTGAGATGATCCCCGAGGAGAAGGCGGCGTGGCGCGGGGTGCCCAGCTTGGTCTGGGGCCCCGGGCAGGAAAGGCGACTGGAGCTGATGCGATCGTTCGCCCGCCTCGACGCGGCCCGTATCCTGGTCGATGGATGTGGGATCGGATTGTATGTGGAAGCCCTCCAGGCGTTCGCCTCCGAGGTCCACGGCCTGGATATCGAGGAGGATTATCTGCGTGAGGCCCAGGCGCGTGGGCTTCGCCTCTTGGTGGTGGCCGCCGCCGAAGCCCTTCCGTACCCGGACGACACCTTCGATGTGGTGCTCTCCCATGAGGTGATCGAGCACGTGGCCGACGATCGCCGGGCAGTGGCCGAGATGGTCCGCGTGTTGCGGCCCGGCGGGCGGATCCTCCTGTTCTGCCCGAACCGCTGGTTCCCCTTCGAGACCCACGGGCATTACTGGCGGGGACGTTATCATTTCGGGAACACGCCGCTCATCAACTATCTCCCGGATCCCTTGCGCAACCGCCTGGCGCCCCACGTGCGGGCCTACAGCGGGCGCGCCCTGCGCCGCCTCTTCGTTGGCCTCCCCATCCGCATCGTCCACCATACGCGGATCTTCCCCGCCTTCGATCGGATCGCGCGGCGGCATCTCCGCTGGGGCCGCATGTTGCGCCGCCTGGCCGACCTTTTGGAGCGCACGCCCTTGAACCGGCTGGGCCTTTCCCATTTCATGGTTGTGGAAAAAATACCGGGGCAACCTTTCGGCGCTGATCCGCTGACGACAGGTGGCCTCTCTGTTCGGTAGGGGCAACCACAAGGGTTGCCCCTACCGGATGTCCGGCCCCTTCACCCGCACGGGCAGCTCCAGGTGATCGCGCCCGTCCTCCGCTCGGACCCGCTCCATTGTGTCCGGATCGTAGAGCACCACGATCAAGCGGCCCTCGCCGGATAGGGGCTCCCGGAAGACCACGGGATGGGGATCCTCGATGAATTCCCCTTGGACCCAGGAGGTCGTCGGAACCGCCCCGTCGGCCGGGGGCCGGTCGTCCTGGCCGACCAGACGTCCTTCCGTGTTGAGGACTTGGACCGAGACCACGTAAGGGCGCTTGATGGGATCTTCGTTCAGCGCCCGCCAGATCAAGCGGACGTTCAGGGTGTCCCCGGGCCGGATGAGGGTGCGATCCAAAGAGATCCCGACGAGCTCGGCCAAGCCAGGGAAGCGCTGGCCGACCGGGATGTCGTAGGGCGGCGGCTCGAACCGACGCGGCCGTCCGGCGATCTCCACTGTCCCCAGAGAGATCCACAGACCCCTCCCCCAGCGCAACCGCACCTCTGCCGGCCCCGCCGTCGCCTGCGGCGATACCCAGACCGCGCGCCGGTCGAGCACCGGAAGCCCCGGGATCCATTGCGAGACAGGGTAGCGGTCGTAGCCCGGATCCCCCGTCTGACGGCCCAAGACCTCCTCACCGCGGGCGATCTCCAGGGTCAGGGGTTGATCCGGAAGGCCAGGGCGATCGGCCTGGAGGAGCAGCAACGCCCGCAGCGGCTCCCCCGGGGCCAGGGGGGAAGCAGCCAGCTGGAATCCCAGCAGTTGCAGCCCTTCCCCTAAGGGGATCGGATCCTTCATGCGGGGCACTTCAGCCATCGTCCCATAGGGGTCCATCGTGAGGCGGGGTGGGCGGACCTCCACTGTGCCCAGGGTCAGGGATCGGCCGCCGGGGTTGCGCGCCTCGTCCAAGATGTCCAGCCCCTTCAAGTCCGGCTCCCGATACAACGTCACCGTCAGCGTATAGGGTCCGGGGGGAGCGCCCAGGGGGACCGGGACCACGAAATAGGTGGTGGTCTCCTCGCCGGGGGACCAACGGGCGGTGTAGCGATGAAGGTCGTTCATGAGCATCCAATCCATCCCGCTCACCCGTTGGCGCCCGGCGTCGAGGAGGGCGACCGCCGCCTTCATGTTCTCCGGGATCGGGGCGGGCATCCGCCAGCGGAGGGCCACCGCCACCCCTTCTCCAGCCCGGGCTTCTGTCTCTGCGAACACACCGGATAGCCATAGGCGGTCCCCAAAATTGACGGAGACGGGCTGCAGCGGCGGCATCGTCACCGGCCGCTCCAGCTCATAGACCCAGAGCGTATAGCCTGGGAACTCCCGATGGTCGATCAACCGGCCGGCGCGTTCCAGCAGGAACGGGATGAAGCGCTTGTCGTCGGTCACTGAACGGAACCAGTGCAAAAGGAAGACCCGCCGCTTGCCGGCCGTGACCGCCTGGAGCTCCGCGAGGCCTGCAGCCTCCCGGCCCCGCATTTTGATCCCTTGGATCGGGGAGGGGCCTGTGTAGTATTGCTGGAGTGTGTATTCCTCGGAATCCACGACGATCGCATCCTCCGAGGTCGTCACCGCGTCCAGATACGCCGCCACCCCGCGCACGTCCTCCCGGAAGAAGGCCGCGTCGTAGTAAACGATCCACAGCCCTTGGAGGAAGGTGGCCCCGATGGCTGACGCCATCGTCAGCGTCAGGGCCCGGCCGGGCAGGCGGAGCGACCGGGGCGCCGACCAGAGGGCGGCCATCAAGGCGGCGTCGGTAAGCAGCAGGGCCGGGGTGAGCATCAGGATGTAGCGGGGGTGGACAATGGGTTTCCACCGGGTGATGCCGAAGACCAGCAGCAAGGGGATGGTGAATGCGGTCAGCCACAGCACGGGCCGGGAGGGGAGGCGGCGACGCCATACGGCCAGCCCGGCCAGGAGCAGCGCCCCTGCGAAGGCCATCCCGTAGGCTGCCGAAGCGGCGACGAACCATGGCCGCGGCGGCGGCTCGCCGGTCTTCCCCAGGACTTCCCGGATACCGATGTTGAAGAAGTGCCAAGTCAAAGAGAGGAATTCAAAGAAAGTGGGGAAGGTGGCTCGCTCGTCGCTGTGCTGACCGGTCTGGCGGTAGGCCGGGGGGAGCCAGGGCCCATAGGCGAGAACCACAAGGGCCTGGGTCAGCGCCCAGCGGCGGAAATTCCATCGACGATCTTCGATGGGTTGGTGCATGAGCAATACGAGGGCGGCGAGGTTCAGGAAGGCGACGGCGACTGCAGAGAAATAATGGGTATACATCATCGCCACTTCCGTGATCCCGAGGGCGGCCAGGGTCCCTGTGGGCCAATGGCGGGCGTTGATGAGGCGACCCAGGAGCAGGAGGGCGAGCAGGTATTCCAGGGCGAAGAGGGTATACATCCGGGTCTCCTGGGAGTAATACACATAGGCCGGGGCCAGCACAGCCAATCCGGCAGCCAGGAGCCCGACCTCGCGCCCAGCGCCCTCCCGGCCGACTCGATACAGTAAGGGGAGGATCAGGATCCCGAAGATCGTCGAGAGGAATCGCGTGGTGAACTCGGTGTAGCCGGCGAATCCTCCCCAAATCGAGAGCAAGATGTAGTAAAATGGAGGATGGATATCCACCGCCGTCATCCGGATGGCGGTGAGGATGCCATGGCGGGCCAGATAAGTGCTGTAGCCTTCATCCCACCACCAGCTTTGAACCGCGATGCGGTAAAGCCGCAGGGCGAAGGCCAGTAGGATCATCCCGAGGAGCACTCGATCGATCCGGATGGTGCGCTTCATCGGTGGGATTCCACTCCTTCTATATTCATCCTAAACCTGCATGATCTGCTGGCGGGGAAGGATGGAGATAGGGTAAGCCCTCAACCCATAGTTTCCATCCCCTTGTCTGGATGTCTCAATTAATATATAATCGGCGTTAAAATGTTAAAATTTACCACGGACCAGCGAAATGCTCTTACGAGCGCGGCTCGGGGAACGATGGCGGGCCTGGCGTCAGGCGTTTCTGGAGTTTTTCTATGGGTTTGCGGCTTACGACATTGTGCAGCATCTGCTGGAAATGCGGGCTGCCGCCGAGAACCTCTTCATCGCGGCCCTCTTCGGCGATCTCATCGGCCTTCCGATCATACCACCCTACTACAGCTTGCGCCTCTTGCCCTATGTGGTCCCCATTCTGGGCACTTGGAAACGCCGCGTGCTGCGGGAGCGGGAGTTCACCGATGAGCACGATTACCATCTGCACGGGCTATGAGCTCGTTTCCATAGGATTTGGGCGGGCTGCATATCCAGCGAATGCCTGGTCCATGGCTTAGCTTGGGGGGTCGGGGGGCCTTTGGCCCCTCCTCCGCCCAGCCCCCGTGCTCCCCCCTTTCTGCAGCCCAAGGGGCCGTGGGAAGGGGGCCATTAAAAAATAAAAGATAAAATCAAAGAGCACCATGACGCTTGTTCATTTTTTCAATTCGGACCATTCTAGGATAAAAGGGGCTTGCCGTCCCTTGATGACGAAAATTAAACCATCTGGGAGGAAGAACGACATGACGGAGCAAAAGCCTCAAGAGAGCCTGTTGCGCCGGGTGCTGACTTTTGTACAGGAGTTGACTTATGGTATGGCGAGCCACGATATGGCCCGCTATGCGCTTCGCACCCGGGCGAGCATGGAGCATCTGTTCATCCTGATCACCATGGGCGATCTCATCGGTGTTCCCATTTTGCCGCCCTATTACAGCCTGCGCATCCTGCCCTATGTGGTGCCTCAGATCAGCACCTGGAAGCGCCGCATGTTGCGGGAGCGGGATGTTGCGGACGCCATGTTCTAACCCTGACGGATCAGCCAAATCCTATTGCGAGGTGAAGTGGAATGGCAACCGCGCTGGCTCAATTGATCCGGGAGAACCCGGAACGCCGTTATATTATGTTCGGTGGCAAAGGTGGGTTGGGGAAGACGACGTTCTCCGCCGCCACGGCTTACTGGTTGGCCCGGCAAGGGTATAAGGTGCTGGTTTTCTCCGTGGATCCCCAGGCCAGCCTCTCGGATATCTTCCAGCGGGATATCTTCGGCAAGGGCCCGGTGGAGATCATGCCGAACCTCTGGGCTCAGGAGATCGATGCCGACCGCCGGATCAAGGAGTACCAGGAGGAGATCCGGCGTAAGATCTTGGACATGTATGGCCTGGATGCGGTGCCCCAGGAGATCGAGGACTACATCCAGGCGGCCTCCGCTGAGCCGGCGATGGAGGAGAGCGCCATCTTCGACGCCGTGGTGGATATCGTGGTCGAGGGTCGCTACGATTACTACATCTATGATCTCGTCCCCTTGGGGCATGCCCTGTATTACCTGAGCATGGCCAAGGTCTACGACGAGTGGATCTCTAAGATCACCAAGTTGCGGGAGGAGATGCGGGAGTATGAGGAGATGGTGGCCCGCATCCGTCGCCAGCGAACGGAGGAAGATCGAATCCTGGATGAGCTCCAGTATATCCGTCAGCGGATCAATATGTCTTCCAGCATCCTGACCGATAGCCGCAAGACGGCCTTCTTCTTCGTCCTGGTCCCCGAGGAGATGGTGATCCTAGACACCATCAAGGCGGCTGAGCTGTTCCGCCGCTTCGATGTTCCGATCTCCGGATATGTGGTGAATCGGGTGCTTCCGGCGGAGCTGTTGGGCCAGAACATCCCGGAGTACCTCCGCAACCGCATCGAGATGCAGCGCCGGCATTTGGAGGAGATCCGCGCCCGCTTCGGCAACCAGGTCCTGGCCTACGTTCCCGAACTGGAGCGGGATGTCACCGGTCTGGACATGATCGCCCGCGTCGCCGACCTGCTGTTCGGCAATGACAAGGCATGAAGTTTATGCAGAGGAGGGAGGAATGATTCGCATTGAAAAGACGATGATCGATTTCCTGCGGGAGCATCCCCGTTTGAAGTATGTGTTCTTCGGGGGTAAAGGCGGGGTGGGGAAGACGGTGATGGCCGGGGCGACCGCCCTGTGGTTCGCGCGGCAAGGCCGGCGCACCCTCTTGGCCTCCACCAACCCGGTCCACAGCCTATCAGGCCTTCTGGGTCAGAACGTGTTCGGGAAGCCGACGCCGGTGGAGGGGGTGCCCAACCTGTGGGCTTATGAGATCGATACCAAGGACACCATTGAGCGCTCCAAGCGGGAGATCCGCGAGAAGATCCAGTGGTTCCTCAAGTTCGCCGAGATCTCCACACGGGCTGATGAGTTCGTGGAGTCGGCCACCATGAACCCGGCCTTCGAGGAGTCGGCGATGTTCGAGAACATGATCGACCTCATGTTCCGGGACGAGTACGAGGTCTACGTCTTCGACACCGCCCCGACCGCCAACGCCCGCCGGCTCCTGGGCATGTCCAAGGTCTATGCCCTCTGGGTAAACAAGATGATCAAGTCCCGCCAGGAGGCTCAAGCCCTGCGCCGGCTGCTCTCGTTCACCAAGAAAGAGGAGCCGGATCCGCTGATGGACTATCTCATCAGCTTCCGGGATCGGATGGAGCGCGCCCGGCGGCTGATCACCGATCCAGAGCTCACGGCGTTCTTCTTTGTGACCCTGCCGGAGGCGCTGCCGATCGCCGTGATCCGACGCTTCATCAACTGGTTCCACGATTTCGGCATCCCGGTAGGCGGGGTCATCGTCAACGGCCTCATCGACCGGACGTTCCTAGGCGAGAACACCCCCGATTTCGTCCGCAATCGCATTGAGATGCAGGCGCGCTACCTGCAGGAGATCGAAGCGCTTTTCAACGGGCTGGTGCGGGGCATGACGCCGCTCCTGGAGAACGAAGTCCGCGGTGTCCCTATGCTGGAGCGCTTCGCGAATCACTTATTCGTTTCCTGATGGGGCGCGTTGGTAGTCACTCCGAATGGTGGCGGTCAGCTCAGCGCCCGGCGAGGCGGGCGAGTCCCAATAAAAATTTCATACGGATTGGGGCGACTACCCGCGCTTTCTGAGCGGAGTAAAAGAGGGGTTGGGGTTGGCAGTGCGGTGGCCTCCCAACCCCTTTTTTGGGCCGGATAGACGTGGTGCTTCGTCCGGTTTTCTTCTCGTCAGGGCTTGCGAGCGGAGATGGGATGACCCTACTCCTCTTCATCCCTTCCCCCCACGGCCCAATGGGTTGTGGGGAGAGGGGACGAAAAATATTTTAGGGGTGAGCCAGATCCAGCGCCCGGCTCGCCCCCACCCCCCACGGAGGACCCTTTGGAGGATGTGGCGCGAACCGGTTTGCAGCCCTCGCGCGCTGATCTTCCCCTTGAGCCGGTAATGCCCTCCGGTCGCCTTAGGGGGCTATGGGTGCATTCCGTCCTTTGGGGAGGCGCTCAAGGCTGGTCACGGGTTCTGGGATTCTTACAATCTCTCCTTCTGGCCCTCTGGCTCGGGCCGGCCGATTTCGGCCGGTTCACGGTCCTTCAGGCTTGGTTGCGGCTGGCCCACCAAGCGGTCAGCAGCGGTTTATCCGCCTTGATGACACGCGATCTGACCCGCGCTGAGCACTCTCGGGTCCGGACGTATCTCCTGATCCAGATGGGATGGATCCTATTGCTCATCGCCTTGACCGTTCCTGCCGCCCTGATAGGCTGGGTCCCCTCTGCGATCCGTGGAGAGCTTCCCCTGGTGACACCCCTGTTGCTGTTGATGGCATGGATCACATGGCACGGCACGCGCCTGACCGCCGCTGGCCGCTTGGATCAAGCAGCCACCGTGTTGTTCCTCACTCGGACGGTGGGCCTGGGAGGGATGACGTTGGCGGCTCGATACGGATGGACGGCGCTCTGGGCAGGTTTCGCGGGGGCGTTGTTGCTGGATGGGATCGGGCTGCGCTGGATGGCGAAGCGCTTCAGTGCTCCCTGGAGATGGCGATCGAAAGGGGAGCGTCTATGGGCGCCGGAAGCGGCGCGGGAGGGACTGGAGATGCTGGGCTTCGGGATCGTCGGTGCGCTCTACGAGCGAGCCGACAGCCTGATCCTCCTAACGCTGAAGGGCCCGGTGGAGGCCGGCTTCTATGGCCTCGCTTATCGGTTTTACGAGGCCGGGTTGCTCCTGAGCAACGCGGTGTTTACCGCAATGCTCCCCCGGTTGGCCACCGAAGCACATCCTGAGCGGACGGTCCGGCGGGCCCTGGTGGGCACTCTTGGGATGGCGACCCTCGCTGCCCTCGGCTTGACCTTCCTCGCCGACCCATTGATCCGCCTGCCCTTCGGAGCCGCCTACCAGCCGACGATCCCGATGTTGCGGGGGCTCGTCTGGGCATGGCCCCCCGCCTTCCTCTCCAGCCTGGGGGCTGCCCTCTGGATCGCCCGGGGGCGTTCCAATCGGCTCTTCCGGGTTTTCCTCCTCGGAACCTTTTTGAACCTTGCGCTGAACGGGCTGCTCATCCCCCTCTGGGGAGGGATGGGCGCGGCGATTGCGATGTTGGGATCGACGTGGGGGATTGGGATGCTTTTCCTTCGTGCATTCCGGGATCCATAAACAGATGCTTCTATTGGAAGGGTATCGGAACAGGAACAAGCGCTGAGGGCTGCGCGGAAAGAAGCTCCTGCGTCGGGAGGTAGGGGGCGGCTAAGCCTTTCGGGAGCACGCGGCGGAAGTCCGCCACCGGCTCCGGCCAGCGTGCCAGCAGGGCCCGGGCTCGTGGGCTCTCGGTGAGCTGGAGGTGCCGCTCCAGTATCCCTTGGAGGAAGGCAATCTCCTCCGGGCTCCCCACGGGATCGATACGCACGAGCTGGGGGTTGTAACGCCGCTCCAACTCCCGGCGCTCATCCAGGACATAGGCCACCCCGCCGGTCATCCCAGCCCCGAAGTTCTCCCCCACCGGGCCGAGGATCACCACACCGCCCCCGGTCATATATTCGCACCCGTGATCGCCCACGCCCTCCACGACCGCCCATGCTCCGCTGTTGCGCACGGCGAAGCGGTCGCCGGCCCACCCGGCCACGAAGAGCCACCCGCCGGTGGCTCCATAGAGAGCAGCGTTGCCGATCAGCACCGGCGAGGGGTCCCGCAGGTCGTGGGGCGGGCGGATGATGATCTCGCCTCCTCCCAATCCCTTGCCCACACCATCATTGGCGGCGCCGATCAAGATCAGCCGCATGCCCCGGTGAGCGAAGGCTCCAAAGCTTTGCCCCGCCTCGCCGATGAACATCAGGGTGATGGTCCCCTCCGGCAGCCCCGCCTCACGGTAGCGTCGGGCGATCTCCCCCGCCAGCCGCGCGCCCACAGCGCGATCCGTGTTCCTGATCCGATAGATCCGGCGGGTCGGACGGCCTTCCATCAGGGAATGAACCGCGTCGCGGACGATTTGGTCGTTGAGGGAGAAGGACCAGACCCGCGGGATGGATGGGACCTCGGGCGGCGGCGCGGCGGGGCGAAGCACGGCCTCCCAGTCCACGGTATCGTCCAAGGCCTCCAGTAGATCCGCCCGCCCGATGATCTCCCCCAGGCGGGCGTATCCCATCGATGCCAGGATCTCTCGGACCTCATGGGCCACCATCTGGAAATAGGCCATCACGTGCTCAGGGCGTCCCGCGAACTTCGCCCGACGCTCCGGATCTTGGGTGGCCACCCCGGTGGGGCAGGTGTTCTGGTGACACACCCGTGCCATCACGCACCCTAAAGCGATCAGGGGGACGGTCCCGAAGGAGAACTCGTCGGCCCCCAGCAGGGCGGCGACCACGACATCCCGGCCGGTGCGGAGCCCCCCATCCACCCGCAGCCGTACCCGGTCCCGCAGCCCGCACGCGACCAGCATCCGGTGGGCCTCCGCCAGCCCGATCTCCCATGGAATTCCCGCGTTCTTGATGGAGGACCACGGGGAGGCACCGGTGCCCCCGGCATGCCCGCTGATGAGGATGATATCGGCCCCCGCCTTGGCCACCCCTGCGGCGATCACGCCCACCCCGACGGTGGAGACCAGCTTGACCGAGACCTGGGCCTGAGGGTGGATGGCTTTGAGATCATAAATCAGCTGGGCCAGATCCTCGATGCTGTAGATGTCGTGGTGCGGCGGCGGCGAGATCAGATCGATGCCGGGTTGGGCGAAGCGCAGGCGCGCGATCTCCGGCGTCACCTTCGTCGCCGGGAGATGCCCGCCCTCTCCCGGCTTGGAGCCTTGGGCCATCTTGATCTGGAGCTCCTCGGCCGAGATCAAATAGTACGGCGTGACCCCGAAGCGGGCTGAGGCCACCTGCTTGGCCCGACAGTTGCGCTCGGTGCCATAGCGGGCCGGGTCCTCCCCACCTTCCCCGCTGTTGGCGCGCAGCCCCAGCCGGTTCATGGCGATGGCCAGGGCTTCGTGAGCCTCCGGGGAGAGGGCTCCGTGGGACATGGCGGCCGTGGAGAACCGGCGCAGGATGGCCTCCGCTGGCTCCACTTGCGCAATGGGGATCGGAGCTCGGTCGCTCCGCCATCGCAATCGATCCCGCAGGTCCACCGGCTCCCGATGGGCATGGGCGGCGAAATCCCGATACCGTCGGTAGGCCTGCGGGAAGCCTTCCCCCAACGCATCCGGGGTGCGGACGGCTTCTTGGAGCGCGCGGATGGCCTCGGGGTTCAGGGCGTGGAACTCCCCACGGGCGCGGTGCTTGTAGAAGCCGGGGGAGGGGAGCTCCAGGGTTTCGGCTTCGAAGGCCGCCCGGTGCCAAGTCTGAGCCCGCCGGGCGATCTCCTCCAGGCCCACCGGGCCGAAGACCCCAGGGGTCCCCTCGAAGGCCCACTCCACCAACTCCCGCTCCAGGCCGATGCATTCGAAGATCTGGGCACCGGTATAGGCATCCAGGGTGGAGATGCCCATGCGGGCCATGACCTTCAGCAGGCCTTTCTCGACCGCCTGGATGTACCGGCGGACCGCCTCCTCGGGATCCTCCGAGCGTCCCCCTTCGCGCTCCCGCGCGGCCATCGCGGCCACTGTCTCGATCGCCAGATATGGGCAGACGGCCGAAGCCCCGTAGCCCAACAAGCACGCGAAGTGGTGCACCTCGCGAGGCTCCCCGGAGGCCACGATGAGGCTCGCCCGGGTCCGCAGGCCGGCTCGGATCAGGTGGTGGTGCAGAACGCCGACGGCGAGCAGCGCCGGGATTGGGGCGTGCTCGGGA
>DATMAC010000293.1:0-3028 GCA_035573655.1 Thermoflexus sp.
GGAGGGGGGATCCAGGGGGGTGGGGCTCTTCCCCACCTACAGGGCAGGTCGTTACCCAGAGCAAATTTTCAGACACTCTCTTAGGATTTTGGGGATGAGGAGACCCCTTCAGTGGCCGCCTCATCCTCAAAGCCCTTCGGAGAATGAGTGGACTCAAAGCAAGCGGGGCTGCCGCGCGGATGAGACCACATCCGCACCCCCAGCCGCCAGATGGGCCAGGCGTGTGGGCTCCGGGAGCCGATGGCCACGGACGCAGGCCATCACCGTCGCGATCGCGTTTTCCAAGGAGATCCGATGGCCGATTGATATGAACAAGGGGCTCGCGCCCGCCTGGGTGCGCAACACGGCGCCGATGATCTCCTCCCCATCCCAAAGCGGGGTCCACGCGCCCGGCGCATCCGGCGGCATCTCGTAACGCCCCCATAGCTTCGACTTCGCGCATCCGATCGACGGGAGATCCAGATACACTCCGAGATGGGTCGCGATCCCCATCCGCCGGGGATGGGAGATCCCGTGGCCGTCGACCATTAACAAATGCGGGGTAAGGGCCAGGCGGTTCAGGGCCGCCAAGATCGCCGGGGCTTCCCGAAAGGCCAGCAAGCCCGGGATGTATGGGAAGGTCACCGGGACCTCCGCAACGGCCTGGGCGAGCGGTGTAAGGTCCGGGAACCGCACCGCCACGGCGGCGGCACGGGCGATATCGCCCCGGAAGCCGACGTCCACCCCGACGATCACCGCCCCGGGATCCGGCGGAGGGCCCTCACGGATCACCAGGGAACGGAGCTGCTGTTGGATCGCCACCGCCTCTTCCGGCGAAACATCCCATGGGTGAGGATGACGGGCCTGGACGGGCATCTTTACCTCGTGAGCGCCACCAAACGTCGGGCCAGCTCGCGGAACTGCTCCGCCAGCAAGCCATCCGGCTGAAGCATCACAATCGGAACCCCCTGGTCGGCGGCTTGGTGGGCCAGCTCAGGAGCCGGGGAGATAAAGCCGATGGGCTCCAGCGAGAGCGCTTCTTCGATCTGCCGCCGGGTCAAGGCGATCCCTGAAACCGCCCGATTCACGATCACCAGCCCGATCTGTTGCGCGACCCACCCCAATTGCAACAGAACCTGGATCAGCTCCCGCGCGTGGACCAATGCGAGGGGAGTGGGCTCCATCACCAGGACAAGGTAACGCAGTTCCCCCAGCAACGTCCGAGCGCCATCGTCCAAGGTGTGCCCCATCTCAAAGAGCACATAATCGCCCAGCGAGCTCAGGTGTCGGGCCAAGGTGCGGACGTGAGCCGCGGAAAGCATGATCGGCCGCGGCGTGTAAGGGGCCAAAAGCATCCTCAACCCGCTGGCGTGGCGTGTCAGATATTTCTCTATGATCGACGGGTCCAGCTCCTGGGGTGGATACGCGAGGACATTGGGCAACCCCAGGGCCTGGGAGAGCCGGAGCAGGTAGGCCAATCCGCCGTGCGGGGCCACATCTGCCAGCACCACCCGTGGATAACGGAAATCCGGCGGTGGAGTCCGAACCGTAGGAGGCAGGTGGCCAGCGCCCTGCGCCAAGGTCACCGCCGTGTTCAGAGCTACTGTGGAGGTTCCCACACCCCCTTTTACCCCCAGGAAGCCGATGGTGGCAGCGTGAACCCCTGCCGTGGCCTCCGCCTTCAGACGGGCGGCCCGCTGCAGCAGGGCCTCCACGCGGGAGATCAACTCCGCCGGATGAACCGGCTTGGTCAAGTAATCATCCGCGCCCGCCTGGAACCCGGCGATCTTATCCGCTACAGCGGCCTTCGCCGTGAACATTAAGATCGGGATCCCAGAGGTCCGCGGGTTCGCCCGCAGGCGCCGGCAGACCTCCAGCCCGTCCATATCCGGCATCATCACATCCAGGATGATCAAATCCGGCTGCTCGGTCTCCGCCTTCGCCAGGGCCTGGGCGCCGCTGGTCGCCGGGGTGACCCGGTAACCCTTCCGCTGAAGCATCAAGCTGATCAGTTTAACGGTCTGCAGATCATCATCAACTACTAAGATCATCTCAGCCATTCGAGGAACGCTCCCGCCCTGATCGGTTTCCTCGTAGGGGCTTTGGGGTGGAGCCGGGCGCCAAAGGTGCTCCGCTCCGCCCCGAAAATTGGGGGCTGCTGAACTGGTATCCCATCACTCTGAAGGAATTCATCGTGTCACTCTGAGCGTTCGCGCAAAAACCGCTGGGCATAAAGGGCGTCCGTTTTCGCAGCCATAATGAAATCGTTTCGATGTAATCCACGGATCTTGTGGGTCCACCAGGTCACCGTTACCCTTCCCCAACGGGTGATCAGAACGGGATGGTGCCCTTCAGCCTCTGCGAGCTCCCCCACCTCCACTGTGAACCGAAGGGCTTCCCGGAAATTTGAAAAACGGAAGGTCCTCTCCAGCTGGGGGATTCCTTCCCGCACCACCACCTGCCATTCCGGAACATTGGGGAGCAATGCGGCGATCTCATCCTCCGCGAGGGGTGGTTCATCGCCACGACATGGAACGCACTTCATCTCCTCAAGCCCCATAATTGCCCCCACTTTCGATCGGAAGGCCTGGATCCCCAGCCCTCCGTTGGAGCGATCTACTCACTCAGGGAATGGGCGAGTAAGGATCACCGTTCCTGTTTTCGCCTGACTGATCCACGACCTGCTTGCTACGTGGGCGAACAGCCCTCCGAACTCGAGAAAGCCCCTACCTCTCGTATGGGAATGGAGAGACCATCGTCCCGACTTCCGCAATTGTAAGTTAACACTATATCCATAAAGGCGTCAATCGAATCGAGGCGAAGACCGGATGTCACGGCGGACCCTGCGCTCACCCCAAAGGCGCCCTCACAAAATGACGCGAACGCCTAACGCAGAGGCAGGCCTTATGCCCGCCCCAAGAGCACCCACCAAGGGTGTCCTTACAAAAGGGGCGAAAACACCGATTGGTAATTATTCCGGCTGGTCCTGGTTTGGTTGGGGATGGTTGTAGGCAGCGGAAGGACCCCACCCCCCTGGATCCCCCCTCCC
>DATMAC010000294.1:0-4391 GCA_035573655.1 Thermoflexus sp.
GCCGAATACTCCCCTTGGTATTAGGTGGCCTTCTGGGGCTTCTTCCATCGAGCTATCAGCAGGCCATGGAGGTGAGTAATCAGAGGGGCAAACCCAATAACCAGCCGCAGCCAGTCAGGCCCTTCCATGGCGTGCCAGCGAGCTCGTGTAGTGGCAAACAGGGCGAGCCCGATAGGAAGGATCAGGATGGCTTCTGCAGGCAGGCGAAAAGGAAGACGATAGCGAGCGATCCGCCCGTCCCAGAACAACGGATCGACCATCGAGACCAGCACATATCCGATCAACAGCGGCCTGTCCAGAAAAGGGCTCTCCGGGGCGACGAGGGCGAAAGTGAGCACTCCGAGTAGGAAGGCCCAGTTGACCATTTTCAGCATGATGAAGCCCTCCCTAGGGTCCTGGGCATGGTCCGCAGGCGCAACAGTCGTGGACCCATCGCCGACAGCAGAGATATGAAACGCAGAGTGGGCACCATACTGCCACACACGCCATGCAGAGCACGCACGCGACGATGTTGCCCCCAGCGCAGGCAAGGCAATCCCCGCGGCAGGCGAAACAACATGCGGCCACGCACACCCAATCCAGCTCGGCGCATGCCTGGCAATCGATCTCATAAGGTCCGAGCCAGCAGTTCCCGCTGCACCCGGGGCAGTGGCTCATCGGCTGGACGGCGGTCCCATCGCCTGCCCGGGTGCCCGCCGTCGGCTGACCATACTCTGTTACAATTTATCACCTATCGCTTGACCACCAGCCACCTAATGGCAATGCTTCATGTGGTCCGGCTGAAAATGCTCCTATATACTCAAGAGTATCCGCACTTAAAGCAATACTTATGCTATCAAATTTGTTGCCAAGTCCATCTGTTTGCCGCCCGGGCCCACGCCATTCAACATCACCTTTCATCACCACTATCCATATCGCCCTGTTAAGATTAAGTCCCACTTTAATAGCGTCAGCACCTGGTTGGAACCCAACTAAAGAGAACCATTCGGAGAGAGTCGTCTGCTTCATAACGAACTTTGTAGGGCGCCCCTGTAACCCACGGCTTTGAGCGTACTCAATTGCTTTTTCCAATACGATGTCTTGTTGAGTTCGTGGTTGGATTTGAGCGTTCTTAATTATCAATATAGCAACGATAGCAATCAGAAGGCTCAGCGTGATGCCAATACTGAAGTAAGAGCTATATCCTTTCATTATTGTTCCTCCCTAATTCTCTCGATTATGGAAGCGAAAAGAAAGAGTTGTTAGGATCAGACGGATCATTGGTGTTGTAATACGGTGGATCATCCACATAATTGATATGTCCTCCCCAGAGAACAAAAATGTAAGTTCCATCAGTGTTTTTGATCAACTTGTAATTAGACCCACACCGTGTGTTACCCATAGACTCGACACCAGTTGCCACTTCTCCACCACACACGACGGTCGTGGTATAAGAGAAATTAGTTTGTCCGCTACCAATGTAATAGTTGTCTACATACCATGCATAGCGATCTACTCCTCCTGATTGAAAGTACTGTTGGCTATAAATGTGAGTTGCTGGTGTAATATTGAAAATAAGATCTTTACGACTACAACCGCTATCCCAAACTATCAATCCTTTTAATCCGCTATGTGTTTTGTACCATCCAATCTCGCTATATCGGAAACAATAACCTTGAACATAATGTGCAGCTGCAGTTCGCATATATACCCACTGTCCACTGTTCAGGTTGGGGTTAGTCCAGTCAATAGTCGCGCGACTTCCATACCAATTGCCGGGATTCTGTTCGGTTGCGTTATGTATTGCATAACCATGATTAGCTCTCACGCTTGAGTGTTCTATGAGGCTTACACTCAATAACACGAGAATTTAAAAGAACAACTTATGGATGTTAATGCTTTTCATGGCGCTCCTCTTTTTGCTTTGCATCAGATATAATGAATTTTAAATGTTCCGTTGTAAACAGGAATGATTTTGGGCTTTCTGTTCCCGTTGGTTCCTCGAACTCAGAATCCACTCGCCCAATCTCAGCCACACCAGCAGCCCCAAGGCCAGGAGCCTCCATCCCTGACGGCCATCCCTCTTCATAAACATCTCGAACCTCCTGTAATTCGGTAATCCCGCGCGAATGCCTACTCTTGCCCTTATCTTAGCACTCTGTTTCTTGCTTGTCTTCCTCATTTTTTAAGGAATTTCTAATCTTCCCCTCTTCATTTTTTGAGGACCCCCTCCCCCAGAAGCGGGGGATCCTCCAGATCCAGCAGGGGGGCCATCCACGGATCGTCCAGCCGCCCCCTTCGCACCCACTCCTGCACCGCCACCCGGTCCGGCAGCCCCAGGCGCCTCAAAACCTCCCCCAAATGGGTCCGCACCGACGTCGGCCGGCACCCCAGCGCCCCCGCGATCTCCTTGTCGCTCCAGCCCCGGGCGATCCCCAGCGCCACCGCCCGCTGGCGGGGGGACAACCCTGCCCAGGGCTCTCCCCACCGCGCCCACCATCGCTCCGCCCATCGCCGCTCCGCCGGGGTCCAGGTGAGCTTCCCCGCCAGGAAGGCCCGCAGGCGCGCCCGCAGGGTAGCTTGGGGAAGGACGGTGCACAGCGCCGCACAGGCGCCCGCCCGTGCGGCTAAGGCCAGGACCGCCGGATGGAGATCCTCCACGAGAAGGACCGCCGTCAGATCCGAATGGACGAGGCGGAGAGCAGCCAGCCAACGCGGGCCGGAGGCATCGGGCAGAACAAAGTCAACCAAGAGAGGAGTTCATTGTTATGTACGATGGGAAGCCTTTGCACCAATCTGCCCATTTTTCCGGTCTGTTTGGTGGTGTTTATAAAAATTCTTCCCGGTTAGAGGTTGGATGATGGCCACTTGGGGACTTTCCCAAACGGTCAGAGGAACCTGACCCGGTGTCCGACCGACGAGGCCCCGAATTGGCAGGCGGTCGTTCTTCTCGTCCCTATCCCACGCCGTCGGTTGGCATGCTGGCGAGGGGGTCGGCCGGGTCCGGATGCGGGATTCCCTTCCCCCCGCATTCGGGAACATTTCGTCGCTTTCCACCTCCGTATCGGGCAGGGGGTCGGTGGGGAGCTGGACCCGCTCCAGCGTCTGGATCCGGCCTCACCACTGGAGCAAGGTCTCATTACCGACGCCCAGCGCTTCGGCCAACGGCCAGGTGGGGACACCTTGGAGGATCCCCGCAGGAAGAGGACGATGGTGGCACACGACAGGCGCATACCTTATCAAATCGTGCCGGTGAAAAAAGAGATACTAAAGAACCGACCCCAGCAGCGAGGCCGATCCTCGACGATCGGCGCTCGATGCCGGCCGTGGGGGGCTGGATTCGGCGGGAGGGGATGCCCATTCGGGCCCTTCAATCCTTCGTTGTCCTCCCATGCCATCAATAAGAGAGATGACCGATCATTCCACGAAGCGCTAACCCGAGGGCTAACCCCACCAGCCCATAGCCATGCCAGCGATGTAGACGGGGCCTCTGATCTAAAAGTAGATTTAACATATTTACAATGTGCATTTCCCCTAACAAAACAGGTGGGATCCCCACCGCCAATGCCCTTCCCAGCCCATACAAGCCCAGCACGAGCCCGCCATATACGGGTGTTCCTTGGAACAGGATTGCCAGAACCAACAACCAGTAGCCTGAGAAGGTCACCCGAGTGATTAGGCCTGAGCCCAGATCTATCCCCCACCACCAGGCTGCCCCCACCGCACCAAAGCGGTGATACCACGTTTTTTTCGTTTGCCGAGGCCATTGGGGAATAGGGAAGCGAAGCCCTCCAAACTCGCGCCAGGCCAAGGCCAAACTCAGCCCAGCCAGGCCTAGCCAGAGGACGTGGGCAGGTAGCTGACCAATCCCTCGGCCACCAAGCCATCCCATGAGACCGCCCACCAGGACGCTGCTCATCATACTGCCGCCTGTATGCGCCGCCAGAGCCTGAAGATAGAGGTAACGGGTCTTGCTCCCCTGCCCGAGGGGAGTCAGCGCTCCTACGAGCGAAAGACCTCAGAGGCTGCCCACCTGGAGCCAACCGAGCCACAGGGCCCAGGGGAGAAAAATCAGCCACGGGTTGACCATAAGGAACCCGAGCCCTATCCCCAAGGCGATTAATCCGACACTCGCTGTGAATTGCCAGAAGCGGTTCAACATCCAACCCTCCGGTTACGGAATCCCTATCGGTTTCTGGTCCGCTGGCAGCACCCAGATCACAAAGCGGATCCGATGGGGCCCCGCCATCCCCTCCACCTCCCAACAGCCGGGGGTCGGGAAGGTCAGGCTGCTGGCTTGATAAGGAAAGTTTCGATAGCCATCGGGGATATCGATCTCAGCCGGCGGGCTGGTCCCATCCAGGCGCCGGGCACGAACCTGAAGCGTGAGCCCCACCTCCTTGGCCCATAAA
>DATMAC010000295.1:0-9014 GCA_035573655.1 Thermoflexus sp.
AGGCGGATGTCGAAGCGGACCCGAGCGTCGACCCAAGCGTATTTTGGGCGCAGGCGGAGGTTGCCGTTGGGCACGTAGGCGATCCCCCGCCAGACCCCGCTCTCCGTCTCGAACACCTCCCAGAGCAGCCGCTGGGCGTTGCGGTTGCCCTCCGGTGTGACACAGCGGGGGTAGGCGTTCACCACCCGCTTCTCGCCCCGCCGGATCAGCTCCACCAGCTGAACCAGCGCGCTGAGGATATCCAGGGGCTCGAACCCGGCGACCACCACCGGGATGCCATGGCGCTCCACAAAGCGCTCGAAGACCTTCCATCCGGTGATGGTCGCGGCGTGGCCGGCGGCCAGGAACCCTTGGACGCGGGTGTGGGGCATCTCGGCCACGATCTCCATCACGGGGGGGATGTACTTGTGAGCGGAAAGCACCGAGAAATTCTTCGGCGGGCCGGAGAGGATCACCGCCGCCGTGGCCACCGCGGTGGTCTCAAACCCGGTGGCGAAGAAGACCACCTCCCGATCGGTCTCCCGGGCGATCTGCAAGGCCTCCCACGGGCTGTAGATCACGCGGACGTCCGCCCCCTCCGCTTTGGCTTCCGCCAGGGACTTGAGGGTCCCCGGAACCCGGAACATATCCCCGAAGGTGAGCAGGACCACCCCCTGCTCCGCGAGGTAGACGGCCTCGTCCACCTCCGGCATGTCGGTCACGCACACCGGGCACCCCGGCCCCATGATGACGTGGAGGTTCGGCGGAAGGAGGCTCCGAATCCCGAAACGGGCGATGCTCTGTTCGTGGGTGCCGCAGACGTGCATGATCGAGATCGGCTCCTCGAGGTCCGCGCACAGCCGCTCGAGGACGCGCCGGAAGGCCTGCACCCGCTCCGGGTCGCGGAACTCCAGACGCTCGGAGGGCTTCGGAAGGCGCGTTGGGATCATGGGGCTTCCTCCGAGGATCGGATCTCACCCTGTACCTCCGCGGCCATCAGGTCCTCCTCCGCCGCCCGCAAGAGCGCCTCATAAAAGGCCAGGGTTTCTTCGACCTCCTCCGGAGGGATGCGCCGGATGGCGAAGCCCACATGGACCAGGACGTAATCGCCGGGGGCCACCGGCTCGTCCACCGTATGGAGCATCACCGGCTTGCGTACCCCCCAGAAGTCCACCAAGGCCGTCATATCGTTCACTTCCACCACTTTCCCCGGAACCCCCAGGCACATCGAGAGCCTCCTTTCTTGGATCAGGACAGGCGATCAAGATGAGCCGCGGCGATGAGGATCTGCCCCAGGCTGATCCCCCCATCGTTGGGGGGAACTTGGCGATGGAGGAGAACGGTGAACCCTTCCTCCGCCAGGCGCTGGGCGGCCCGTTCGGTGAGCAGGCGGTTCTGGAAGCAGCCCCCACTCAAGACCACGCGGCTTTCCCCGATCGCTCGCGCGACCCCCACCATCGCCTGGACCAGGGCGTTATGGAACCGGGCGGCGATCCTCGTCCGATCCTCCCCCCGGCGCAGGTCCTCCAGCACGGCCTCCAGCAACGGGGCCCAGTCCAAGACCCCCAGCAGCCCATCCTCCTCCGATTGGGGAGAGAGGGGAAGCGGGTACGCGCCGGCCTCCCGCGGATCCGCGATGAACTCCAACGCCATCGCGGCCTGACATTCAAAGGTGATCTCCTGGCGGAGGTCCAGCAGCGCGGCGACGGCATCGAACAGCCGTCCTATGCTGGAAGTCCAAGGGGCGTTCACCCCTCGGGCCATCATTTGGGCCAGCATCTCTCGCTCCCTAGGCCGCAACGCCCGCACCGGGGCGAGGTGTTCCCATTCTAAGACTGCATCCCCTTTCAGCTCCCACAACAACGCGAAGGCCGCCCGTCGGGGCGCGAGGATCGCGGCGTCCCCCCCGGGCAGGCGGAACGGTCGGAGAGAAGCGACCCGTCGGAACCCATGGGCATCCCCCAGCAAGAACTCCCCGCCCCAGATCGTCCCGTCCGGTCCGTATCCCGTGCCATCCCATGTGACCCCCAGCGCCGGCCCTTCCACGCCGTTGTCCGCGAGACATGCGACCAAATGGGCGTGGTGATGTTGGACGGGGATGAGAGGCAAAGGCGCCCGCCGGCTGAGCGGCTGCGGAAGATCCCCTGCGGCGGCGCGGTGCGCCCAGACGGTGGAGGCGTAGTCTGGGTGCATATCGTGGGCGATGGCCACCGGCTCGGCCTCATAGAGGCGGAGGAAATCGAAGATCACCCGCTCGAAGGCCGCCAGCGCCTCCGCCGTGTCCAGATCCCCGATGTGCTGGCTCAGGAAAACCTGGCGCCCGACGCTGAGGGCGACAGTGTTCTTCAGATGGCCGCCCACCGCCAGGATGGTCGGAAGGGAGCGGTTCAACAAAATCGGCAGCGGAGCGAAGCCCCGGGCCCGCCGCAGCAGGCGGGGCTCGCCACCCATAAGGATCATCACACTGTCGTCGACGTGACGGGCGATCGGCCGGTTGTGAATCAGGAAGGCATCGGCCACCCGGGACAACCGACGGAAGGCTTCCCACTCGTCGGTGCAGATCGGCTCATCCGTCAGGTTCCCGCTGGTGGCCACCACCGGGAAATCCAGCTCCTGCAGCAACAGGTGGTGGAGCGGGGTGTAGGGCAGCATCACCCCCAGATAGGGGTTATTCGGAGCGACGTTCGGAGCCACCGGGGCGTCCGGCCGGCGGGGAAGGAGGACGATTGGGGCCTCGGGCCCCTTCAGTATGGCTTCCGCCTCCGGAGAGAGGAAGCACATCGCGCGGACCTGATCGAGGTCCCGGGCCATCAAGGCAAAGGGCTTGTCCCGGCGGGGCTTGCGGGCTCGCAGCCGATCGATCGCCGCCTCGTTCCGGGCGTCGACCATCAGATGGAATCCGCCCAACCCCTTCACGGCCACGATCCGGCCGGCCCGCAAGGCCTCGGCGGCATGCCGCAACGCCGCATCCCCCAGCGCGATCCGTATGTATTCCTCAACGCGTGGCGGGAAATCCGGATGGTCCTCCGTAGGGTTCGGAGGACCATCCCCCCGGGCGTAAAAGGCCAGGGTGGGGCCGCAGCGGGGGCAGGCGTTGGGCTGGGCGTGGAACCGGCGATCCAGCGGATCCTCGTACTCGGCCTGACAGGCCGGGCACATCCGGAAGCGACGCATCGTGGTGTTCGGGCGATCGTAGGGCAAGGCTTCGAGGATCGTGAAGCGGGGGCCGCAATCGGTGCAGTTGGTGAACGGGTACCGGTAGCGTCGATCGTTCGGATCCTGCACCTCCGCCAGACAGCGGGGGCAGGTGGCGATGTCCGGTAGGACCAGAGCGGTTTTCTCGCCCTCCCCCTCACTGTGGCGGATTTCAAAGCAATTATAACCGGCGGGATCCAACCAGTGGGCCTCCAGCGAGTGGATCCGCGCACGGGGAGGGGCCTCCCGAGGGAGGCGTTCCAGGAAGCGCTCCAGACGGGAGGCGGGGCCTTCCACCTCGATGAACACCCCCCGGGTGTCGTTGAGCACCCAGCCCGCAAGGCCAAGCTCAACCGCCAGCCGGTAGATGTAGGGTCGAAACCCCACCCCCTGGACCGCTCCTTGAATTTCCACCCGCAGCCGTCGCTTCTCCGTGGTCATGTTGCGTTCGCCGAAGGGGATCGGGCCCTTCGTTGCTCCATCAGCCACTGGACCCATGCGTCGACGCCCTGACCGGTCCGGCAGGAAACGATAAAAAGCCGCGGATCCGGCCGCAAGATCTCCAGGCCGTGTCGGAAGGCGGCGAGATCGAAGTCCAGAAGCTCCAGGAGATCGGCCTTGTTGAGCACAATGGCGTCGGCCTTTTGGAACATCCCCGGGTATTTATAAGGCTTGTCATGGCCTTCGGGGACGCTGGCGATCACCACGTTGAGGTGAGCGCCCAGGTCGAATTCCGCTGGGCAGATCAGATTTCCCACATTCTCGATGAAGAGCAGATCCAGCGCTGCCAGCGGCAAATGGGCGAGCGCCGAGCGGATCATCGGGGCGTCCAGGTGGCAGGCGCCGCCGGTGTTGATCTGGACCACTGGGATCCCGCGGGCCGCGATCCGCTCCGCATCCAGGGTCGAAGCGATGTCCCCTTCGATCACCCCCACCCGTAGCGCATCGGGGAGGCGCTCGAGCGTGGTGAGGATCAGGCTGGTTTTGCCGGCCCCGGGGGCGGACATCAGGTTCACGACCAGGAGGCCGGCGGCGTCGAAGGCCGCCCGGTTCTCGGCGGCCACCGCCTCATTGGCCTGAAGGATCGCCTTCACCACCGGGATGTTCGTTCCCATCTTCGACCTCGATGCGCTCCACCAGGCAACGGGTCCCGCCCTCCACTTGAATCTGGGGGCTGCCGCAGAGCGGGCAGACAGGGGTCAAGGGGGGTTCCACCGGGAACCGCGCCCCGCACGCCTGGCAGCACCCCTCTCCGGGCTCCCGCCGGATCCGCAGGGCGGCGCCCTCCGCCAGCGTCCCTCGGCTGAGCAGATCGAAGTAGAAGCGGATGGAATCGTCGACGTAGCCGGTGAGGGCGCCGACGATCAGATCGACGGCGAGCACCCGCCGCGCCCCCGCCGCCTCTGCGGCTTCCAGGACCACGGAGAGGATCCCCTGGGTGATGGCCAATTCGTGCATCGGATGGATCTTCCCTCCAACTCCAGTATAGCCGGTCACAACAGGCCCGGCCAAAAGAGGGTTGATGAAGGCAGGTGGTGCTTTCCCGATTACCAACAGGGGACGATAAGGCCTAAGGCAAGCTCCGACTATGGAGGGTTTCAATGGGATATGACCGTGTAGGGGCACCCACAAGGGGTGCCCCTACACGGATCCCTCGAAAGGGCGGGTTGTCCGCTTGATTGGGTGGTCCGATCATCCACACCTTGCGGGGAGACTGCTCCGAAGGCATGGGCACTGGAATTGCCGCAAGGAAGAATCCGTAGTTTTATGATGGAGTGGGCGGTCGCCGGGGGAGGCCGAAGGGCAGCCATTTCCGGCGGTTCCATCCTTCGGTCCGATGAGGAGGAGCAGCCGTGACGATCGCGGCAGAGGCGCGGGCGATCCACGTGTTTCAAGAGCGCTTCGGGGAGAGACCGGTGTTGCGGGCCCGAGCCCCCGGCCGGGTCAATCTCATCGGAGAGCACACGGATTACAACGAGGGGTTCGTCCTCCCTATCGCCATCGACCGGGCGATTTGGGTAGCGGCCCGCCCCCGCAAGGATCGGCGAGTTCGCCTGGTGGCAGCCGATTTCGAGGAAGAAGCGGAGTTCTCCATCGACCAACTGCGGCCGGGGATGTTGCGAGGGTGGGCGGCGTATCCGGCCGGGGTGGCGTGGGCGCTGGAGGAGGCCGGGATGCGCCTTCCCGGGCTGGAGGCCGCCATCGCGGGGGATGTGCCCATCGCCAGCGGGTTAAGCTCCTCCGCCGCGCTGGAGGTGGCCTTCGCCGTCGCCTGGACGGCGTTGGGCGGCCATGAGAGGTCTCGGCTGGAGCTGGCCCGCCTGTGCCAGCGAGCGGAGAACGAGTTCGTGGGGGTGCGGTGCGGGATCATGGATCAGATGGCGGCCCTGTTCGGCCGGCGTGGATGCGCGCTGCTCATCGATTGTCGTTCCCTCGAAACCCGCCCCGTGCCGATCCCGGAGGAAACGGTGATCGTGGTGGCCGACAGCGGGGTGCGCCGGGCGCTGGCCGCTTCCGCGTACAACGAGCGCCGGGCGCAGTGTGAGGAGGCGGTGGACCGGCTTCGGACACGGTACCCCGGGATCCGCGCCTTGCGGGACGTGACGCCGGCGCAGCTGGAGGAGGCTCGGACGGAGCTTCCGGAATTGATCTACCGGCGGGCCCGGCACGTGGTGACCGAGAACGAGCGGGTCCTGCAAGCCGTTGCCGCGCTGGAGCGGGGGGATCTGCAAGCCTTCGGGGCTTTGCTCTACGCCTCTCATCGGAGCCTGCGGGACGATTATGAGGTGAGCGCTCCCGAGCTGGACACCCTGGTCGAGGCGGCCGGCTCGGTGGCCGGTGTGTACGGCGCCCGGTTGACCGGAGCGGGCTTCGGGGGTAGCATCCTGGCCGTGGTGCGGCGGGAAGCCGCTCCGGCCGCCGGCGAGGCCATGACGCGTGCCTACCTGGATCGCTTCGGTCGGCAGCCCACGCTGTTTGTGGTCCGGCCGGACGATGGCGCTACCTTGTATTGGAACGCAACCGGATGATGACCCATCGCGCGCGACATCCCTTCCGAGCGCTCCGACACTGGAATTACCGGCTGTATTTCATCGGCCAGCTGATCTCCCTCAGTGGGACGTGGATGCAGACCATCGCCCAGAACTGGCTGGTCTACCGGCTCACTGGATCGCCGGTGGGCCTGGGCGTGATGAACGGCCTCTCGGTCCTGCCTCTCCTCCCCCTCGCTCTGTTCGGGGGGAGCTTGGCGGATCGGTTCCCGCGGCGCTGGCTGATCGTCACAACTCAATCGCTCATGATGGGCCAGGCCTTTCTCCTGGCCTGGCTGATCTGGAGCGGCCACATCCAAGTCTGGCATGTCTGGGTGATGGCGATGTTGCTCGCTGCCTTTCAGATGCTGGATGTCCCCGCCCGCCAGGCTTTCGTCGTCGAGATGGTGGGGGAGGAGGACTTGGGGAACGCGATCGCCTTGAACTCCTCGCTCTTCAACTTCGCCCGGATCATCGGCCCCTCCTTGGCGGGTCTGGTGGTGGCCACGCTGGGGGAAGCGATGGCGTTCTTTTTGAATGGCCTCTCGTTCCTCGCAGTGATCGGGGGTCTGGTGGCGATGCGGCTGCCGTCTTCATCCTCCCGCCAGCGTCAATTGGGGACCTCGGTGGATCCGTGGGCCGGGCTGGCCCGCATCCGGTCGGATGCGATCCTGCAGGGCCTGGTGAGCATGGTCGCGGTTTCCGCCTTCCTATCCATGCCGTACACCACGCTCCTTCCGGTTTTCGCCCGAACCTCGCTTCGGGATAGCGCGGCGCCGGTGGTGGAGGCCCTTTGTCGGATGACGGCGGAGGGCCGCCTGGGAGGGGTGCTCCTCTCGTGCCAGCAGCCGGAGGCGGTGGCTTACGGCTTGATGATGGGGGCGGTGGGGGTTGGGGCGGTAACCGGGGCCTTGCTGGCCGCCACCTACGGGGATACGGGTCGGCGGGGGTGGATGTTGACATGGGGGAACCTGGGGTTCCCCATCGCGTTGCTCGGTTTTTCCATGTCCCGATCGTTTTTCCTCGCGTTGGGCTTCTTGGTCCTCACAGGGATTGCCTTCGTGTGGCAGAATGCCTTGGCCAACACCTTGATCCAGGTGCATGTGGAGGATTCCGTGCGGGGACGGGTAATGGGGGTATATACCCTCTCCTTTCAGGCGATGATGCGCCTGGGCGGGCTTCAGGCCGGCCTGATGGCCGGCGCGTTGGGGGCGCCGGCGACCGTGGCCCTGGGGGCCTTGGTCAGCTTGGGCTATATGCTCTGGGCCCACCGGCGCTACCCCGAAATCCGCCAGCTCGCGTGAACGGCGGGGCCGTCCACGGAAGGCTGGTAACTATCTATTGATCGGTAATCTCCTCGGACGGTGTAGGGATTTCCAGATAAGGACTTTAGGGGGCCGAGCCGCGTGCCTTCGGCGCGCGGCTCGGCCCCCCAAGAATTTTTTTATCCCCCCTCCCCACGGCCCAAAGGGCCGTGGGGAGGGGGATCAAGGGGGGTAGGGTCCTTCCGCATTTACAGGTCAAGGCGAGCTTTCGATTTGTGGAATTTCTGTGAGGGGTGGGCCGCGTAAGCGGCCCACCCCTCACAGAAATTTTTATCTTCGCAACAAAGGCTGTCTCTCACAGGCGCGCCCACATCCCATTGAGGAGTCGGAGCCCGCAAGAGGAAGGGGAAGGCTCCCAAAAGCCCTCATGGGGAAACGAACGGCGTCGTTTCTGGGGTCATCCCTTACGGGCGAGGAAGAAGGTCCGACCGACATTCCCCCTCATGCCCAGATCCTTTTCGGCGTCGTAGGTCACGATCTCTTGAAAACCGGCCTCGCTCAACGCCGCGCGGATCTCGTTCTCCGAATAACACCGCTGGGAGAGGGTGAGGTCCGAACGCTGCCAGACGCCGCCCTCCAGCCGAAACATGGTGATCTCGTTTTGGCCAACCTTCTGCTCCGGATCGTAGCGCGCCCGTACAATACAGACGTGATCTTCCTCCACGATGGCAAAGGATCCTCGCCAGCGGGTTTGGTATCCTTCCTCCATGTTCAAGTCGAATAGAAAGAGCCCATTCCTTTCCAGCACGGCATGAACGTTGCGAAACGTCTGCGTCAACTCTTCTAAACTCATGATGTGGTTCAGGCTGTCAAAGGTGGAGATGACCGCGTCATAGGAAGTGGGCAGGGTGAACCAGCGGGCGTCGGCGAGGATGAATTGGACTCCCAGCGCGTTTTCACGAGCGTAGCGCAGCATTTCCTCGGATCCGTCGATCCCCGTCACATGGTATCCGCGTTCGGCCAGCGCCCGAGCCAAATGCCCGGTCCCGCAGCAGAGATCGAGGATCCTCCCCTGGGCGGGCAAGCGGGGCAACAACACGCTTTCCAGGATCGGGAGCACTTGGTTGCTGAATCGATCGCCCCAGTACCGATTGTAGCACCATGCGAAGCGATCATACGCCGTGTAACGTGGCTCCTCGTGCGCCATCAAAGACCCCCTTGGCGAATTCGAACTACTGCCTCTTCCAGCTCGGATTTTTGGTTTTGGTCCTCACTGAGAAAACAAAGGGGACTTCAGATTTAATGCTCCGTAGGCTGTTGGGCGAGATAACCGAAGACAAAACAAAGTCAGAACGAGCAAGGAGTCCACCCGGGCATCTAATTGTGGCGCCACGCCCCTCATCGGATCGACCTCTTCCCCTTGTTCGCTAGTCCTGCTGCAAGCATTTTACCTCATCCGTCACCCTATCGGTCTTGAGAGCGTGTCTGAAAACTGGCTCTGGGTAACGACCTGTCCTGTCCGTGGGGAAGGCCCCCCTTCATCCCC
>DATMAC010000296.1:0-12175 GCA_035573655.1 Thermoflexus sp.
TCCCCGCGGCCCGAAGGGCCGCGGGGAGGGGGGAGAACTTCTGGGGTTGGGCCGGGGGCCGAAGGCCCCCGGCCCAACCCCAGAAACCCTCAAAACATGAAAAGCCCTGGATCGCAACGCGGCCTTGGAGGCGGGGTGAGGACCCCACTCGCTCGATGTCCCAACTCGTGTCCGAACTTCAGTGCCGAGAGGGAACGCCGTGAGGGATCGACAGCCGTTCATGCTCCCAGCGGCCGTTCATCGTCAACAGCCCATAGCGCTCTGGATGATGCCCTCGAACCACTCGAAACACATAAGCACGATCATGATAATCGAAGACCTCCACGTCCCGTTCATCCGTTGCCGAGGCAGAGATCAGGTAAGTCCCTTCCAAAAGAGGCAGGGCAGCGATCGAGTAGATGAGTTCCCCTTCCCCCTCCACCCATGGGATCTGGAACCCGGAGAAGGCCGTGTTGGGGCCGCAGATATGCACGCCATCGTGACGATGAATGGCCAATCCGAAAACGGGCCTCTCGATCCGCTCCACGGCGCGATAACGCAGATGGATGCGCATGGTCTCCCCTGTCTCAAACTGATAACGCTCCACCCCCGTGGCGTCGGTGAGGTAGACCTGCTCAATGCGCAGGCGGCCGCTCCCCCAGCGGGGGAAAGCGTTCCCTCGGTTGTGGGCTTCCAGAGCCCGTTCGTCCCGCCGGCGGACTTGATCGAGATAAGCCTGCACCACCACTGCCGGGGAGCCTTCCATCCGAATCCGGCCATGATCAAACCATAACGCCCGATGACATAAACGTTGAACGGCATCCAAATCGTGAGAAACCAGCAGGATCGTCACCCCAGAACGTTGAAGATTGAACAGATGGTCTAGACATTTCCGCTGAAAGGCCGTGTCACCGACGGCCAGCACTTCATCCACCAAGAGGATCTCTGCATCTAGATATACAGAGACAGCAAAGGCCAAACGGATATACATCCCGGACGAATAATGCTTCACCGGGACATCGATGTAATCCTCCAATTCGGCAAACGCCACGATCGCATCCAGGCGGCGTGCCATCTCCCGACGGGGGATACCTAGGAAGGCGCCGTTTAAGAAAATGTTTTCCCGGCCTGTTAGCTCCGGGTGGAAGCCCACCCCCAGTTCCAGCAAGGCGGCCACCCGTCCTCGGACCTCTACCCGACCGGAGGTAGGCTCCAGGACGCGCGCGGCCAACTTGAGGACCGTGCTCTTGCCTGCCCCATTCGGTCCGATCAGCCCGACCGTTTCCCCGGGTTGAATTTCAAAAGAAACATCCCGCAGCGCCCAGAAGACATCCGGGGAGCGCCGCCTGAGCCGCCAGCCTTCGATGAAGAGCTCATGAAAGGAGCGAGGACGCTGGCGATGTGTGTGGAAGGATTTAGAGACTCTGTCGAACCGGATCATCTTCCCTCTTGCCTTTCGATTCGTTTCTGGGGAATTTCCATGGGTTGTAAGCCGCCTTCGGCGGCCTACAACCCATGGAACCTCCAGCGGAATCCCCTCCACCCCCCAGAGATTTTCGTTCCCTACCCTCGCCGCCTTCCACAGGAGAAGTGGAGATAGGGAACGGAGAAAGGGGCTATGCGCGGACTCCTAACCGAGCGGCCACGATCTCCGCGATCTCCTCCGGGTGGCGAGCGACCGGGATGCCCACACTTTCCAGTTTGGCGATCTTCTCAGCCGCGGAGCCGGTTCCACCCTCAATGATTGCGCCGGCATGGCCCATCCGCTTGCCCGGGGGAGCGGTGCGCCCTGCGATGAAAGCGGTCACCGGCTTGCTCATCTTGGTGGCGATGAAATCCGCCGCCCGCTCTTCTTCCGTGCCCCCGATCTCGCCGATCAGCACTACATGCTCGGTCTGGGGGTCCTCCTCAAACATCGCCAAGACCTCGATGAAATTCGTCCCAGGGATCGGATCGCCGCCGATCCCCACGCAGGTGCTTTGCCCGATCCCCCGCTGGCTCAGCGCGGCGATCACCTCATACGTCAGCGTCCCTGATCGGGAGACGATCCCCACCGGTCCTGGCCGGGTGATATGGCCCGGGATGATCCCCACCTTGCTTTCCCCCGGGGTGATCAGGCCGGGGCCGTTCGGGCCGATGAGCCGAACCCCTTTTCGATCCAAATAGGCGCGAACCCGGATCATATCTTGAACTGGGATGCCCTCCGTAATACATACGATCAGAGGGATCCCCGCATCGGCCGCTTCCAGAATGGCGTCCGGGGCGAAACGAGCTGGAACGAAGATCACCGAGCAATTCGCCCCGGTGGCCTCTACTGCCTCTTTCACCGTATCGAAGACCGGCACCCCCAAGATCCACTGTCCGCCCTTACCCGGCGTGACCCCCGCCACCACCTGGGTGCCGTATTCCAGCATCTGTTGAGTGTGAAACTGGCCTTCCCGGCCGGTAATCCCTTGCACCACCACGCGGGTGTTCCGGTTGATCAGGATGCCCATAGCCTTCGCTCCTCCTGAGGGATGACGAATGGGGAACAGGCTTCATACTCCACCGCGTGCCCTTGGTTCGCATTCCCGGATCCTCCCCGGGAGGAAACAACTCCTTCGCCTTATGGGGTCAGGAGCGTGCCCAGATTTTCCGACCCTCGCGCATCGCGATCCAGACAATCGAACCAGGCTGTTGAGCCAGATCTCGCGCCTCCTCTTCGGTGTAGACGAAGATCTCCAAAGACAGGCCGCTGCGAAGCGGTGTATATCGCAGCGCCCGTTCGGTGAAAGGCGCGTGCGCCTCCCGCACAACGACTAACAGATCCACATCGCTTCCAGGCCATTCCTCGCCCCGCGCGTAAGAACCGAACAGCCACACCTCTTGGACCTCCGGAGCGGGCTCGATGACCTCCTTCAGCCATCGCTCCAGGCCCGCCCAAACCCGCTCCCGGTCAACCTTCCATATCCGAACGGACATAATTCAAAATCTCCTCCGCAAGTCGGATCGCCTCAAGCGCCTCGCGGCGGGTGTACAGCTCAGCGGGTGCGCCCGCCGGGTGGGCGTTCGGATAGCGAGGGCCAATGTAATACTTGTCCAAAATACGAGCCGCCTCCAGAAGCGCTTCCGGGATCGCCTCGTCCAGCTGCTCCAACAGGAGGCGCACCGAATGGCCCCAAGCGATCTGGTTCCGCTTTAGATATAGGGCCTTCAGCGCCTTCTCGGCCGCCTGCTGCGCAGCGAAACAGGCCCACGCGTAATCCTCCAGCCGCACGCTCTCCCGAGCGTGCCGGAGATCCGCCTGGGCCTGCTTCCACCAATCCCGCCAACGGTTCATCCTGTCCTCACATCAAGAGGTCATCTCAGTATGATTCCCACCCCCAGCCAACCGCACGGCCAGCTGAGCCGCCTCCACCAGCGTGGTGGCCGTGTACAGGGAGACGCCCTGGGCCCCCTGAAGGATGGCCCGCCCCTCCTCCTCGTTCGTGCCGACCAGCCGGACCACCACGGGCACTTGGGGGCGGACCATCTCGAAGGCGGCGAGCATCCCCCGGGCGACTTCATCGCAGCGGGTGATCCCTCCGAAGATGTTGATCAGCACCGCTTTCACATTCGGATCTGAGAGGATCAAGCGCATGGCGGCCGCCACCCGCTCAGCGCTCGCGCCGCCCCCGATGTCCAGGAAGTTGGCTGGGCGACCCCCGTAGAGCTGGATGATGTCCATGGTCGCCATGGCCAAGCCCGCCCCATTGACCATGCAGCCGATGTTCCCATCCAGCTGCACGTAGCTGATCCCATATTTCCGAGCTTCCCGCTCGGTCGGCGTCTCTTCATCCTCGTCCCGCATCGCAGCCAGGTCCGGATGCCGGAACAGGGCGTTATCATCGATGATCACCTTGCCGTCCAGAGCCAGCAACGCGGGTCCAGGCACGATCGCCAGCGGGTTGATCTCGGCGAGGCTGGCATCGTTTTCCTCAAAGCAGCGGTAAAGGCCTAACGCAATCTGAGCGAAGGAAGTCCAGAGGGCGCGATCCAAGCCGATCCCCGCGGCCAGCGTCCGGGCCTGGTATTCCCGCAGGCCCAGCTCGGGCTCGATGACCACCCGCGCGATTTTCTCCGGGGTGGTCCGGGCGACCTCCTCGATATCCACGCCGCCGGCCGACGAAGCCATCGCCACCACCCGGCGCCGGGCGCGATCGATGACCAAGCCCAGGTAGAGCTCCGCCTGGATTTCGGCGGCTTCGTCCACCAGCACCCGGCGCACCGGCAGGCCCTTGAGGGTCATACTGAGGATCTGCTCGGCGACCTGTTCCGCCTCCTCCGGGGTGCGCGCCAGACGAATCCCCCCGGCCTTGCCTCGCCCGCCGACCAGAACCTGCGCTTTCACCACGACCGGCTTCCCCAGCTCTTTGGCGATCGCCCGGGCCTCCTCCGGGCTGGCCGCCACCTTCCCCCGCGGGATCGGGATCCCATACCGGGCGAAAAGCTGCTTGGATTGGTATTCGTGGAGCTTCATCCGTTTTCCCTCCGACGCGAAAATCTTATCGGACGTTGGTGCTTTATTGCGAAGCTAAGTTTTCTGTGAGGGGTGAGCCGCTTACGCGGCCCACCCCTCACAGAAATTGGGGCAAGCCCCACCCGCCCTAAAAGCCCCCGCATTGAGGGGATGAGCAAGCTTATCCAAGATCCACTTGGGTAAACGTAACGATTCTGGGGGCTGAGCCGCGCCGCAGGCGCGCGGCTCAGCCCCAAAACATTTTCATCATTTGGGACGGATGGATCCCCCCTCGGCGGCCACCCATCCCTATGAGGTTTCAGCATGCAGGCGATTTAAGAACGCTCGGAAAGTTTCCAGATCCTGGGAAACCTCCTCAAAACATTTGGGGAGATCCTGAGCCAACTGCTTGAGTCGAGCACGATCGAACACGAAGGTGTAGACATGTCGAACAACATGGCGGAAGCGACGATATTCATCCAGACAGTCTTGGGTGCTCCGACGGAGGACAGCCGGCCGAAGGGAGGGGATTTCCGCCCCCATCTGGCGCAGCAGCTCCTCATGCCAGTGAGGACCTTCCGGGACCGTTCGATCCACCACCTGGGCGATTTCATAAAAGATACGCTCCACCCCGGAATAGAATCCATGTAAATTGAGAGCGATCGCATCCCAATAAGCTTCCTCCTCGCTCTGAAGGGCGTGCTGTAGGAAGCGAACGGTGCGCTCCATCACACGGCGAAGATCCTCCAACTCCCTATCGATGCGGCCGATCAACACCAGGATATCCGTCCTCACAAATCCACCCCCTCTTCTTCAATTCGACGGAGCAGCCGCGGCGCATCGCCGATCTCCTCCAGGGGGACGAGATCCACATGGAACTCGGGCGCCAGATCCGCGAGGATCGCTTCCGCCTCACGAAGGCGATCCGGCGGGATGCCTTCCACAGCCAGATCGATATCGGAGCGCTCACGGAACCAAGCGGTCGGCAGGGAACCGAAGACCCGCACCCGACGCGCCCCAAAGCGGGATTTCAATAAGGCAGCGGCCTCTCGGGCGACCGCCCAAGCGCGCGCCTGACGCTGCGCTCGACGCGCTTCTTCCTCCGCCCAGCGCCGCCGCCAGGCTTCCCGGTAACGCTCCAGCTCTTCAGGGGTCAGATCCGCCGCCGTCTTCGGCATCGATCGCGCTTCCAGGAGAAACTCCGTCCCGAATTATAGCACGTGATCCCCTTCACGATCGTGAGCAAATGCGTTCTTGAAGACGCTCTCCGACCCTTCACAGCCCAAAGGGCTCCGAGGAGGTGGAAAATCCTCATGGCATCGGGAACGCCATCACCCGATTTCCTCCCGAATCCACCACCCAAACCCGCCCGTCGGGACTGATCGCAATCCCCTGGGGCAGCAGGAAGGAGGCGACATCCTCCCCATACCGACCGAAACTCATCAAAGGATTCCCCTGTTCGTCGAACACCAGGACCCGGAAGCCGGTGGGGTCCGTGGCGAAGATCCGCCCCTGGGCATCGACCGCCACATAGGGTTTCGTGCTGATGGATTGATCCAGCCATCCCGCGATGGGCCACGATTGAACGGGCCTCCCTTGAGGGGTGAGGATCTGGATCCGCCGGTTCCAGGTATCTGCAATCACCAAGTTACCATCAGGCAAGACGGCGATCCCTACCGGCTCGTCCAGCTGGCCGGGGAGGACCCCCGGACCGCCCCAGGCGGTGATGAACTGGCCATCCAGAGTGAAGACCTGGATCCGCTTGTTCCCGGTGTCGGCGACGTAGAGCCGGTCGCCGACCACTGCCAGCTCCCTCGGACCGAAGAAGAGGCCGGGTTGGTCCTGGGGATCCGCAGACACCTGGGCGAACCCTCCCCACGCCCGAAGGAAGCGTCCGTCCGGGGCAAACTGTTGGATCCGATGGTTCCAGAGGTCGGCGACATAGATGGAGCCATCGGGGGCCACAGCGATGCCCCAAGGCTCATTGAACTGCCCGGCCCCAACCGGCATCGGCCCGGGCCCATCCGGATCCACACATCCCGGTTGCCCCGCTTCATACAAGGCGCAGAGAGAGCCCCAGGCCCGGAGGAAGCGCCCATCCGGGGCGAAGGCCTGGATTCGATGATTCCGGCCATCGGTGACGTAGATCGTCCCGTCGGGTCCAAAGGCCACATCGTGGGGTTCGTTGAAGCGGCCGGGCTCCGCGCCCGGGCCGCCGATGACAAGGGTCGCGGTGATCACCCGGTGAACTTTCGCGTAGGGATCGGATTCCGCCGGGGCCACGGCCTGCTGGGGGCGCAACGGCCAGGCCTTTGCGGCGATGTCCTTCCGGATGAAGAGCTTGAAGTCATGCGCGAGGGGCCATACATCGACCTGGTGCCGCTTGCCGGTGAGCTGGTCGTATTTCGTATAATCGCGGTTCCAGAAGATGTCCCACAGCGCCGCCCGGCGATCCGGATCCAGCAGCCAGCGCTTCAATCGCTCCCAGGTGAGCTCCCGATAGTCCTCCATCGGCCACCAGATCAGATGGTACTGATAGGCCTCATGGGTGTTCCGAAGGACGTTTTCCACCTTATGCCAGTTGGCGCTGCCCACGATGAGGATCGGGGATTCCAAATCCTCGCGCCGTGGGGTTTCCCCGAAATAACGCTGGCGCCAGTCCCGGAGATACCACGAGAACGGCCAGGAGCTGTCGTTGTCGTAGGCCACCACCGTCTGATCCCGGCCGATAGCCCGGGCGACCTCCTCGATCTGTCGCATGGCGATCTTCACCCCCGGGCCCCCGTGGGCGTAAACACCGTGCTCCAAGGCCAGGTCATAATTGATGAAGCTGAACCGCCAGGCGATGCGGAACGTGGCGAAGGCCAACACAGCCAAGAGGAACAGGGCGAAGGATTGCAGCAGGCCGGAGAGCCCCAGACGGGAGCCGAGGTATCCCCAAACGCCGAGGATAAGGGCCATCGCCAGTGCAGCGGCGATGACTTGGTTGGCCGCCGTCAGAGAGGGCAGCGTAGCGCTTTGCAACACCGCGCGGGCCTGCGGCCAGGCGTCCAGCAGCCCCACGAGGGCGGCCGAGAAGGGCAACGCCAGCAAGGCCGCCACAGCGCCTCCGCTCCGCCACCACCGCCCCCAATCCAGCGCCCCCAGCGTGTCCTGGAGGAAGACAGCGGATAACAGGATCATCGGCACCGTGAGGTGGACCGTCAACCAGGGCATCTTCTCTCCCGCCAACGTGTAAGCGATCCATGAGAGAACGGTCCACCCCACCAAGAACCAACGGAACGCCCAGCCCAGGCGGTCGGGGATTGGGGCGTCGGCGACCCACCGCCCCAGGTAATAGCCCAGCGCGACCAGCGAAAGCAACATCGGCATGAACTCATACATGGGGGCGATAACGAAATAGTAGAACAGCGGCTGACTCCCCCGCTGGACACACTGCTGGGCCAGCCAGTAGCCCAAGGAGCCGATGTAACCGGTGGCGATGCCGGCGCCGTTGGTGAAGAACGTCGTGAACAAGGGAAGCGAGATCCCGAAGAAGATCCCCAAGAGGATCGGCCAACGCCGGGCATCCCACCCCATCCCCAGCCCGCTGCTCAGGGCACCGAAGGCCAGGAAGAGGGCCAGCACCCGCAGCATCTCATCCGTCACGCCGCTGAACGCCCCGCTTTCGAACAGCGCCATGCGGGCGAAGGGCTGCTGGAACAGCAACAGGGAGACGGGGTTCAACCAGACCAGCCCAGCGGCCGACAGCATCCACAGGCTCAACCCCCCGATGACCATCATCAGGTCGAAGGCCGGCTGCTCCCGCAACCGGGCGCGCCCCCAGCGCCCGGCCAGCACCCAACCCAAGACGCCGACGCCGACCAGTGCGACCAGACCTCCACCGAAGGTTAACCAGAGGCCGTGACGCGGGATGGCTTCCGGTTTGCAGACGAACGCCCCCGGGATACCCTGGGAGCCCGACTCCAGCCCGACCAGCGCTACCCCACCCCCGAGCACAAGCAACCCGGTTCCTGCCCCCAGCCAGAGGCGATCCCCCCAGGAGCAGCGAGGATCGAAGAGAACCGCCACACACCAAGCGAGGAAAAGCAACAGCCCGAAGATCGCAAGATAGATGAAGGCCGCCTCCATCGTGGTGTAGAACAGCGCCACCGACGCCGCCAGGCCATACAGCCAACGATCCTCCCGGGTCTCCAAATAAGCGAAGATCATCCAGACGGTGAGGACCGCCCAGAGGGCCATAAGGCCCTCATCCCGGATATACCGGCTGTGATACATCACCATCGGGGAAATCAGGAACAGGAAAGAGGCCATGAGGCTCCCCCACCGCCCCAGCCAGCGGCGCATGAAGAGCGGCATCATCACCAGGGCGATCCCCGCCAGGGCCACCGGGAGACGGCCGGTGAAATCGCTGGCCCCGAACAGCCAGTAGGCCAATGCGTCCAGGTGGAACTTCAGGGGGCCATGCATGAGAGGGGTATGCTGGAAGCCTTGACCCTGAAACAACTGCCAGGCGTAGTAGACGTGCAGGCTCTCGTCGTGGCTCATCACCCGATCCCCTAAGCGCCACAGGCGGGTGAAGGCAGCGGCCGCGAACAATACGGGATACGCCCAGCGCTCCAGCGGTGTGAGCTCCGACCACAAGGCCTGCCATCGGGATCCTGAGGAAACGCGGATCGTCGCCTCCATACATCTGCTCCAAAGAGGGTCCAGGAGCCAGCTGCGGATTATAGCATGGGTGGGTGGGCCGCCTTCGGCGGCCTCACCCGCCCCAAAATCCCCTCACTGGCCTTCGGCATTTCGAAAGAAAGTTGAGGCAAACGTCGTCATGGACCCCGGAAATCAAGGGTCTGCGTTTCCTAGACCTCCATTTCCTAGACCTCCAATGGAGAATCGAGGGACTGTGCGAGTTCACGGGACATGGATCCGCATCCAAAGAACCATGCGCTGCTCCACCGGCCTGGCCACGCCGGTCCCCTCGATGATCGCCGGGAACGGGCGTCCCACCCATTGCTCCGGCTTGAGGGGCACCTCAAGGCCCTCCGGGGTGATCCACACATCCTCCTCCACCTCTCCCCCCATCCCTGCCGCCAATGGGCGCCGATAGATCCTCACCTGAAACTCCCGAAGGATCCACCGCCAGAAGATCTCCGGCTCCCCGCTCACCGCCACCGAGAGCCCGCCGGGCCATTCCTTTCGGCGCACCGCTTCCTCTCGCAACACCGCTACGACCTCCCGCACGGCCGGGGAGGCCATCGCCGGCTGGGAGAAACCAGGAACCGGATCCGTCCGCTGGATCAGGGCCACAGCCCCCGCGATCTGGGCCAACCCGATGGAGAGGATCACGGACAACCCGATCCCGAGCGCCGCCGGGTTTCGAGCCCATGCCTGTAGGATGCTTCCGATGGAAGTTCCATGAGGATGAACGGGTGTCGAACCCGAGCTTTCCGAGGGGGATACCTCTGAGCCAGTCTCCAACGAGCTGCCGAGGGCCCAGGCGCCCAGACCGAGCAACCCCAGCACCCCAGCGAGGACGAGCCAGCCGGCCTCCCCCATGACGGAGCTCGAGGCCATCCAGACCGCTGCCGTCCCCAGGCCGATCCATCCCAGCGCGGCCGCTCCCGCGACTTCCACCCATCGCCCATGCCATTGTGAGCGGACAGCCTCCCAGACTCGCTGGAGTGCATATGCGCCCAGCACCACCCATGGGAGCAACACGACAGGGTGCTCCGTGAATGGAGCACTCCATCGCACCAAGCGCAGGCCGAGCCCGATCCCCGCCCCGATCATCATCGCCAGCGGGAAACGATCTCCGCGGCTCGCCGCCAGGATGCCCCCTGTCAACCCGAGCAGAAAAATCGGTGTCTCCGCGCGGAGGAAGGTGGGGACGGCGCTCCACCAGAGGGGAAGGCCCTCGGGCGCGAAGCCCGCCAGCCACGCCGAGAGGCCCTCCACCGTCTCCCTCGCTCCACTTCCGCGCCATCCTCCCCACGCTCCCGCGAGCAGCGCCGTGAGCCCGAAGAGCCCCAGCGCCCGCCACCGGGGAAAGGAAGGCTCCGGGGGATCGAGCCACAGCAGCGGCAGCAGCATCAGACATCCGGTCCAGAACGCCGGGCCCGCCGCCGCTCCGATTCCTAAGGCGGCCGCGACCCTGACCCAACGGGATGGATGGAGCGCACGCCAGGCCGCCAGGGCCGCCGCCAACGCCGCAGCGGCCACGATCCCTCCGTCCAGGAAGCGGGAGGCCATGAGGGAGGTGGGGGAAACCGCCCACAGCCACGCTGCCCCGACCGCCGCCGCCAGGCCGATGGGGCGCAGGAGCATCCAGAGGGCAATTACGGTTAAGGCGCCCGCCAGTGCCGCGCCGGAGCGCATCCAGCCGTCATCGGCTCCGAAGAGCGCAAAAGCGGTGGCATTCCATCCGGCCAGGAATGGACTGCCCCCGGGCGCCAAGGGCTCTCCCCGCCACGCCGCCCACGCTTGGGCCGCCTCCAGGGGGGTGGGCGGGCGAAGGCCCAGCGCCCACCCCCGCAACAGGAGGGCCAGGCCGAAAAGCCCTCCGAGGATCCATCCCTCAAACCAGTGGCGCCCGTTTCGCCCTTCCGTCACTCCCGCCTCCGGTAGATCACCGTCTCCCCGCTCCGGAACACCGGGTCCATCAACCGCTCAAACTTCCGCAAGGACTGAGGAGGGAACTCCTCTCGCTCCGTGCGGCCGATGATTACATACTCAATTCCGTATTTCTCCAGAAGCGCCTGGGTCGCCTCCAGGTCCGTCGATCGCCAGAGGATCTCCAAGTCGGGCTCCCGGCGGGCGATCTCGGCGTAAGAGCCCCGCCACTGATGCTCGTGCCCGGCCCATCCCAGCACCGTCGGCAGGCCGGTGTGAGCGGCGAAGCGCCCGAATTCCGGCTGGAAAGAGATCCCGTGCCACCCGGGGGCTTCCAGGATCACCGGCGTGCCCTGGACGTGCCGGTTCAGCCATTCGATCGCCGCCAGATCATCCGGCGCCCACTGGGATAGATGAGCGTAGCCGTCGAGCGTCGGCGGCCGGGTGAAGAAATCCGCCTTGATCGGGATCATCAGGGCAGGATAAAGAGCCGCCAGCGCGATCATGCTGGCGAACAGGCCAGTCAGGAGCGAACGCGCACGCCCGCTCCATTCCCAGAGCGCAACCATTCCCCAGGCCAGCGCGATGCTCCAAAGCACCCACGTCTGATAATAAAACTTAAAAACTGTATTCATACGGGTGCCGAAAAAATCCTTCAGGAAAACGAACTCCACCGCCCAAGCCAACACGGCCCCCCACAGGATGAGCAAACCCACAAACGCCCTCACCCCGCTTCCCCGCTTCCACCACTGGGTCGCCCATGCGCCTAACCCGGCCAGCAACATCGGCACCCACGGGCCGCTCCCTGGGAACGGATTCCCGTTCACGATCACCGTTCCGTCCAGCAGGCGCCCCCACACCCACGGCCGAAGCTGATCCAGAGAAACCGGCGCGGGGATCGAGATCGGCAGCGCGCGGGCCAACTCGTAGATGCCCACCAGCAACCCCACAGGCGCCAGCCCCAGAGCCAGGACCCCTCCGAAGATCCTCCACCCCCATTCCTCCAGCGCCAACCCTTCCCCTCGCCACTGGCGAATCGCGTCGATCCAAAGGGCTAGGATCAAGCCGATCACCTGAAAGCCGAACATCACCATAAACTGGGGCAGGCGG
>DATMAC010000297.1:0-2315 GCA_035573655.1 Thermoflexus sp.
GAATTTTTTGGGGGGAGCCGCGCGCCGAAGGCGCGCGGCTCCCCCCAAAAGCCCCAGGAGAAAACCCGTGGTGAAGCGCTCATATCCGTATTGCGTTGCGTGAGAACAGCGGAATCGTTATGAACATTTGAAAGGCCCTGCAGGTCCGAGATCGGCCCTGGCGTTTCATGAGGTGGCTTCCATCGCCTCCCCCAGCGCTTCCTCGAAGATGCGCAATCCCTCCTGGATCTGTTCGGAGGTGACGACGAGGGGTGGGATCCACCGGATGACGTTGTCATAGGTTCCGCACGTCAGCAGCAGCATGCCCCGGCGGAAACAGGCCGCCTGGACCGCCTTGGCGGTCCCGGTGTCGGGCTCTCCGTTCCGGGTGAACTCCACCCCGACCATGAGACCGCGTCCGCGGACGTCTCCGATGGCGGGGAACCGGGAGGCGAGCCGGCGCAACCCTTCCAGCAGCTCGATCCCGCGGGCGGCGGCGTTCTCCGGGAGCCTCTCCTCTTTCATCACCCGGATGGTGGCCACCGCGGCCGCGCAAGACAGCGCGTTGGCGACGAAGGTCCCGCCGTGGGCGCCCGGCTTCCAGCGGGCCATCAGCTCCGCCCGCGCCGCGATCCCCGAAAGCGGCAACCCGGAGGCGATCCCCTTGGCCATGATCAGGATGTCCGGCACCACCCCCTCATGCTCCACCGCGAAGAAACGCCCGGTCCGCCCGAAGCCGGTCTGGACCTCATCGGCGATCAAAAGGATCCCATAATGATCACACCGCTCCCGCAGGGCGGCGAGGAAACCCTTGGGGGGCACCACGTATCCGCCCTCGCCCAGGATGGGCTCCACCAGGATGGCCGCGGTCTCCTCGGGGGCCGTCTGGGACTTCAGGAGGAAGTCCAGCTCGCGAAGGCAGAAGCGCAGGGTGGTTTCCTCATCCCATCCGTAGCGGTAGGCGTAAGGGTAGGGGGCCACGTAGACCCCGGCAGGCAGGGGCTGATAGCCGGCCCGGTAGATCGTCTTGCTGGTGGTCAAGGCCATGGCCATGTGGGTCCGCCCGTGGAAGCTGCCCTGGAAGACAATGATGTTGGGCTTGCCGGTGGCGTAGCGCGCCAGCTTCACAGCCGCCTCGACGGCCTCCGCGCCGCTGTTGGCGAAGAAAAAGGTGTCCAAGGGCGGCGGGACGATGGTGAGGAGCTCCTCCACCAGCTCCAGCAGGGGGCGGTGGTAGACGATGTTGGCCTGGCCGTGGAGGAGGCGGGCCGCTTGCTCCTGGATCGCGGCGACGACCTTCGGGTGGCAGTGGCCGGTGTTGGTCACCGCGATCCCGCTGGTGAAGTCCAAATAGCGACGGCCATCCGTCGTGTAAAGATAGACGCCCTCGCCGTGGGTGACCTCGAGATCGAAGATGCGGAGCCATACGGGAGAGAGATGGGTTTTGATGGACATCGGAACCTCCCGGTGGGTGAGGGATCTTGGGGTGGGCGGGGACGTCGAAGGCGCCCCCGCCGTCTCCATGTTAAAACACCCGGCCGCCCAGGGGAACTTCCGCGTCGGGTCGCAGGAGCACCACCCGCCCTCTCTCATCGGGGACACCCAGAACCAGGACCTCGGAGCGGAAGCCGGCGACGTTTTTGGGGGGGAAGTTCACCACGGCGATCACCAACGTCCCCACCAGCTCTTCCGGCCGGTAGCGGTCGGCCAGCGCGGCGCTGCTGGTCCGCACCCCGATCTCGGGCCCGAAATCAATCCAGAGTTGGATGGAGGGCTTGCGCGCCCGCGGGTGGAGCTCGGCTCGGATCACCCGGCCCACCCGCATATCGACTTTCAGGAAGTCCTCCACGGTGATCGTTGTCATGCTGGCCTCCTTGCGCTGAGTTTGCCGAACCACCGGACCCATCTCCGGGGCGACTCCGAGTTTTGGGGGCGGGCCGGGCACCTTCGGCCGCCCCGCCCCCAAAATGCTTTTTGATCCTCTCCCCCCACGGCCCCAAGGCCGTGGGGGAGAGGGGATCCAGGGGGATGGAGCCATTGGCCCGCACCATCCCGTTCTTCACCGTTGTGCCCTGAAGTTCGGACACGAATTGGGACACCGAGCGGGTGGGGTCCTCATCCTGCCTCCAGGGGCTGCGTTGCGATCCAAGTCCATGTTTCATTTGGGGTTTTCTGGGGCTGGGCCGGAACGGGCGCTATTGCACTTTAACAAATTATGCCGACAATTAGGGAAACCTACGATGGGAGGGTGCGATGCCGGCGGCCAAGAAGCTGACGCTGAGTGAACGTCAACGAAAGGAACTGGAGGCCTGGACCAAGAATCCCCCCAAGCCCTA
>DATMAC010000298.1:0-4685 GCA_035573655.1 Thermoflexus sp.
GGCCTTCACCGCCTGCCCGGGTTGCACAGCCACCGCGCTCAGGTGCCAGTAGCCGCTGCATACTCCCCAGCCGTGCCGGAGGATCACCGCGTTGCCCCGCACGATCAGCGGACCCGCCAGGGCCACCAGGCCCTCCGCCGGCGCGTAAACCGGCGTCCCCACTTTCCCCCTCAGATCCAAGCCCTCATGGTAACTGGTATAGGGCCCCCCGTTGTAAGACCGGCGGGTGCCGAAAGCAGAGGTCACCTGGGGGTTCTCCACTGGATAGCGGAAAGGGCCACTCCAGCGGCGCTCCGGCTCAAAGGGTGTGCAGGCGGCCAGCACTTTTTCGCGCTCTTCCTGGATCAGTTTCGGATCCAGCAGTTGCTGGCGATCCGGGGGCAGCCGCACGGATTCCCGGCCATAGGCGCCCGCCCTCACCGGGACGGTGAGACTCACGCTCACCGTCCGGCCATCGGTGGTGCGGGCCCGGATCGTCAGGGGATAGACGCCGGGGGCCTGCATCGCGGGCACGGCCAGCAGCCCTTCGCCTCCCTCCGCGGTCGGGGCCAGCGGATAGGTCACGCCGAGGAAGACTGCCTCTAAGGTCGCCGGCTGGGAGAGGCGGATGCGCACAGGGAACACCCGCCCCTGGATCGCAGGAGCAGGGCCCAGTTGAATTTCAACGAACGGCGCGGGCCATCGCGTGGGTGTCTCGGGGACCTCCTCCGGGATCCGAAGGATCTGCCCGGCGAAGATCTGGTTGGGGTTGTTCAGATTGTTCAGCGCCATCAGGCGCTCCACGGTGGTGCCGTAGCGCAGCGCGATGCGGTAGAGGGTCTCCCCGGGCCGGACCACGTGGATCGGGCTCGTCGGGGAGGGGGAGGAGCCTGTTGGGATGAGCAGGACCTGGCCCACGTAGATCAGATTCGGGTTCGCCAGGCCGTTGGCCTCCACGATGGCCGACACCGTGGTCCCGAAGCGGGCCGCGATGCGGGTGAGGGTATCTCCCGGTTGCACGGTGTAGCGGATCGGCTCCTGGGCGAAGGCCGGTCGGGCCAGCGCCATCGCCCAGATCAGTCCGATCAGGATCCCCCAGCGTCCTCGCGCCATGTCCAGACCTCCCCGATGCGTGCGTGGGCCAGCAGGGCCACCGGCCCCTCAATCAGGTAGCGGGCCGGGCGGGGCGGGACATAGATCCGGAACGGGCGGGCCTCCACGGCGTGAACGATCCGACCGGCCTCGTCCAGCCAGATGGCCGCGATGGGAAAGAAGACGAAGAACATATGGATGGCGTTCTCCCACCGCCCGGATCGCGGGAACACGAAGAAAAGGCCCTCGTCCTCCTTCAACGCCCGGCGGAACATCAATCCACGCCCGCGACACCACCACGAGCGGCAAAGCCGCAGCCGAGCCAGGATTTGTCCTTCTCGGTTGTAGAGGAGAACCTGTGAGGCCATCGGGCTGAATAATCACTCCGATCCTTCTTCCGATTTCACCTGTTCCCATAACCGATCGAGCTCCTCCGGCGGGAGCTCATCGAGCCGTCGGCCCTGAGCGGCGGCGATGGCTTCCATCCGGCGGAACCGGCGGGCGAAGCGGGCGTTGGCTTCCCGCAGGGCGGCCTCCGGGTCGATCCCCCAGTGGCGGGCCAGCTGCGCCAGGGTGAAGAGCAGATCCCCAAACTCCGCCGCCCGACGGCCGGGGCCCGCCGCGGCGATCTCCTGGATCTCCTCCTGGAGTTTCTCCAGGACCCCATCGGCGTCCGACCAGTCGAATTTCAAGCGGGCGGCCCGCTCACCATAAGCCGCTGCCTGAGACAACGCGGGCAAGCCCTTCGGGATGCCGTCTAAAGCAGAGGCCCACCGGCCTTGTTCGGATTTCTCCCGTTGCTTGATCCGCTCCCAGTTCTCCAACACCTCCCGGACGCCGCTGACCTGTACATCCCCGAACACATGGGGATGCCGGCGGCGGATCTTCTCGTTCACGTGAGCGATAACCTCGGCCATGGAGAACTCCCCGCTTTCGACGGCGATCTGGCTGTGGAACACGATCTGCAGCAGCAGATCCCCCAGCTCCTCCTTCAAGCGCTGGGGATCGTCGGCGTCCAAGGCTTCGAGGACCTCATAGGCTTCCTCGAGGAGGTTCGAGCGCAGGCTCTGGTGCGTTTGCTCCCGATCCCACGGGCAGCCCTCGGGGGAACGGAGATGGGCGATTGTGTCCTGAAAGGTTTCGAAAGCTCCCGGCCGGGTCAGGGGCGGCACATATAAGGCCGTCAGCGGGGTGAAATCCGCGCGGCGATCCAGCGCGTAAAGCGGGCAGGTCTCCTGGCGGGCCGTTGGAAGCCCAGCGGCGTCGATCAGGGTCACGGGGTGGTCTGGCGGATACTGGTTCATCAGTGTGAGCTTCAGATCCGCCGCGACCGTTCGGCTGTCCAGTTGGGCAATCAGAGCAGGGCGATCGGGGTTCAGAGGGGGATGATAGCGCTCGGCCAGCTCAAACGCGTCGGCGATCTGTAGGCCATCCAGGGCATCCAGGCCCAAGCGTTCCAGAACGACCTCGATGAAACTGAGACCGTGGACGATCCGGACGGGGATCCCGGCCTCGGCCGCGAGGGCGCGAATGCGGGCGACCGTGGCCTCCCCCACGAACGGGGAGCCGGGCACCGCGTAACAAACGCCCTCCGGGCGCCGGCCCAGCTCCAGGACCGCCCGAGCGATCCGTTCGTAGACAGCCTCCAGGGTCTCTTCCTCAGCGTAGACGGCGTCGAAGTCATAAACCGTCAAGTGGGGCGGCAGCGCGGCCACCGCCGGATGCCGCCGCGTCCGCACGTAGATCTCCCGGATTTCCCTTAGAACCTCCAGGGCCTCCTGGGTCCAGTAGCGGGGGTCCCCAGGGCCCAAACCCAGGATGATGATCACCGCTGGCCCTCCCAATGTGATCGTCTTTGGGGATCTTCGAGAGCTGGAGTCGTTGAAGGCAGCCCGATCCCCTCCACCCTTGCTCCGCTCTTCGCGGCCTCTGAGCTGTAGGGAGAAGGGGAAGGGCTTGCTCCGAAGTCGGACTGTTCGTTTGAGGGGCCCTCGCCATGGCATTCATACCCGGTTCTGGGGATTCCCTCGTGGCCCCTTACCCTCCGCGGGGCAGATACCATCCCACGGTCCGGTTCGTGCGGGTCAAATAGGCGCGGGCGACCCGTTGGATATCCTCTGGGGTGACTTGGGCCAGGCGCTCCAAATAGCCTTCAAACCAGGTGTAATCCGCGAAAATCTCGCTCCAGCCATACCAGAAGCCCTGGTTGGTGACCGACTCGCTGCTGTAGGCGAAATCCGCACGGGCCTGCTTCAGGGCTTTCTCAAACTCCTCCGCGCGGATGGGTTCGGATTGCAGCCGCTGGATCTCCGCGTCGATCACCGCTTCGGCTTCTTCCGGACGCCGCCCCGGTTGGAGGGTGACGGTGAGGCTGTAAATGAAAGGTTCCAGCGTAGGGATCAGGCTGCTGCCGATATCCGCGGCGATCTGGGATTCGACCAGAGCCCGGTAAAGCCGGGAGGTCTTGTTGGAAGTGCCCCCGCTGAAGCTGAGGGAACCCGAGCCGGCCAGCACGGCGTTCAGGATCACCAAGGGCATGAAGTCGGGATGGGACGCCTCCGGCACGTGATAGGCGATCTCCAGATAAGCCGTGTTCCCTTCCCCTTCGATCACAACTCGACGCTCCCCGCGCTGAGGAGGCTCCACGACCCGCAGGCGTGGGATCTCCGACACCGGTCGGATGCGGCCGAAGGCCCGTTCGATCACCCGCAACGCTTCGGGAATCCGGAAATCCCCCACTGCCACTGCGATCGCGTTATTGGGAGCGTAATAGGTCCGATAATGGCGATAGAGATCCTCCCGCGTCATCGTTTGGAGGTCCCCCGGCCATCCGATGACCTCGTGCCCGTAAGGATGGGCCTGGAACGCGATGGCCTGCACCTGTTCCCCGAGCAGGAACAGCGGATTGTTCTCGGCCCCGTGCCGCTCGGAGAGGATCACGGTGCGCTCCGCTTCCACCTCCTTCGGATGGAACAGGGCCTTCGTCATCCGTTCCGCCTCGATCTCCGGCGCAATGGTCCACCGGTCAGCGGGAAGGGTTTCAAAATAGGCCGTGAAGTCCAACCATGTGAACCCGTTCCAGGCGCCGCCCTCGCGGGAGATCAGACGATCCAACGTCCCTTTCGGGTAGTTGGGGGTGCCCTTGAAGAGCATATGCTCCACCCAGTGGGAGATCCCGGTGAAGCCAGTGGGTTCATCCCGGCTCCCGACCCGATACCAGACCCAGAACGTGACCACCGGGGCGTGATGCTGTTCTTTCAAAACCACGGTCAGCCCGTTGTCCAACACGGTTTTCAGAAAGCCGTCCCGTCGCACCGTGCGGGGGCGTCGACGGGTTCCGGCGGGATGGGCGAACCACGGTTGTCGCCTCCACATGTTCCCCTCACCGATTCATGGATTGGATGGTGTGGTATCTGCTCCCCGAGGGGGGTGGACATCCAACGGCGTTGGGAATGCGAACAATCCGGCCTCACAGAGCCCTCATGAACCGAACTAGGTATAGACCAACGGCCCCACCCCCTTGGATCCCCCTTTCCACGGCCCGAAGGGCCATGGGAAGGGGGGCGGAGCCGCGCGCCGGAGGCGCGCGGCTCCGCCCCCCAAAGCCCCAGGAG
>DATMAC010000299.1:0-3899 GCA_035573655.1 Thermoflexus sp.
GCTGCCCCTTGCTTCCGGGTGCGCTTTGCTTCCCCCCGCTACGCAGTGGATGATTCGATTGGGCGATCGGCCCGCGACCCTTATGTTCCCAGCAACAAACGCCGCAACACCGGTTCGCTCTGAGGGGTGGTGACGGCCAAGATCTCATCCTCCGCCCGGAGGATGGTTTCCCCCGATGGGATGAAGGTTTGATCCCCCCGCACCACCATCACGACCAGGGCATCTGCTGGGATCCCCAGCTCTCGCAGGGCCCGTCCATCTGCCGGCGCGCCCGGGGCGACCTTCCCCTCCACCAGCTGGATCCCACCCCGACGCAGGGCCAACAGGTGCACCAGAGAGCGCAGGGGCAGGGCCCGCTCAATCTGGGCTTGGATGATCTCGGTGGTGGAAACCGTCACGTCGATCCCTAAGCGAGCGAAGATCTCCGCGTTGCGTGGGTTGTTGATCCGGGCGATGGTGCGGGGAACGTTAAACTTGCGCTTGGCCAACAAACAGACCACCAGGTTGTCCTCATCATCACCGGTGACCGCGATCACCGCGTCGGCTCGGTTCATCCCTACCTGGGCGAAGGTGCTGGAATCGCAGCCATCGCCCACCCAGACGTGATCCGCCCCCAGCTCATCGATCAGGAAGGCGGCGCGACGAGGGTTCTTCTCAATGAGGAGAACCTCATGGCCCTCGCTCAGCAGGGACTTGCTCAGATAGTAGCCGACCTTGCCGCCACCAACGATGATCAGATACATCGGTCACTCCTCCAAACATCGGCGGATAGCCTCAGCAGCCAAAGCCGTCGGCGAGATCGTCGTCAGCCCCAGCTCCTGGAAGATCTCCGCCCGCAGGGGATCGTTCAGCCGGGTGATGACCCGACGAACCCCAAAGATCTCCCGCGCAACCTCCGCGGCCATGATGTTCGTGTTGTCGTAACCGGTGACCGCAATGAATACATCCGCCTGCTCGATGCCCGCACGACGTAACACCTCCGAATCGATCCCCATCCCAACCACCGTTTCCCCTGGAAAATCCGGCCCCAACCCTTCGAAGGCCTCCCGTTCGCGATCGATCACGACGACGTGATGACCCTCATGTGCAAGCCGCCGGGCGAGGTAGGCGCCCAGCCGGCCACAACCCAAGATCACAATGCGCATAGCCCGCACTCCCTCTTCATTGAAATAGTCTCCTGGGGCGTAGAAATCTTTGGGGGCTGGGGGTCACCTTTGGCGGCCCCCAGCCCCCAAAGGGTTCTCCTTCCCTCCGCAGCCCTTCGGGATGCAGGGGAAGAGGCGATCTGCCCCTTCATTTCCCCAAAACTGATGGACGACAAGAGGACGCTCTCACAATTGCTCCACCGGCTCCACGATCACGCCCTGCTTCTGGATCCAGGAGAGGCCTTCCTCCACCCGATCCGGCGGCCCCTCCAGATCGACCACCAGCCATGCCTCCGTGGCCTCCACGTGGGCACGCCGGATATTGACCAGCAGGCTGAACCGCTGGATCAGCCGATAGAGCAGCGGCTCATCGATGAGCGCCGGAGGATAGATCAGCTTCACCCGCCGCTGGATCGTCTGGCCCATCGCAACCTCCTCCGTTCCGAGTGGATCTCCCCCATCACTCCATGATCGGTGCTTTCGCGACGATCACCTCACAGGTAGCCCGCCGCATCACCTCGTGCACCGTCCGCCCCAAGCTATCGCTGGGCGCCCGCCGCTTGAGCCCGATCCCCATCACAATCTGATCCGCCCCCACTTGGCGGGCCACGCTGAGGATCCCCTCCGGCGCCGAGCGATGCCGCACCAGGCGGATCTCCGGCTCCATCCCGTGCTGCATCGCGATGAAGCGGGCGGTCTCCAAAGCACGTCGGCCTCGGGCTTCCAGATCCGGCAACGGGGTCTCCAGCGGCACGGTGTAGGGGACCTCGAGGACGTGCACCAGAACCAGGCGGGCATGTTGACGCTCGCCCAGCCGGCAGGCCAGCTCCACCGCCCGTTCCGAGTAAATCCCTTCCACAATGGGTACCACGATGCAGCGCGCGGCCTCCACGGAATAGACCGCACGGGCCACCTCCATCGGCACCGGGCGAGGCACCCGAAGCATCCAAATCAGTGTGAGAAGCAATACCGCCAGGAAGAAAAGGGCCAGGAAAACACCTAAGGGATGTCCGATCATCGCCACCTGTCTCGTCGTCTTGCGTTCTCTATGGAATTTTTGTTGCAGCGGCTTCACCGTCGCGACAGAAATGATCCCCTTCGACCACGAATCCAATCCCGCCAGCGGCTGATCCCCAAGGCGATCATCAAGACCCCCACCCCCATCGGCAAAAACAGCGCCGATAGAGCCAGGCCTTGGGCGAGGACGATCCAAAGGCTGCGTCCGATAATGACAACCCCCAACCCGATCATCAGCGTCGCCAGGGCCAACCGGAAACCCCACACAGGCCCCATCCGCTCACGCCTCCTGCTGCGATCGCCGCCAGTGCTCTACCTCGATCCGGAAACGCTCTAACAAATCCCATTCGCCGCTGTTTTCCAGGATGCGGATTTGTTCGGCGACCCAGTCCCGAGGAAGGCTCTTCCAAATCGGCCGTCCCGTCCGCCGACGATACCAGACATAGTATCCGATCCAGAGGGCAACCCACAGCGGGCCCGCCACTTGAGCAACCGGATGCGTCCACAGCACGACCAGGAGCATCAAACCGGTCCCCAGAACGCCCAAAACGCCCAAAATCGGGATCTCCACACCCCGCCAGCGCAGGTTCAGGGGGATCCGATAAGGACGTGGAACATATGGTTCGCGAATGCGGAGCATCAGGAGGGCGATGGTGCTCAGAAAATAAGCCAGCATCGCCCCAAACGCATAGATATCTGCCATCGCCTCCAGCGCGCGGCGCCCGCTGAGAAAGGCAAAGAGCGCCATGACTGCAGAAATCACAGAGAAGAAAAGGATCGATTTCACCGGGGTCCGATAGCGCGGGTGGACCTCCGAGAGGCCTTCCCCAATCAGCCCCAGTTGGGCCATGCTGTAAGCCAGCCGGCTGGATCCCATGACCCCCGTGTTGGCGGAGATCAACAGGATCGTGGCGGCGAGGATCGCTGTGGCCGGGCCGGCCAGGAAACCCACGAAGGGCAGCCGACTCGCCAATAGGGCCACCGGATCCCCTTCCCGTCCTCCGATTTCATGCCAAGGAAGGATCCCTAAGGATACGACCGGGAAGGCCATCGCAAACAGCAGAACGACGATAATCAATGCCATGGAGGTGCGGGGGATCACCGCTGCCGGACGGATGGTTTCCTCTGCCGCCTGGGATACCGATTCCAGCCCCACATAGGAGATCACAGCAAGAGAGGTTGCATAGAGCAGACGCTCGATGGATGGGAACTCGGTTTGCCATTGATGGAGAAAATACTCCGGGCGCCATGCGAAGAGGAACCCAATCACCACAATGGAAGTTTCCAGAACCATATCCAGGGCGCCGAGCACCTGATTCAACATGGAGGATTCTCGGATCCCTCGGATGTTCAAGATGACCAACGGGGCGATCAAAAGCAGGGTCTCCCCCAGCCAGATTGGGTTAAAGGAACCCAGTAAGGGGATGGAAACGTGGAACTCTCGGAACTGTGGGAAGAAGAAGTTGATATAACCCGCTGAGGCCATAGCGAACAGCGCCACGTCCACCGTGTAAGCCAGCATCAGGGCCGCCCCCGCCACCAACCCCCAGAAGTCCCCCAACCCTCGTAACACGAAATACTGACCCCCACCCGCTGAGGGGTATGCGGCGGCCATCTCCGTGTACGCCAAGCCGACCATAATGTAGACGAGCCCGGCGATGAGGAAGGCGAGGGGGGTGGCCCCCTGGGCGGCGGCCATCACCAGGCCGAGGGCGACATAGACGTCCGCCCCCACAT
>DATMAC010000300.1:0-23999 GCA_035573655.1 Thermoflexus sp.
TCAGCTCCTTCTCGGCCCGGGCCCGCACCTCCTCGGGGAGGTTTTTGGCCTCGAGCCGCTCCCGCAGCTCGTTGATCTCCTGCGTGTACACATCGACCTCGCCCAGCTCGTGCTGGATGGCCTTCATCTGCTCCCGCAGGTAGAACTCCCGCTGGCTCCGGTCCACCTCCTGCTGGACCTGGGCCTGGATCTTGCTCTCCAGCTCCAACACATCCAGCAGCCGGGCGAGCAGGATGGAGAGGCGCAGGAGCCGGGCGGAGGGCTCGAAGATCTCCAGGAGCTCCTGCCGCTCAGCGGTCTTCAAGTTGAGGGTGCTGGCGATGAGGTCCGCCAACCATCCCGGCTCGTCGATGTTCATCGCAAAAACGTACGCGTCCTCCGGGACGGCACGGTCCAGCTGCACCACCCGCTCGAACTGGGAGAGGACGGCCCGCATCAGGGCCTCGACGGCCGGCGGCCGGTCTGCCCGTTCGAAGATCGGACGGACCACCGCCCGCAGGTAAGGCTCTTGTTGGGTGAACCCCACCACCTGGACCCGCTGCTGTCCTTGGACCAGGACGCTGACCGTGCCGTCGGGCATGCGCAGGACCCGGGCGACTGAGACCAGCGTCCCGACGGTATAGAGGTCCTCCGGGGTGGGGTCCTCGATCTCCCCATCCCGTTGGGTGAGGGCCACCAGAGGCTCCTCCCGCTGGACGGCGGCCTCCACCGCCCGCAGGGATTTGTCGCGGCCCACGATGATCGGGGTGGCCATGCGGGGGAATACTACCATGTCCCGAAGCGGGAGGATCGCCGCCTCCAGCGTCCCCTCTTCCTCGATGATGCGATCCAGCGGTTCCTCCATTACCTGATCCACAGCGCCTCCTGAAGATGCTCCAACGGAATTCGCTTAGGCCCGCAGCGCCCCTCCTGGATGTCGACCGTCCGAATTGCCCTGTCGCCACCCCGGGAGGCCCTTCGCTACCGTTCGCGAGACATTTTAACATGATCCCATCACCGGCCGCTCCCCGCCTTCCTGCCTGTTTCCCCCAGCCCGCCACACGGGGTCGGGCGCAACGCACGGTTCCGGATCTGGCGCTGGAGCCATGCGGGTGCGATCCGGAAGAAGGTAGGGGTGCCCCTCCACTCGATCCCCCCTTCCGACAGACCTATGGTCCATCGGGCCCCGAACGGCAGCTCCCCCCGCCGGCTTTGGCGCAGAACCCGGCGCACGGCCTCGGTGATCCCCGGCGTCACCGAGCCCAGGAGGGCCTCGGCCGCCGGGGAGCGCATCGCATGATACCGCGCCCCCCAATCGGCGCCGAACCCGATGGCATGCCGCCGCACGGCTGCGGCGGCCTCGAAAAGGCCTGCGCTGCTGTCCCCCGCCAGCCCCAGAACGATGTCGGCCCCCTGTTGGTAGAGGCGGAGGGCGGCCTCAAACCCCGCGACGGGGTCCGGATCCGCATCCACCCTCTCGACGAGGAGATCCTCCGGCCGCACCCCGGCCGCCTGTGCCCCACACCGGTAACCTTCTAAGGCTGCCGAAGGCTCCGGGTCGATCAGCACTCCCACCCGCCGCCCCCTCTCCGGATCCGCCAGATGGCCGGCGATGTAGCCGGCCAGCCATCCCGCCTCCCAGTCATTGAAGGAAATCGCCAGCACGTTCGGAGGGATCTCTTCAGAACCCGGGAGGCCGAGGAGGACGAACCGCTTTCCAGGGAAGATCCGCGCCTGCTCGAGGCCCAGACGGGCGGGGCCTTCCATGCCGATGAGGAAGAGCCGGTGGGCGGGCTCCCGCGCGGCCGCCCGGATCATCCCCTCCCAGGCGATGGGATCCTCTCCCAGGGCCAGCAGAGGAACGTCCACCCCTTCACTCCGCCGGAAGGCGGTCACGCCGGCGGCCGCGAAATCGAAGGGGCCCCGATCGCCTTCCACTCCTTGAATGAGGAGAACGGTAGCGGTCAGCGACGGCCGAGGCGTTGTCCCCCTCCCGATGCAACCGGCGATCAGGAGAAGCCCCACCAGACAGATCCCGGGCCATCGCTTCATTCCGCGCCTTCCGCCCCCTCCTCGAGCTCCGGGATCAGGCCCCGGGCTCGAGCTTCCTCATAGCTGAGGAGCTCCCCCTCGGAGGGCGAGGGAAGCTCCTCCCACGCGGCGAAAAGGGTCCCCGCCTCGAAGGAGGCTTCCGGCGGAGGGGGTTCCGGAGAGGGCACCGGGGGCCCTGGTGTTTCCGTCCCCAGCGCTTGCAGCCGGGAGACGGCTTCCCGGAGCTCCAGCCAGACCAGGCCCGGCTTCACCGATCGAGGGACCACGGCAGCCAGGAAGCGTTCTTCCCCCACCCGGACCGCGTAGAGGGCCTGTCGCTCGCCCTCCCAAGCCTGAGCGGCGAAGGCGGGCTCCCCCAGCGCCTCGGCCAGCGGCCCTAAGAGCGCCTCCACCTGCCCGAGCCCCTGCGCCACCGCCTCCGCCACCGGTTCGGCGACCAGCCCCTGGGCGGCCAACAGCGCACCGTCCGATCCTGCCAGCACCACGAGCTCCGCCCCCAACCGTCCCTGGAGCTCGCGTAGGATCTCCTCGGCGCGGGCGCGTTGGTCGGGCCTCAGCGCATGGGAAACCCCAGGCTTCGGACCCCGGGCGGTGGACATCGGGCGAGCCGCCGGCCGTCGGGCCAGGGCTCTGGCCACCGCCTCCAGGACCTCGCTCGCCGTGAACGGTTTGGCGATGAAGTCCACCACGCCCTCTCGAAACGCTTGAATGACGGTCCCAGAGTCCGCGAAGCCGCTGAGGGCGATGATGGGGAGATCGGGCTGGGATTCCCGGAGGCGGCGGATGAGGCTCATCCCCCCCATCCCGCTCATCCGGAGGTCGGTGATCACCAAATCGATCGCCGTGCTCTCTAAGATCTGCAAGGCCCGCTCGGCGCTGGGGGCGGTCCGCACGGCGTACCCCGCCACCCCGAGGATATCGCTCAGGGTTCGCAGCGCATCGATCGAATCGTCCACCACCAGGATGTTCGGAGGCTTTGTCATTCGTTCCCACTCCTTTTCCCAAGAACCAGATCTTCGACCGGCGGGGCAGCCTCATCCGCCGGTGGAGATCGCCCGAAGGGTCAACCCGACCATGATCGTCAACACGATGCTGTAAATCAGTTGCTCCCGGCGCCCGTCGCGGCCACGGGTGTAAGCGTAAACCAAAGGAAGGGCCAACGCCAAGACGATCCCATACAGGAAGTGTAAACCGCCGCGGGCCGGCCAGAGCCGCAGTACAACCATCGCCAGACCCAGAAGCCCTTGAAAGAGGATCACCCCCTCCAGGATCCATAACGCGCCCCAGAAATCCGGGCGCACCCCTTCTCCGCGCAGGTAACGCCAAAACCCCCACAGCGCGCAGATCGAGACGAAGAACAGGATCGTCCGGCTAAGCCCGTCGTGCAGCGTGATCAGCGTCCCCATGGACGGAAACCTCCGGACCTTTTCGATCACCGACCGAGAAGCGGCCGGATGGTTTTCTCTACGTCCTCGCGCCCTTTCAAGATCCCGACCTGCACCCGATGGATAATTCCCTCTCGGGTGATGAACACCGTGGTGGGGATCCCGAAGATCCGATAGGCGCGCTCGACCTGGGCGTTATGATCTAGCAGGATCGGGAAGGGGATGTCCAACTCCTGGACGAACCGGCGCACCTCCGCGAGGTCGTCCTGAGAGGTCAGGTTCACCCCCAGGATCTCCAGGCCTTGAGGGTGATAATCCCGGTAGATCTGGGCCAGCAGCGGCATCTCCTCCCGGCACGGCACACACCATGTGGCCCAGAAGTTCAGCATCACCACCTTCCCCCGCAGATCCCGCAACCGCACCGTCCCGCCATCCAGCCGCTCCAACTCGAAGTCCGGCGCCGGGATCCCTGTGATCAGGCCCATCGAGACCGGGGTGGAAGCTTCCGGCGTAGGCGCCCTCGGAGCCGGATTCCCCTCCGGAAGCCGCTGGCAGGCCCCGACGATCAGCACCAGGAAGACGATCCACAGCTTACGCATAGGCCCCTCCCAAGCTTCGACCGCTGAGGTACCCCAGATAGGCCGGGATCAGCGGGAACACGCAGGGGGAGAAAAACGAGAGCAGGCCGGCCACGAAGGCCACCGGATAGCCCAGCCCGGCCCCGGGCCCGACATCCAGGAACAGGCCCATCTGGAAGGTCCAGATCCGCAAGTTCGTGAAGGTCGGTGCCCATGCGGGAAGGTGGACGGCAGGGAAGAATCGAGGCAGCACGTCCAGCAGCACCATCCCCCCGATGAGGAGCAAGAGCGCGCCGCTGGCCGCATGGAAGGCGGGGAGATACCGGCGCATCCGCCGCATCCCGGCGAGGGCCCGATCCAGCAGCAATCCCATCGCCAGGAAGGGGACGCCCAGGCCGGCGGCGTAAGCGGCCAGCAGCCCCAGCGCCTGGCCGGCCGTCTCCTGTTGGAACGTCAGGGTCAGGATCGCCCCCAGGGTGGGGCCGATACAGGGGGTCCACCCGGCGGCGAAGAAGACCCCCATCATCCCCGAGGTCAGATAGCTCAGCGAGCGGACCTCCCGGAGGTGGGGACGCCACTCCGACATGATCAACGGGTACAGCAAGGGGATCCGCACCCCCAGCACCACCAGGCCCATCAGGATCACCAGGGTTCCCCCGATGGCGGCCAAGAAGTCCCGTCCATTGAAGAAGATCTGGCCCAGGAGCGTCGCCGCCCCGCCCCAGGCGAAGACGAACACGAAAGAGAACCCCAACACGAAGGCCAGGGCATGAGAGAACGTCCGCCAGCGGGGAACCCCCACGACCTGTTCAGTGGGACCCATGATGGTCCTCCGGAGCTTCGGGGTTCAGCCGCGATTGCAAGCGGGCGATCCGCTCCTCCAGCGCCCGCTGCCGGCGCAGAAGGTAAAGGACGTAAAAGAAAGTGATGCCCCAGAAGACCAAATACGCTGCGACCAGATAGCCCATCGAGGTCAACTCCTTATGAACGGATAGGTTCCACAGGTACCTGCTTCAATCCCACAAACAGCATAGCGGGTGGTCTCCCTGAAGGGTTGCGACGGCCTTCTGAATGCGGACAACCCGATCCCCCAGGGCATCCGAAAAGGGTGCCCCTACGGAACGTGTGGATGCCGATGGTAGGGGCAGGCCTTGTGCCTGCCCAATGTAGGGGCACCCACAAGGGGTGCCCCTACTCAAGATTCCACCTCCGCCATCGCTTCCATCTCCTCCAGCGTCTCCTGGGTTCGCTGAACCCGATAGCGCAGCCAGAGGAGCACGGTGAAGAGCAGCGTCCAAGCCACCAGGCTGAGCACCATCGTATGCACCATGCGGGGCGTCAGGCCGAACTGCCCCTGGGCCTCCGAGGAGACGCTGGGGCCCAGCACAATCGGATGGATGGTGCGGAGCAAGCGGGCCGAGAGATACGTGATGGGCACGGTCACGAAGGCCACGATGGCATAGACCGCTGCGAACCGGGCCCGGGTCTCTGGGTTCTCCACCGCGTTCCGCAGCAACAGATACGCCAGATACACCACCCAGGTGATCGTCGTGGTCGTCAACCGCGGATCCCATGTCCACCACGTGTTCCAGACCGGCCGGGCCCAGAGCGAGCCCGTGATGATCGCCATGGTCAACAAGACCAGTCCGACCTCCACCGCGGCGTGGCCGATCTGATCCCAGCGCGGCGCCCGTGTCCGCAGGTAGGCGATCGACCCGATGAGGGCCACCGCGAAGGCGAGGAAGCCGGACCACGCGGTGCTGACGTGGAAGTAAAAGATCCGCTGGACATCGCCCATTTTCGCCTCGCGAGGCGCGTAGACGAAAACGGCAAGGGACGCCAGGACCATCAGGGCGATGGTGGCTCCCACCCAAATCCGCTCTCCGATTCGCATGGAGACCCCCTTCCTGGGGCGATTCGAGTTCACGGTTCTGAAAGCCAGCGGTCCCCAAATCCGCAATGGGGATCCCGCATGGCCATCCAAGGTGACTACATTTTAAACAAAATGCTATGGCATTGTCTATGCGCTCTCTCCACGTCGGGCTCAGCGCGAATTCCTAAACTCCAACGACCTCACCTCTTGCTCCTCTCTCTCCGCGGCCCAAAGATTGTGGGGAGAGAGGGGAACAGCATTTCGGTGAGCCAGGTGCCTTCGGCGCCTGGCTCACCGAAACCCCCAGGGGCTCAAGACCAAAAATCAAAAACCTGCTGCATAATTCCTGGGAGGGGATTTTGGGGCTGGGAGGGCCGCCTGCGGTAGCCTTCCCAACCTTAAAAATTTTCTTCCCCCCACGCTCCGAAGGGCCAGGAAGAGAGAACCCTCCGTCGGATGATACAACGAGCCTAAATAGCCCTGAACGACGTAACTCCCAGATGAAATCAGAGGAGGGATGGATCTTTGCCTCGGGAACTTGCAGCGATCCTCTTCGATTTAGATGGTACGCTGTACACGGCCGAAGGGCCGATCCCCGGCGCCGTGGAAGCCGTCAGCATCCTACGGGCGAGCGGCCTCGCGGTCCGTTTCGTCACCAACACCACCACCCGCAGCCGCCGGGCGCTGGCCGATCGGTTGCGCCGCATGGGCTTCACAGCGGCACCCGAGGAGATCTACAGCCCGCCATGGGCTGCGGGGCGTTTCCTGCGCAGCCGTCAGGCCCGAGCCTACTTGTTGGTCCCGGAGGGGGCCCAAGAGGATTTCGAGGGGGTGCCCTTCGACGACCAGCGACCGGATTACGTGGTCATCGGGGATCTCGGGGAAGGGTGGACCTTCGAGCGCCTGAACCGGGCGTTCCGGCTGATCCTGGAACAGGGGGCCGGGTTGATCGGCTTGGGCCGCACCCGATACTGGCGGGCGGCCGACGGGCTTCGGCTGGATGTGGGTCCGTTCGTGGCCGCCTTGGAGGAGGCCACCGGGCGAAAGGCGTTGATCATGGGCAAGCCGGACCCCGCCTTCTTCCGGATGGTCCTGGAGGACTTGGGGGAGCCTCCGGAGCGGGTGGCGATGGTTGGGGATGACATCGAGATCGATGTGGGCGGGGCGCAGGCGGTGGGGATGCGCGGGATCCTGGTGCGAACCGGGAAGTTCCGCCCGGCGGACCTGGACGGCCCAATCCGCCCGGATGCGGTCTTGAGCTCTGTGGCCGAGCTCCCGGCGTGGTTGGAATGAGGAAAGCGATCGGGGCCGCCATCGGCGGCCCCGATCGCTTCTGGGGATGCAAGCTCTCCCCTTGCCGGGCTACTTTCCCTTGCCCTTCCCCTGGCCTGGCGGGGTGCTCGGGCGATGTTCCTGGCCGGGCGGGGTCTCCGGGCGCTGTTCCGGTGGGCTCCCCGGCGGGCTCTTGGGCCGCTTCTCCAGCCCCGGTGGCGTCTCGGGCCGCTGGCCGCCCTTCTTCGGCGGGTTGGCCGGCCCGGCCGCGACCTCCTCACAATGCGGCACGCCCATCTTCCCCTCATTGAACGCCGCCAGGATCTCCGCCAGGTGGATGGCGGTCTGCCCATCGGGGGATGAGGCGTGGACCCCTGGGCTGTGGGTCTCAAACCAGGCGGTCGCCTCCTGAAAGGCCGTCTGAACCTCAGGTGGCATCGAGGCCCCGGCAGCTACGTTCAGGGCGGCGGCGATGTACTGATGGGCCAGGATATAGTACGCATCTCCCCGCGGCGCCGTCCACAGAACCTGCATCCACGTCTTCCCGCTGGAGAAGAAAGGATCGTTGGGGTGATGGCCCTCCGGCCATGCGTTCGGATGGGTCTTCCAGAAGCCCTGGGTCAGCACGCAGCCGACGGTCACCGGACAAGGCGGTGCCGTCAAATGCACCACCGCCTCCGCGGTGCGGGTCTCGCCGGTGTCCGACTCCGTGAGGGTGGCGATGTTGTGGAGCGTGCTTGTGGTGTCGCAGGCATCCTGGTTGGTGATCGTCTTGTGGAACGAGACGGTGCCGGAATCGGTGAACGTCCACGGCCCGGTCTCGCTCGGGACGCAGGTGAAGCCAGATGGGCAGTGCTCCACATCCGTCACCGTCGCCGATCCATCCTTCTGGATCTCGGTGGGGGCGCTCGGCAACGAGAAACCTGCCTTCGGCTCCGGCCCGAAGGGCTCTCCAGGGTGTCCGGAGTGGTTCAGGATGGTGACGATGGCGCGGTTGCGATACTGGCTAACTCCTGAGATTGGCTCGAAAGGTATTTGATACGGATAGCAATAGGACTCGCCAGGACCTAACGCAGGTTTCGCGCTCACGCCGATGGTTACCGTGAGGAACGGGGTCCACTCCGTAATGGCTGGCGGTTTCTTGTACTCCACCACATCAGTGATTGCCAATCCAGTGGTGGTCACTCCTCCGGTGTTCGTCACGCAGATCGTGCCCCGGACCCCCGCTGTCTCAACCTCCGCTGCCGCGTGGCGGGTGGCGGTGATCCGATAGGTCACCTCGCCGGATTCCCCGCGGGCCAAGGTCAGGGCACCAGGGCTCACGGTTTTCTCAATGGACCAGTCATACGTGATCACGCGGGTCCAAAAGCCTTCGGCCGTTTTATGGGCCTCGATGCTGGTGCCCACCTGATCTTGCCCCTGAGAAGACTTCATGGGCGCGATCGCTTGTTCCCCTGCCCATCCAGAGACCACCGCGGCCAGTCCGGAGGATCCACTCCCCGCCGCCCAGGCCGTTCCCAGAGCCAGCAGGATCAACGCAAGGGCCGCGATGCCCAAGGCCATCCCCGCCCGCATCCAGGAAGTCCTCATGGTCTGCCCCCTTTCGTCAACCGAATACCATCCAGGAAACGTGCCATTTGCTATTCATAATACCGTGATTTTCGTGCGAAAGTTGCGTACAAAGCGGTAAGAAAATATATAACTGTGGCGGTTAAGTTTTTATTACCGACGAAACCAATGGAAATAGGCGAAAGCGGTTTTTGAGGGAAGGCAGCTGCCGATTCTGGAGAAAGGACGGGGAAGGACAATCACCCCATTCGGTGATCAGCAACTGCCCTCTCTTTGCGCGAAGTGGGAACCACCCACGATTTTTCAGACGAGGCAAGACCCACCGGGCCACTTCGATGAGAAGGGCGCGCCATGAACCCAGGGGCGGTGTCGCTGTGCCGTCCGGGAAGCGCAAACGAGCGGGCGGCCGCTGCCCTGGTCACGTCACCTTGCGCAAATCCTTCAAGCTTTTCTGACCAGAAGACGATATAGGTGGAAGCACAATGGAAGGAGGGGCCGGGCGAACGATCGGGGCCGCGGGCTGCTAAGGTGCCCGCCAAGGGCGCCCACAAGGAGCGCTCCTCCATCTCACGGAACAGGGATTGCCACTGGAATGGCGCAGGGGCACCCCGTGTCGCTGCCCCCTGGGGTCCGAGCGATCCGCCCCGCCGGGCCGTCGGATCATTCCCTTTTTGGGGAAGCCTCCGGCGGCCTGGACTGCTATAATGGGACCAAAGGTACGGTCAATCCTTTGGAAGCCCGGAGCGCTCGGGATGATCTCTTGGATTGCGTGGATCGGGGATCTCTTGGTTTTTCTGATCTTCGCCGCCGCCGGGCGGGCCAGCCACGGCCTGCTGATGGAGGATCCGGTGCTCTGGGGTGTGGCCCGGGCGGCTGCGCCCTTCGTCCTCGCGTGGTGGATCGTGGCAGGGGCCTTCCGGCTGTATCGCCTCGATCCGGCGCTCCCCCTGGCCCCGATGGCGTGGCGGATCGGCCTGGCTTGGCTCGGGGCAGGGGTGCTGGGGCTGCTGCTGCGGAGTTTGCTGCTCGGACGGCCGGCCCCGATCGCCTTCGCCCTGATCACGCTGGTAGGCAACGGGGTCTTGTTGATCGCCTGGCGCCTCCTCCTGCAGGTCTGGATCCGGCGTCAGGCCGCTTCAGGAGCGATGCGATGAGTTCCCCGGAGATCCTCGCGCGCATTCAGGAAGTCAAACGCCGGTGGGAGGCCGAGCTGTTGCGCAAGGCCAATGTGGTCGCGGTCGGCATCGGCTACCGACAGCGGGGTGGGCATCCCACCGATGAACTCTGCCTGGTGGTCTCGGTCCGCCGGAAGGTCCCTGCGGAGAAGCTGGCCCCGGAGGATTGCATCCCCCCGGAGATCGACGGCGTGCCGGTGGACGTTCAGGAGGTGGGGACGCTGCGGGCGCTGTAGGCGCGCGCGGAGGGCGGGCCGCGGGATCCATGGTGGAGGGACCGCGTGGGGGCGGCAGGTGTCTGTTTGCTACTCCTGGCGTTGCTGATCGGAGGCCTGGGATGGTTCCTCCGACGGCGGACCGGCCTTCCCGATGGCGAGGTGGTGTATGAAGACATGTCTGGCGCCGTTCCCGCCCCATCCCTTTCCGTCCCCCGTTACGGCCTGGTCGGCAAGCCGGATTACCTGATCCGACGCGCCGGGTTCATCATCCCGGTGGAGGTGAAAGCCGCGGCGGCCCCTCCGCGTCCGCATCCGTCCCATGTGATGCAGCTCATCGCGTACTGCCTGCTCGTGGAGGAAACCTACGGCCGTCCCCCACCCTATGGATGGATCCGCTATCGGGACCGGACGTTCCGGGTGGACTATACCGCCGAGCGGCGGGATGAACTCTTAGCGGTGCTGGCGGCGATGCGGCGCGACTTGGAGCGGGGGGAAGCGCATCGCCAGCACCGCAGCCCGGCCCGGTGTCGTGCATGCGGGTTCCGGGCGATTTGCGATGAGGCGCTGGCGTAGGCGGGTCTTGTGCCGGCCATCGACCTCCTGGAATCCTCAAATCGACTGGCCCGGATCCGGGATCCGCCGGTCTCGATGGAAAAAGCGTTCGAGGGCGACCCAGTGGGCCGGGGCGGCCCAGAGGCGGGCGAACCGTTCCCGCTCGGCCTGAAGGGCTTCGTGGAAGGGAAGCCGATCGCCATCGCGGATCAGCGCCTTGATCGCCCGCACGGCCTCCGGATCCCAGCGGAGGATCTCCCGGGCTAAGGCCAGCGCCTCGCCGAGGGCCTGACCCGCCGGGGCCACCCGTTCCACCAATCCCAGGCGCAACGCCTCCTCCGCTCCGATCCGCCGGGCGGTGAGGAGGAGCTCCAACGCCCGGCCGGGCCCCACGCGCCGTCGCAGCCGTTGTCCTCCGCCCCATCCCGGGGTGAGGGCCCATGTGACCTGCACGAAGGCGAGATCGGCGTCCTCGGCCATCACCCGCAGGTCGCAGGCCAACGCCACCTCCACGCCCCCGCCCCGGGCCGGCCCGTTGATGGCGGCGATGCTGATCCAGGGCGCCTCCTCCAACTGGCGCAGCGCGTCCCCGACGATCCGCCCCAGTCGCTCGCCATCCGCCTCCGTGCGATAGCGCGCCATCTCGTAGAGATCCGCTCCGGAGAGGAAAGCCCCTTCCGCGCCGGTGAGAACCACCACTCGCAAAGTGGGATCCTGAGCAGCCTCCTCAACGGTTCGAGCGAACGCTTCCATCGTGGCCCAATCCATGGCGTTCCGCCGCTGCGGGCGATCCACGATCCAGAGCGCAAGGTCCCCCTGGCGCTCGATTCGCAGCATGGATGCTCCTCCCTTCCTGGGGATCTTGAATAGGCTTCGCCATCACCATGGCGTTGAGGAACAAGCGGTGACCGCATCGATTTATCGGTGATTATAACCAGATTGGGGTACGTCCTGCTCTATTGCAAACAACAGCGGCGGTCATTTCAGCTTACAGCGATGGGCTTCCTTTCTGTGAGGGGCAGGTGGCTGGGCAGGGGAATCCTGAGGGGAAAACCCTTTAAGGCCTCGCGGAGCCGGTTCCCTTTGACGAGTTCCTTCCCCTCGCTTATAATTTTCTATGAACGGATCGTGGCGAGGTAGCTCAAGTGGTAGAGCAGCCGGCTCATAATCGGCGGGCTGTGGGTTCGAGTCCCACCCTCGCCATCGACTTGAGAGCGCCCCGGGGCATGAGCCCTTGGGGCGCTCTTCGTTCAAAGCGATGAGCCCCTCCGGCTCTTCCGGTTCCGGAAGCCACGCATGATTCCTCCGCGGTCGTAACGATTCCGCCGTTCTCGCGAGGGTTTGGGGGCCAGGCTGCGCCCCGAAGGCGCGCGGCCCGGCCCCCATATTTTCATCCCCTCTCCCCACGGCCCAAATGGCCGTGGGGAGAGGGGATGAAGAGGAGGGAGTGGGATCCTTCCGCCTCCTTATAAGAGCTCTGAAGCAAATGGGACCAGCCCGAATCGTTGCGATCGGTTGAAGCCCTCAAAGCTGCGGGAGATGGCATGTCTCTCCGTTCATGAGCCGGATTTGGCGAAGAGGACATGCCAGATTGGGTTAGGGCGGGAGGAAGTGAATTCCTTAGGATGTCGATCTGTCGTGATTCTAATCACAAATGATTGTGAAACATGTCACTTGGGTGTTCCTGAATGTGCCCATAAGGTAAGGATAGAGGAAGTGTCAGCCGCGCGGTTCCCCATTGGGAGAAAGGAGCAGCGAATGGCTGGGATCGAGCGCCGTGTTCGCTACGAGTCCGAGCTGGATCCGTCGTTCGCCCGCGAGGTCATCGCTTTAAGTGGTTCCCCCGCATTATTATCGTGCATCCAGTGCGGAACATGTTCCAGCGCGTGTCCCCTCAGCCTCTATATGGACTATACCCCTCGGCGCATTATCGCGATGGTCCGGGAGGGATTTAAGCATGAAGTTTTGCGGAGCCTGACGATCTGGTTGTGCGCCTCCTGTTATGCCTGCACCGTGGAGTGCCCCAAGCAAATCCCCATCACTGATGTGATGTACGCCCTCAAACGTTATGCCATCCGCGAAGGGGTTTATCCTCCGCGGTTCCCCATCCCGGTCCTGGCCCGTCTGTTCTATGAGACGGTCCGCCGTCGCGGCCGCTTCACCGAAAGCTCGACCGTTCTCAATCTTTACCTGAGGACGATGCCTTTACGCATCTTGGGGTTGATCCCAACCGGATGGGGATTGTTGCGTCGCGGCCGCTTTCCGCTTCGCCCAGAGGGAATCCGGGATCGTCAGGGGTTGCGCCGAGTGTTACAGATTGTGGAACAGCGGGAGGTTGCCACATGACCTATCTTTACTTCCCGGGTTGTTCTCTGAAAGGAACCGGACGGGCTTATGAAGAATCCCTCCTGGCGGTGTTTCGGGCGTTGGGGATCCCCCTCGTGGAGCTTGCGGATTGGAACTGTTGTGGGGCCACCACCTACATGTCGATTGATGAACATCAATCCTGTGCCCTCGCTGCCCGCAACCTGGCCCTGGCGGAACAGCAGAGCCCGACCGCGGGTGGAACCGCTCAACTCATCGCCCCCTGCAGCGCATGCTATCTGGTGCTCTTAAAGGCCCAGCGGTGTCTGGCCTCCGCTGGCCCCCTTTCCCAAGGAATCTTACACGCCCTACAGGAAGCGGGATATCGCTATCAAGGTCGGGTCCGTATCCGCCATCCATTAGATGTGCTTGTGAACGACGTCGGCTTGAAAGAGATCGCCCGCCACGTGCGGCAGCCCCTTCGCGGGCTTCGGGTTGCGTGTTATTACGGCTGCCAGATTGTGCGTCCCTTCGCGTCCTTCGATCATCCGCATTATCCGACCACGATGGATGAGCTGGTTCGAACCCTTGGCGCGGAGCCTGTGGACTGGCCGTTGAAGAGCCACTGCTGTGGCGGCAGCTTGACCGGAACGATTCCAGAGGTCGGCTTGCGGTTGAATTACCTGTTGCTCCATGAGGCACAGCGGCGGGGGGCCGATGTGGTGATCACCGTATGCCCCCTCTGTCAGTTCAACCTCGAGGCTTACCAAGATCAAATCCGCCGCCGCTACCCCACGCTCGCGCCCATGCCGGTCCTTTACTTCACCCAGCTGATGGGGATGGCGATGGGGCTCCCGGCGCGGGAGTTGGGGTTGCAGCGCCTGATGGTTCCCATGGAAAAACTGGCCGTGGCCTCGGTAAGGGGGGAGAGCCATGCACGCGCCTGAGGTTTATCCCGATGGAGGTCCCCGAATTGGCGTCTACGTCTGCCATTGTGGCCTGAACATCGCGGGGAAGGTGGATGTCCACGAGGTGGTTGAGTTCGCCAAGACATTGCCCTTCGTGGTCGTCGCCCGCGAGTATAAGTTCATGTGCTCGGAGCCGGGGCAGGAGCTGATCCGCCAGGACATCGAAGAGTTCAAGTTGAACCGCGTGATCGTCGCTTCATGCTCCCCGCTCCTCCACGAGGCCACCTTCCGTCGGGTGCTTGAACGGTCCGGCCAGAACCCCTTCTTCTTCCAGATGGCGAATATCCGTGAGCATGTGAGCTGGGTGACCGAGGATCCCCGCCAAGCCACCGAGAAGGCGAAATCGCTGGTGGCCGCCGCCGTCCGACGGGTGATCTTCCACGAACCTTTGGAGCGCCGACGCGTCCCCGTCAAGGATCGCGTGCTGGTGGTCGGCGGCGGGATCGCCGGGATCCACGCCGCGCTCACCCTGGCGGACGCAGGCAAGCACGTTTACCTGGTGGAACGCGAGCCCACCATCGGCGGACACATGGCTTATTTTGATAAAACCTTCCCCACCCTGGATTGCGCCGCCTGCATCCTCACCCCCAAGATGTCCGCTGTGGCCGCTCACCCCAACATCACCCTGTGGACGTATTCCGAGGTCACCCGGGTCGAAGGGTTCGTGGGGAACTTCCGGGTTCAAGTGCGTCGGAAGCCTCGCTATGTCAACGAAGAGCTCTGTATCGGATGCCTGCAGTGCATCGATGCGTGTGTTTATAAAGACGCGCGCTTCCCGGACGAGTTCAACTTGGGCTTGGGCAAGCGGAAGCCCATTTATATCCCCTTCCCGCAGGCTACCCCTCGGGTGGTGTTGATCGATCCGGAGACCTGCATCTGGTTCAAAACCGGCAAATGCAAGCGGACCTGCCTGGAGGCTTGTGAGCGCAAGGCGATCGACTTCGAGCAGCAGGAGCGGATCGAGGAGATCGAGGTTGGAGCGATCATCCTGGCCACCGGGTTCAAGACCTTCGACGCCCGGCGGATCCCCGAGTATGGTTACGGGAAGTATCCGAACGTCTACACGGCCCTGGAGGTCGAGCGCCTGGTGAACGCCGCCGGGCCGACCGGCGGGGAGGTTCGCCTGCGCGATGGCCGTATCCCGAAACGGGTTGGGATCATCCATTGTGTCGGGTCGCGGGATGAACGCTTTAACCGCTATTGCTCCCGCGTCTGTTGTATGTACTCCCTCAAGCTGGCTCATCTGATTAAAGAGCGGACCGGCGCTGAGGTTTATAACTTCTACATCGATATGCGGACTCCCGGGAAGGGTTACGAGGAATTCTACGATCGGTTGCTCCAAGAGGGGGTCCATTTTATCCGCGGCCGGGTGGCTGAGATCACCGATTGGGCGATCACGCCGGAGGAAGAGGGGAAGCTGATCCTCCGAGTGGAAGATACGATGATCGGCGTGGTGCGCCGCATCCCGGTGGATATGGTCGTCCTGGCGGTGGGCTTGGAGCCTCAACCGGATGCCGATGAAGTGCGCCGCATGTTTAACATCTTCTGCAGCAAGGAAGGCTTTTTCCTGGAGCGACACCCCAAACTGGCCCCGGTCTCCACGTTCACAGATGGGATCTTCTTGGCCGGGGCCTGCCAGGGGCCGAAGGACATCCCCGATAGCGTGGCCCAGGCGGGAGCCGCAGCCGCGGAGGCCCTCGCCCTCATCGATAAGGGCTATGTGGAGTTAGAACCGAACACCGCTTACATCGTCGAGGAATTGTGCTCCGGTTGTAAGACCTGCATTGGCCTCTGCCCGTATAACGCGATTTCGTTCGATGAGGGGAAGGCGGTCGCCGTGATTAACGAGGCCCTGTGCAAGGGCTGTGGCACCTGCGTGGCCGCCTGCCCATCCGGAGCCGCTCGACAACATCTGTTCGAAGATGTGCAGATCTTCCAAGAAATCGAGGGGGTGTTGGCCTATGTCTGAGCAGCCGATGGCGGAAGGCAAACCCTTTGAGCCTCGGATCGTGGCTTTCTTCTGCAACTGGTGCACCTATACCGCGGCGGATCTGGCCGGGACCGCTCGCATGACCTATGCGCCCCATGTGCGCGTGATCCGCTTGATGTGCTCCGGACGACTGGATCCTCAGTTTGTCCTGGCCGCTTTCCGCCACGGGGCAGATGGGGTTCTCATCGGTGGGTGCCATCCGGGGGACTGTCATTATCAGGAGGGCAATTACAAGGCCCTGCGGCGCTACCGGTTGCTGAAACGGCTGCTGCGGGAGATGGGGATCGAAGAGGAGCGCCTGCGGTTGGAATGGATCTCTGCCTCGGAAGGGGACCGTGTTCAGAAGGTGGCGAACGAGTTCACCGAAACGATCCGCAGGCTGGGTCCCCTCCGGCTGGCCCCGCGCCCTGGAGCGATCCGTCTTCCCATCTGGGTTCCAGCGGAGCCTCAGCCTGCCGCCCGGGAAGGAGCCCTGCCATGAGCAAGCCGAAGGTCGCGTTCTACTGGTGCGCCTCATGCGGAGGCTGTGAGGAGGCCGTGGTGGATCTGGCGGAGGAGATCCTGGCGGTCGTGGAGGCGGTGGAGATCGCCTTCTGGCCGGTGGCCTTCGATTTCAAGCGGGAAGATGTCGAACGCCTCGCCGACGGGGAGCTGGCCGCTGCCTTCATCAACGGCGCCATCCGGACCTCCGAACAAGCGGAGATGGCGCATCTCCTGCGGTCCAAAGCGCAGGTCCTCATCGCCTTCGGAAGTTGCTCTCATATGGGCGGCGTCCCCGGCTTAGCGAACCTGTTCGACCGTGAGGAGATCCTCCGGTACGTCTACGAGGAGGCGCCCAGTGTGGTCAACCCCCAGCGGATCCGCCCCGCGGAGCGCATCGAGGTGGATGAGGGGCTGCTCACCCTCCCGGCGTTCTGGGAGGCTGTTCAGACCTTGGATCAGACGGTGGAGGTCGATTACTACCTCCCGGGCTGCCCGCCTCCGGTGGGTCTGATCCGCGGCGCCCTCCAAGCGCTTCTCACCGGGAACCTGCCGCCGAAGGGCTCCGTGCTGGCCCCGGATGTCGCGCTGTGCGCCGAATGCCCTCGCAAGCCGACGAAACCGGAGCGCCTGGCGCTGAAAGACCTGAAGCGACCGCATCAGGTCCTCATCGACCCGGAGACCTGCTTGCTCGCCCAGGGGTTGCTCTGCCTGGGCCCGGCCACCCGAAGCGGGTGTGGGGCGGCCTGCATCGCCGGCAATATGCCGTGCACCGGCTGCTTGGGGCCGACCAGCCGCGTCCTGGACGGCGGGGCCAAAGCCCTCTCCGCCATCGCTTCGCTGCTCGACGCGACAGAGGAGGCTGAGATCGAGCGCATCCTGGATGGGATCCCCGATCCGGTCGGCCTGTTCTACCGCTACAGCCTTCCCGCCTCGCTGCTCTACCGTCGGATCCGAGACGGTGAACGCGCTGAGAAAGGGGGATCGTGATGAGCCGTCGCGAGATCGTGATCGATCCGATCACCCGCCTGGAAGGACACGGCAAGATCCATATCTTCTTGAACGAGAAAGGGGAAGTGGAGCGAGCCTACTTCCAGGTCCCGGAGCTGCGGGGGTTTGAAAAATTTGTGGTGGGCCGCCCCGCCGAGGAGATGCCCCAGATCACCTCGCGGATCTGCGGCGTCTGCCCCACCGCCCACCACATGGCCGCCACGAAAGCCTTAGATGATCTTTACCAGGTGGATCCCCCTCCGGCGGCCAAGAAGATCCGGGAGCTGGTATATTGCACGTTCATGGTGGAAGATCACGCCCTGCACTTCTACTTCCTGGGCGGGCCGGATTTCGTGGTCGGCCCCACGGCTCCGAAAGCGGAACGGAACGTCTTGGGGGTCCTCGCCCGCGTCGGCCTGGAGATCGGGCGCGAGGTGATCGGGGTGCGCAAGCAGCTGCGGGATCTGATCGCCCGCGTCGGCGGTAAAGTGATCCACCCGGTCTTCGGCCTCCCCGGCGGCATCGCCAAAGCGCTCACCCAGGAGGATCGCGAAGCCTTCCAGGCCGGGGCCGAGCGGGCCGTCCAGTTCGCGCTCTTCAGCCTCAAGCTCTTCGAAGACATCGTGTTGAAGAACCCCCAATATGTGGAATGGATCCGCTCGGAAACGTATACCCATCGAACTTACTACATGGGGTTGGTGGACGACCGAAACCGGTTGAATTTTTACGATGGGTGGCTGCGGGTGGTGGATCCGGAGGGACGGGAGTTCCTGAGGTTCCCTGCTCGAGACTATCTACGGCATATCGCAGAGCACGTGGAGCCGTGGAGCTATATCAAATTCTGTTATCTGAAAGACGTGGGCTGGAAGGGCTTCGTGGATGGGCCGGAGAGCGGCGTCTACAGCGTGGCGCCCCTGGCTCGCCTGAACGCCGCGGATGGGATGGCCACCCCACGGGCCCAGGAGGCCTATGAGCAGTTCTATGCGACGCTGGGCGGCAAACCGGTCCATCACACCCTGGCCAACCACTGGGCTCGCTTGATCGAGTTGCTCTACGCGGCCGAACGGATGCAGGAGCTGGCGCAGGACCCGGAGATCCTGGACCCACGGGTTCGGACCCTGCCGACGGCGATCCCGCGGGAGGGGATCGGGGTGGTGGAAGCCCCGCGCGGGACGTTGATCCATCACTACGAAACCGATGAGCGAGGGTTGATCACCCGGGCCAACCTGATCGTCGCCACCCAAAACAACGCGGCCCGCATCGCCATGTCGGTGGATAAGGCCGCGCGTTCGATCATCCGGAACGGCGAGGTGGACGAGGGGATCCTGAACCTGGTGGAGATCGCCTTCCGGGCTTACGATCCTTGCCATGGCTGCGCGACCCATGCCCTGCCCGGCCAGGTGCCTCTCCTCGTCCGCATCTACAACTCCCGCGGCGAGCTCGTGCGGGAGATCCGTCGGGATTAAAGGCGCTATGGCCTTAGCGACCGGTATCTCAAAGGAAGGACCATTCTGGGCCCGGGCCTTAAAGACGTCCGGGCCCAGTTTTCAAAATCAGGGAAGTGGCGAGAGGGGCGATGCGGATCCTGATCCTGGGCTTGGGGAACGAGCTCCTGGGGGATGATCGGATCGGGCTGTTGGCGGTCCGTGCCCTTCGAGAGGAGCTGGGGGAGTCAGAGGGATGGGTGATCGAGGAAACCCCCCTCTCCGGCCTCGCCCTGCTGGACTGGCTGGTCGGATACGAGCGGGCGATCTTGATCGATGCCGTCCAGACCGGCCAGGCCCCGCCTGGGACGATCTGGAGGTGGAAGGCGGAGGAGTTGGGACGGATCCGGGCGCCTTCCCCCCATTATGCGGGGCTTCCCGAGTTGCTGGCGCTCGCCCGCGCGCTTCAGCTTCCCTTCCCCGAGCAAATCGAGATCTTCGCCGTGGAAGTTGCCGATCCCACAACCGTTGGCGGGGACCTTACCCCCTCGGTCCGCCAGGCGCTCCCGGAGTTGATCCGCCGGATCCGGGAACAGGTTCGCGAATGGCAAGAGGATGCCTCGCCCGGCTCGCTCTCCTCAACAGAGCGATGAAGAGCGAGCGGAAGCGCCTCCGAGATCCGCTTTCCCCTCGATGAATTCTTTGCTACACTAGCGTCGATCGTTGCCCGAACGCGTGGGGATGATCTTCCAACCGGGCATTTCGGTGGGGTGTACTGCCGGATGGGGTAGGGGCACCCCTAGTGGATGCCCTGTGGGTGCCCCAGGGCAGGCACAAAGCCTGCCCCTACCAGAGGCGTCCACATGGAGAGGCACCCTTGGTGGGTGTCCTTATCCACACCCTTCGGGCGGACGAACATCCAGCACAAGGAAACCCACAGGAGGCTCCTTCGAATGCCGTTCGCGCGCTTCAGCGATCCGGGGTATCTCTTGGCCCTGGCGGTGATCTTCATCTTTGCGTTGCCCCTTCACGAGCTGGCCCACGCATGGGTCGCCGAACGCCTCGGGGATCCAACGCCCCGGCGTTATGGTCGGATGACCCTGAACCCGATGGCCCATCTGGATCCGATTGGGGCCCTGATGCTGGTGCTGGCCGGGTTCGGGTGGGCCCGCCCGGTTCCGGTGAACCCGCTCTATCTCCGCTATGGCCCCCGGGTGGGGATGGCCGTGGTCGGGGGCGCCGGCCCGCTGATGAACCTCGTGTTGGCCGCTTTGGGGATCTTGGCGTATCGAACGTTCCCGCAGATCTGGCCCTTGCCCGGTGTCGCCTTCCAGTTCCTCGGCGCGTGGATCTTCATTAACGTCGGCCTGGCCGTTTTCAATATGCTCCCCCTGCCTCCTCTGGATGGGTATCGGGTGTTGCAGGGGTTGCTCCCGCCGGATCTGGCCTACGCCTATGCTCGCCTGGAGGCCTATGGGCCGTTGCCGCTTCTGCTGTTCCTGATCCTGGATCGGCAGCTGGGTCTTCTCGGGAGCGTGTTGCAGCCCTTCTATTGGCTGGTGTTCCGGCTGATGCATACGTTATAACCGGAAATGGACCGGGCAGGCACAAGGCCTGCTTTTAGGGCAGGCACAAGGCCTGCCCCTACGATTGACATCCACATCATTCCGTAGGGGCGCCCCTTGTGGGCGCCCAGATGGGCTTGCGATGATGGGTAACCACCTACCCTGTAAGTGGGGAAGGGCCCCATCCCAAAAAATAAAAATTTTTTGGGGCTGAGCCGCGCGCCTTCGGCGCGCGGCTCAGCCCCAAAAGCCCCCTCACGGAAACCAGAGATACCCGGATGGGCGTAGCGTGAGAAAGGCGGAATCGTGACGTGGCTTCCTGCATATTTCTCAGGTACTCTCTTAGATGGATCCTCGCGATCAATCCCCTAAGACGATCCGGCGGAAGGCCTCCGCGTAGCGCAGGCCGACGGCCCGGCCTTCCTCAGCGGCCCATGCCCGTAAGGTGGGACCCGGATCCCAATCCCCCAATTGGCTGCGATGGCAGCGCAGGGCCTCGATTTTGAGCTCCAGCGTCTCTTCGATATCGATCCAGATGTTCCGTTGTGCCGCGCCGTAAACATAAACTTCCCGCACCCGATGCGGTGGAAGACCCAGCTCGGGGAATATGAGGGGCATCCCGGCAGCGGGGAACACCGCCTCCAGGGCCGCCTGGGCCGCCGCTCGATGGTCCGGATGATTGATGTAGTCGTCGCCGTAGAAATAAACCGATGGATCCCCGCAAACCAGGGCCTGAGGCCGGAAGCGGCGGATCTCCCGCACCAGCTCCCGTCGCAACTCCAGGGTGGGTTGAAGCAGACCGTCCGGATGGCGCAGGAACACCACCTCCGCGATGCCCAGAATCCGAGCGGCGGCTTGCTGCTCCGCTTCACGGATCTGTATCATCTCCTCCCGCGATCGATGCGCCTCCTCGGTCCCCGCATCGCCACTGGTGCAGAGCACCAGGGCGATCACGCTGCCCCGCCGGGCCCACTTGGCCAGCGTGCCCGCGCAGGTGAACTCCACATCGTCCGGATGGGCGGCCACCACCAACACACGCTCCGGCGTCGTTGGCTCGATCATCGTTCCTCCTCAGCTTGGCGGATTTCAATGCTCCGACTATATCGCGATCCATGGGATCCGGCGAAAGACGGCCGATTCGCGTTATTCCTCTTCGGGCGATCGAACCCCTTCTGGCTGAAGCGCCACGTCCTCAAAATCATCCTGATGAGATGGGGCGCTTGCGCTGAGCGTTGATGAGTCCGTTGCGATGCGCGGCCATGCGATCCCCTTCGCCTCAACGCATTCAATCCCAACAATGGAGCCGCAAGAGCATCAGCGACCCCTATGTATTCATCGATAATTTTCGATATATCTAAAACCATCGATGAATGGACTTAACCGAAATCTCACGAAACCTACACGTTTTCTTAACGCATGCAGAGATGAAGTTGATGTAAAATCCCGCGCATGGAAGTGGGATCCGGGTTGTGCTCCTTATGGAGCTCATCTCCAAATCTTCCCTTTGCGGGGGATGGCGCTGAGGAGCTTCGGGCTGCCCGGATCGATGGGTAGGAGAACCTGCGGAGGAGGGGAATCGATGGAGGAGCGGAAGCGGCTGGAGGAGGAGCCCCCTGGTGGGAAACGTCGCAGCCCGCGGGCGCCGATCTGGCGGGATGTGCCGGATGAGCTATGGGAGGATTGGCGGTGGCAGTTGACCCACCGCCTGAACTCGGTGGAGCAATTGAAGCAGATCATCCGCCTGACTCCGGAGGAGGAGGCCGGTGCGGCGGCGACCCACCGGTTTCGCATGGATATCACCCCGTATTTTGCCTCTCTGATCGATCCCGATGACCCGAATTGCCCAATTCGGCGGCAGGTGATTCCTACGGCGAGGGAGCTGGTGCCGACCCCTGGACTGATGGAGGACTCCCTGGCGGAGGACCGGCATTCCCCGGTCCCGGGCCTGGTCCATCGGTATCCGGATCGGGTGCTGATGCTGGTGACGACCCAGTGCGCCAGCTACTGCCGGTTCTGCACCCGCAGCCGGATCGTGGGGGATCCCCATGCGAACTTCAGTCGGCGGGATTACGACCGGCAGATCGAATACATCGCCCGCACGCCGCAGATCCGAGACGTGTTGCTCTCCGGAGGGGATCCGCTGATCCTGCCGCAGCCGATCCTGGAGGATCTGTTGCGCCGGCTGCGGGCGATCCCCCACGTGGAGGTCATCCGCATCGGGACGCGGGTGCCCATCTTCCTGCCCCAACGGATCACGGATGATCTGGTGGCGATGCTGCGCAAATATCACCCGTTGTGGATGAACATCCACGTGAACCACCCGAAGGAGCTCACGCCGGAGGTCACCGAGGCCCTGGCGAAGCTGGCCGATGCCGGGATCCCGCTGGGCAGCCAGACGGTGCTCCTGGCCGGGGTCAACGACTGTCCGCACATCATCCGCGCCCTCGTCCACGAGCTGGTCAAGCGCCGGGTCCGGCCCTATTACCTCTACCAGTGCGACCTGGTGGAGGGCGCCGGCCACTTCCGCACCCCGGTCTCCAAGGGGATCGAGATCATGGAGGCCCTGCGGGGGCACACCAGCGGCTACGCCATCCCGACGTTTGTGATCGACCTGCCCGGCGGCGGCGGGAAGGTGCCGGTGATGCCGAACTATTTGCTGGCGATGAACGAACGGCGGGTGGTGCTGCGCAACTTCGAGGGCTTCATCAGCACCTATGAGCAGCCGACGGATTACACGCCCCACGATCCGAGCCGCTGCGAGTACTGCCGGAATCAGCGCCCGGAGCCCGGCCAGCGGGGGATCTTCGGGCTGCTGCAGGGGGATGCGATGACCATCGAGCCGGAGGGCTTCGAGGCCGTGCATCGGCGGCTTCAGACCGGAGGCACGGAGACGAGGCCTGTGATCATCGGGGAGCCGATCTCCGTCGTCAACGGGGAGGTGCTGTGATGCGGGTGGCGGTCCTGGCGAACCTCAAGCGGAACGCGCCCCATCAACCGGATGAGCCGCCGGATGCCTGGGCGGAGCTGGACTCGGATCAAACGGTGGAAGGGATCGCCCGGGCGCTGGAGGCCTGGGGGCATACGACGGCGATTTTCGAGGGGAATTTGGACCTCCCCGAGGCGTTGCGCCGCTTCCGCCCGGACATCTGTTTCAACATCTGCGAGGGATACTGGGGGGACTCCCGGGAGGCCCACGTGCCGGCCATGCTGGAGATGATGCGGATCCCGTATACGGGCTCCCGGGTTCTGGCATTGGCCATCTCCCTGGATAAGGCGATGACCAAGCGGGTGTGGGTGGCGGAAGGGCTGCCCACCCCGCCGTTCCAGGTCTTCCGACGGCCGGATGAGCCCTTGGATCCCCGCCTGTCGTTCCCCCTCTTTGTGAAGCCGAACCGGGAGGGGAGCGGGATGGGGATCTCGGCGAAGTCGGTGGTGACGAACGAGGCGGAGCTGCGGGAACAAGTGGCGTATATCCTTCGGACCTACCGGCAAGAGGCCTTGGTGGAGGCCTTCATCGATGGCCCGGAGCTCACGGTCGGCCTCATCGGGAACGTCGAGGGGGAGGCGGAATGGCTGCGGCCGCCTGGCGGGTGGGCCACGGCGGAGGGGCTGGATATCGGCGGGG
>DATMAC010000301.1:0-10706 GCA_035573655.1 Thermoflexus sp.
CCGCCTTGAGTTCACGGACAGCCCAGGATCTTGCGGACGACCTCTTCCTCCTTGGCGGCCGCCTCCTTTACAGCCGTCTCCACATCCGCACCTTGGATGACGATCTTCTCCCACAGCTCAGCCTGGATGTTGTCTACCTCGGTCTGACCCACCTGCTCGACCGGCCGGGAGTAGTTCATGGACTCCAGGGCGATACGGAACTTTTCATCCGTGGCCAGCGACGGGTCCGAGACCAGCGCCTTCAGGGAGGGGAGGTCGCCGGCTTTCTGGAACCACTTGATTTGGGCATCTTTGCCGGTCAAGAACTGAACCCAGCGCCACGCCCACTCCGGGTTTCGAGTATCTTTGTTCACCACATACGCCCAGACATGCAGCGGCGTGACCGGTTTCTTCCCAGCGGGAACCGGCGGCGGGGCCACGATCCAGTTGATCCCCTTCGCCTCCCGCTCCAGACGGCCCCGGGTGACAGGATGGTTGATGTAGAAGACGGCTTTACCTTGCTCAAACTTGCGCTGGCCGGTGAGGAACTTCGGGGAATCCACCGCCTCAGGGCCGGTCATCAGCTCCGCAACCAGCTTCCACGCGGCGATCCCCTGGGGCTCATCGTAGTTCACCTTGCAGGAAGCCGCATCCACAACCGGACCATCGATGAAGCTGTACATAGCTTGTGTGAAGACAGCCCAACGGTAGCGGGTGTCCAGACCTGCCTGGATGATGTTCCCTTGCGCATCCCGCTTCGTGCACCGGCGGGCCTGTTCCTTGAGCTCCTCCCAGGTCGCAGGAGGCTTCGCTGGATCGCCCCCGCATTCCTTAAGCAGGTCCACATTGATAAAGAGGATTAACGTCTGGACGTCCGTGGGGAGGCCATAATACTTCCCACCGGACTTAAAGCGCTGGATCGCCGCCGGGATGAACGCCTCCTCGATCTGTTGGGAGGTCATCACGCTCTCCGGCACAGGCGCGAGGGCCCCTGCCTTGATGAGCTGCTCGGCCATCTCCATAGGGATCTGGAAGACGTCCGGCCCGGTCTTGCTCGCCAGGGCCGTCAACAGCTTGTCAAAATACTGCTCGTAGGGAATGCTCTCAAATTTGATGGTGATATTGGGATACTTGGCTTGGAATTCCTGGATCAACTCATCGACCACGGGCTTCCGCGCTTCATGGTGATGCTGCCAGTGCACAATAGTGATCTGAGGCGGGGCCGTTGGAGAGGGGGGAGCGGCAGGCCCGCATTGCGCTGAGACCAGCGCGGCCAGGAGGAACATTAGGACAATCTTATGTTTCCACATGGCACACCTCCCATGTATTTTGAGATCAATCTGGTGGGGTACCCTCAATCCAACCTCAGCAATCGCGCAGCGTTCCCTGCGAAGATTTTCTGGATATCCTCCTCCCGTAGCCCGATTTCATAACATATCCGAAGCTGCTCCTCCAGATAACGAACCGCAAACCCACGTGGAAACCACTCGGAGTCGCTACCGAACAGGATGCGATCTGGCCCAATTGTCTCAACGAATCGGCGGAACAGATCTTTCAAGGTGAGCTCATAAGGCATCCAACGGATCCATTCGTTGTTCCCAGAGGTGTCCACATACACATTGCGGCATGACCAGCACAAATGTAAAAGCTCCCGCGGATAGCCGCATCCGAAATGGGGGATCACAAAAGGCACGTCGGGGAACCCCTTGGCCACATCGTGCAGCCTTAAGGGGCTGATATTTTCATGGAAGGCGATCCCACCCCCGCCACCCAAGATCCCGAAATGGATGAGCACAGGGATGCCCAGCTCCTCGCACATCCGCCACAGGGGATCTAAAGCCGGGTCATCGATGGGGCCCCGGAGGGCAGGAGCCAGGATCTTGTAGCCTTTCAGGCCTAGATCCCGAACGGCGCGTCGTAGCTCGGAGGCCGCATCCGGCTGGAACGGATCATGATGGGCAAAACCGATAAACCGGTCCGGATAGCGGCGCACGATCTCCGCCAGCTGGTCGTTCCCGCCGCCGGTCAGAAAGACCACATAATCCAGGCCATAGCGCTCCACTTCAGCGGCCCAGCGCTCCGCCTGGATTTCGGGGGGAGCGATCGGCTCTTCCGGGAAGGGGAAGGAGTAGGCCCGCCACCACTGCTCTTGGTACCATCGCGCATCCTGGCGCAGGCGCTCCAGTTTCTCCGCCCCGAAGCGAGCAGTGTACTTCGCCTCCCAGTCTGCGAGATAGTTGTCCCGAGCCGGGAAATGCGCATGAAAGTCAATGATCCGCAGCCCCCACCGGCTGATCCGCCTCATCATAGCCCCCGTCGGATCCGCATCAGCCCTTCCAGCTCGAAAATGGCATACGCGACCGCCCCAAGAATGCCTGCCCGATCCCCTAGAGCGGAGAGTTGAAGGATCGGCATCGCGGGGACAACGGGCTCCAAGCGCCGCCGCAACCCCTCCAGCAGATAGGAGCCCGCGCGAGCCACCCCGCCCCCCAGCAAGATCATCTCCGGATCCACTACTGAGATCACGCTAGCGAGCATAATGGCCAGGTAATCCAGCGCCTCTTCGGCGACCGCACGGGCGAGCGGATCGCCTTCCCCCGCCGCTCGGAAGACATCGGTGGCCTCCAGGCGCCCCGCCTCAATCAGCGGCCGCAGCGTGCTGTCCGGAAACTCGGGCAGACGCTCCACCGCGCGCCGGGCGATGGCCGGCCCTGCGGCCAGGAGCTCTGTGCAGCCAAACGTCTCATAAGCGCGGTGCAGCAGTGCGCGCTCCGGGATCACATAGCCGACCTCGCCCGCAGCGTAGTGGTGACCCCGATACAGCTCACCGTTCAGAATAAGACCCGCCCCAATCCCGGTTCCGATGAACACACAGACTAGATTCCGAACGCCCTTCCCAGCTCCGAACCATTTTTCCCCAAACGCTGCCAAGTTCACATCGTTCTCAATAAAAGTCGGGATCTCCAATTCCCGCTCAATGAGCTCCTTCAAGGGCAGATCCCGCCACTCAAAAGCAGGAGCCCAGATCACCTGGCCTTGATTAGGGTCTGTCACGCCAGGGACCCCGATGCCGATCCCTCGGATCGAATAGCCGCGCTGCTCGGCATGATCCAACAGCTCCCGAAGGCCTTTCATCAGCTGCTCCAGAGCCTCAGACGGCTTCCCACTCGGCTTGGACGGGCGCCGAAACTCCCTCAGGATCTCACCGTTTAGGTTGGCAATCGCTCCGACCAAATGCGTTCCCCCAAGGTCCACTCCGATTAGGTGATAGGCTTCGTGATTGAGATACAGGGAACGGGGACGCCGCCCTGGCCCCCGATGACCCCGTGGGGCGGCATCCGCTTCCCGCTCGACCACCAAGCCTTCTTCGATGAGCTGCCCGACCAGACGCGTCACCGTCGCAGGACTTAACCCCAACCGCCGCCCAAGCTCCGCCCGGGGAATTCCCGGATGCATCCGGATCAACTCCAGAATGGCCGAGCGATTGATCCGCTCCAGCACCTCCGGACGGCCGATCTCCATTCCCTCCTCCATTTAGGTTTTAATTAATTTTATTTGAAAAGAAAAAATTGTCAAGTCCCTTGAATCCCTGGGCCGAGATTCCAAGACATAGGGAGGTCGTGATGGGGTCTTCTCGCGCCTTCCCCCTCCCTACGGCCTTGCGGTTATACCGAGGGGAATCAAAGGAAGCGGAGCGATTCGCTCTCTAGAGAGAAAGTGCCAAGGCAGGGAAGCCGTTCTCAGCGACTTCCCCGCCTTTTGTTCAAGCGATCCGGCTCGAGATGGCAGGCGAGGTGAAACCGTTAGGGGTTCCTCGGTTGGGCCTCCAGGGCAACCTGGATGGCCTGGGCGCGGATCACCAGATCGGAGCCGAGCATGGCCCGCATCAGCGGGGTGAGGATCGGCATGGTGTAGATCACGGTGACCGTGATCAAATCCCCTTCGTAGATCACCGGGGTCGAGGAAGCCGCCTGATTCGGCTCAACGGTCACCGCGATCCGGCTGGGGTCCACCAGGGAAAAGGGAATCCACCGGGTCTCACTCAGGGCACGCGTGTAGGCCCGATACTGCACGTTGTTGGGATCATCGCACTGAACATCCGGATCGGACCCCGGCGGCGGCTGGTTGTTCGGGTTCATGCAATAGGGGTTTACCGCCGCATACAGCGCGCCCTCCGCAGCGGCGTCATGGATGGCCAGCCAAACCACGAAAGCCCGCCCCAGATCGATCAGCCCCATCGCCAGCAATAACAGCACCGTGAGGCTCAGCGCCATTTCCACCAGCCCTTGCCCGCGCCGCATCGCCCCCTCCTACCGGATCAGCTTCATCCGCGGCCGCCCGATTGGGCCCAGGTTGGCCTGCGTCCGAATGGAGATCTTGGACCCGGAGAGATCGATCCGCCAGGCCAGGATGGCCCCGGCATCGGTGATGATATTACCGGCCGAGGACATGCGTACCAGCCCCACCGGCGCATAAATCAGGCCGTTCCAGAAGATATTCGGGGAGCTGATCTGGACGACCGGGCTCGTGGCGTCTTGGACCGGACTGAAGAACAAAAGGTTCATCGCCGTATAGGGGTAGAGCCTGGAGCAATCCGGCGAGCGGTCCCCATCGATATCCGGGCAGTTCTTCATGCTCACATTGATCCGACCGGTCGCCACGACGGTGATCGTGATTGGAGCGGTCCATCCGCTGGGGATGTTCAGCGTCACATCTCCCTGCACGTAATATAAAGCCTCGTTCACCAGACGATACGTGCTTAAGGTATTCGAGCCGCACAACCCAGCGGTCGGTGTATAAGGGGCGGTCGGATCCAGGGTCACCCCCTGATTTGAAGAGGGCTGCAGACAGAATTTCTGGCCCGCCTCGCCCCAATACTCACCACCCGGGGCGAACTGATTCACGGTGTAGAGCCACGAGAGGATCAAGGGAGAGGCTCCACTACATCCCAACCCGGCATCGTTCAATCCATAAGCGTCCCCGCCGTATTCGCACACCCCGTTCTCCAGGACCACATGGGGCGCCCGCTGGGGATCGGCGTTGCTCAGGTTCAGGCCGCTGTTGGAGTGGAGGCCTCCGCTGATGTAAATATCACTGCCAGTGAGGTTCATGGCGTTCTGATAGCATGGGCCGTTGGTATTCTCATTTTTGCAAAGGGCCGTCAGCGCATATTCACCGGAGCTCCAACCGGGGAAATAAACTGCGAGGGCCTGCGCGGACACCCGCAGCGTCGCATGGCCGATAACCGCCCCCAGGAAGGAACGGAAGGGATTCCAGACGATGACGGTTACCCCCCGGGCGTTGGGGGGCACAGCACCTGCCGGGATGGGAATTTGTACGGTCTCCGAGATGTAATAGAAGGCTTGGACGTTCGCGTTGGTCGTATTCCCAGGCTGGCCATCGGTGTCCGGAATGCCCTGGGCTTCCGCAACCTGATGGATCGCTTGCAGGACGGCGGATTCGTTCCCTACCCCATGTTGGGCGAACCATAGGGCCCGTGTCCCAGCTAGCGCACCGGCGTCGGCGGCGTTCTGGGCCCGTCGCCGTTGAGCGTAGGCGTTGTTCCCGTCGATGGCCAACGCCGCCAGCCCGATGAGGGCCGGCAGCATTAACGCCACCAGCACCAGCGATTGACCCGAGCGATCCCGCACCATCGACCGCCTCCTTCCCCTAAGGGTTCGGCAGTTGATACGGGCCGAAATACACGCCGTCCGGCGGGAAGACGGTACGGCCCGCCTTATACTGAATCTGCGCTTGAGGCAACAACGCTTGAATGAAGGGGGTGATCGTTGAGACCGTCACCCGGACCTCGATCACCACCCGGTCCTCCCGTTTCAGGACGAAGTTCTTCTTCTTGTCAGATGGGGGCGGGCATGGGACAGCGGGAGCGAAACTGTTGGTGTCATAGCGGAACGGCTCGAACGAAACGAAGTAGGTCTGCCCGGGAACAAGGGCGTTCGGAGGGGTCAGCACGAGCGCAGCCCTCAGGCGGTTGAGGAGCTCGACGTTACAGTATTGGTTCCATTGCTGTGTAGTCATGGAGGAGGCCGGGGCGTTCACAATGGCATAGCGCAGGGCTTCCCGCACCCCGCCCGCCAGCTCCGCATAGATCAACAAGAGCCGCCCGAAGTCGGCGATGGCCATGACGAGAAACAGCAGCAACGGCAATACCAATGCGAATTCCACCAATCCCTGCCCTCGCCGCCGCATGTGCACCCCCTGAATCGATTAGAAGGCCGTTCATATCTGAGTCCTCTCCTGTTGGAACAACCAGACACGAGAGCCCCCCGCTACCCGTTTCTCTTTTATAATACCGAAAATTGACCTAACAAGATGCGTATTAACGAATTTCATACTTAAGTTATATTTTTATAACCCAACAATGAGCGGCTAAACTGTTTGGTTTTGATAAGTTGTTGGTGGTTTCCTCAAAGGGTGTAGATGATTCAACGGCCTGGGACCTGCGGACAACCCGACTCCAACAGGGTACCCCCAAGGGATGCCTTGCCTGGGCGCTCCAAAGCAGGCACATGGCCTGTCCTTACATTCTTCTCGCGCAGCATGGGAGGCACCGGGAGAGAGGGAACCAGTCTCCTACGGCTTAGGGAGAGAAAAGAGGCTGAGACACTGCGGGGCTGGGAAGAGGCTGGCTGGGTCAGCCTTCCCGGCCCCCGCTAATCGATGATCACCCTGTTCAGCAGTGGCGAGTTCCAAGAGTCGAAAATTCAAAGGGGCTACGCAGTGAGGGAAATGGACCTATCCTCCTGATGGCTTCGTGAGCTGCAGGTCATCGGCAGCGGCCCACACCCCATGAAGAAAAAATGACCCGGTCTGAACGATCATGAGACGCGAGCAAGGACCTCCATCCGTCGCGTCCAGGCGACCTGGAGTTCCTGAATCCGACGCTCGAGGGGACGGAGCGTAGATAGGAGATCACCGCCACCCCGGATTGCCGAATCCAGAGGCTCCACGTCCTCTTGTAGTTCCTCAACCTTTTGAAGGAGATCCGCGTCGAATCGATAAAGCGCCTCAAGCTCCGTCTCCTCAATGCGGATGGCATCGAAGAATCCCGCATAGCCGTAACGCGCCACCCGGATCTGATCTGCCAGCGTCTGAACCCGATGGACTAGCCGATCGATCTCATCCACGTGAGAGAGATCCCGATCCGCCAGCTCGCGCTGGAGTCCTAGTAGACGATCCGCTAATTCCTGCAGCCGATGGCTGATGGTTTCACGAAGGATACGGTCTGCGTCCCGTCGCTGTTCCTTTTCTTTGTATCCTGCATAGCCGGGGAGGAATCGCAGCCAGCGCTCGAGGACCGGGCGGTTCGCTTTCACGCGCTCTAGGATCTCATCCATGGAATCCTCCTTATTGATTGGGAATTACGCAATCCGGGTCCTGCGAGGGGAGGCGGCAGGGTCCCACCTCCCTGGATCTCCTCCCCCCATGGCCCTCTGGGCCGTGGGGGGAGGAGATCAAAGCATTTTTTGGGGCGGAGCCGGGCGCCTTCGGTGCCCGGCTCCGCCCCAAAACTCCACGAAGAAATCACCCGCGCAACTCCTATTAATTAAATCTCAAATCTCATTTCGATTGCACCTTGCCCGCCTGAATCTTGTGGATATTCGGTCGAGTAGCTATCGAACCCTTCACCTGACATTCCCTCTCCCTGCTGCCCAAAAGGCCGGATGGAAGCTGGGTACCTCACCATCGGCAACCTACGGGCTTCTTTGTGATCAGGACCGGCGGCTTTTCCCCTCCGCCAGTTCAACGATCTGGCGCAGCAAGGTAACCAGCGTCACCGCGCTCTGAACCAGGGCGGCCGGAGAGGGACGCGCGCTCCCCCCGCGCTCTTGTCGGGCCCGGATGTAGAGATAAGCAGCTAACATCCCGAACAGGGCGCCCAGCATCCCGCCTACCAACAACCACCGTCCCTCATGGCGCACGTCCATCCTCCTCCGCGACAGATTGCTGGCCTTGCCTCTTAATGATAACTCAGGTAGGAGACCGGCGCGGAGAAAGCTTCCAACATTTTGCGCATGGGATACTGGAGGCACAGCCCGTGCGCCGAGGCTGAAACCCCTGAGGGAAAAGCCAAGGTTGCCACGCCCCGAGCGCACATCGCTTCGATTCGTCAAACTCCAGGTATGATAGAAACGCAGGGGTCCGAAGCCCTTGCTTCATCTGGAAACCGAGGAGGGAAGCATGCCATTCGCTACGGTTGATAGGATCCGCCTTGTGTATGACGTTCGCGGCCAGGGGATCCCGGTGCTCTGGATCCACGGCTTCCCCCTGGGCCGCTGGCTCTGGGATCCACAGGTGGAGGCTCTGGCCGATATCGCCCGCTCCATTGCCGTGGATCTGCGGGGGTTCGGCGGAAGCAGCGCGCCCGAGGGACCCTACACGATGGAGACCTACGCCGCCGATCTACGAGGGCTATTGGACCTCCTGGGCATCGATCGCGTGGTGCTGGCCGGCCTCTCGATGGGAGGCTACGTCGCCTTCGCCTTCTACGCCGCCTACCCCGAACGGGTCCGCGGCTTGATCCTGGCCGACACCCGGCACCAGGCTGACACGCCGGAGGCCCGCGCTAACCGCTACGCGCTGATCGAGCGCATCCGCGCCGAGGGGACCCCCGCCGCCGTCGAGGCGTTCCTGCCCCGGCTGTTCGGCGCAACCACGCAGCGGGAGCGGCCGGAGCTGGTGGAAACCCTTCGACGCAAGATGTTGACCAACCCGGCTGCCGGGCTCATCGGCGCGCTCCAGGCGATGGCGGAACGCCCCGATCGCACCGAGCTCCTCCCTAGGATCCAAGTCCCGACGTTGGTGATCGTCGGCGAGGAAGATGGTGTGACCCCGCTGGAGGTGGCCCGCCAAATGGCCGAAGGGATCCCGAACGCCCAGCTGGTGGTGATCCCCCGGGCCGGCCACCTGGCCAATGTGGAAGCCCCTGAGGCCTTCAATGAGGGGGTTCGAGGTTTCCTGAGCAACCTGTGAGACTTCTGTCAGGAAGGCAAGGCCCGCGGGCCCTCCCCGGGTCAGTGAACCGGGGGAGGGCCCGTTCGGGGCTCGCCGGCACGCTTGTCCAGGTGGGGCGATCGTCCATGACAGCGACACAGCGCATCATCGCTCGGGTGCACCGGCTGGTCCGTGAGGCTGTTCATCGGTTCCAACTCCTCCCCTCTGGGGAAACGGTCATCGTCGGCGTCTCCGGAGGGCCTGATTCCCTATGTTTGCTAGATGTGTTGCGAGATCTGGCCCCGGAGCTCGGGATCGCGCTCCACGTGGCCCATCTTCACCATGGCCTGCGCGGACCCGAGGCGGACGCCGACGCGGCCTTTGTGGCGGAGCTCGCCCAGGCGTGGGGGCTGCCTTTCACAATTGGGAAGGAAGATGTCCGAGCGCTGGCCGCCCGCGAGGGCTTTTCCTTAGAAGAAGCGGCCCGCCAGGCGCGCTATACGTTTCTGGCGGAGGTCGCCGCCCGCGTGGGAAGCCGCACCATCGCGGTGGCCCACCACGCAGATGACCAGGTGGAAACGGTGCTGATGCATCTCCTGCGGGGGAGCGGCCTGGCCGGGCTGCGAGGGATGCGCCCGCGAATGCCCCTGACTGAATACCACGGCCTCTTGCGTCGCCCCCCCGAAGGGCTCTGGCTGGTGCGGCCGCTCCTCGGGGTCTGGCGCCGGGAGATCGAAGCCTACCTGCAGGCGAAGGGGCTGACCTCTCGCTTCGACCGCTCGAACCTGGACCTCACGTTCTTCCGCAACCGGCTGCGCCACGAAGTGCTTCCTTTCCTGGAACGCCTGAACCCTCGCCTCCGGGAAGCCTGGCGGCGGATGGCCGAGATCCTGGCGGCGGATTACGAATTCCTGGAAGGAACCCTCCGCCAGGTCTGGCCCACCGTGGTGGTCGCTGAGGAACCGGAACGGATCGTCTTCGACCTCGCCCGCTGGCAAACGCTTCCCCTCAGCCTCAAGCGGATGGCGCTGCGGGAGGCCGCCTTTCGCCTGGCTCACCGCCTGCGGGATTTGGGGTTCGAGCATGTAGAGGAGGCGATCCGGATGGCGGAGGAGGGCATGACGGGCAGCATGCTGACCTGGCCGGAAGGCCTCCAGGTGGTGATCGCTTATGGGAACCTGATCGTGGCCCGGGAGGGAGCGGCGTGGCCGGAACCCGATCTCCCGCTTCTCGTTCGTTCCTTCCCCCTGGAGCCCGGAGAGACGCCATGGCCGGACGGCCGATGGGTGGTCATCTGGGAGGAGATCTCCCCCTGGGATCCGAACCGGTTACAGCATACGGATTTGTGGACTTTGTATCTGGATCCGGAGCGTTCAGGGACCCGCTTATCCTTCCGGGTTCGCCGTCCAGGGGATCGCTTCCACCCCGCGGGGATGCCCGGCCCGGTCCGCTTGAAAACCTTCCTGATCAACCGGAAGATCCCCCAGGCCTGGCGCGATCGGTGGCCGTTGCTGGTCAACGAGCGGGATGAGATCCTGTGGGTCGCCGGCGTCCGACCCGCTGCGTTCATCCGCCCCGGCCCGGATTCCCGCCGGGTGTGGCGGATCGCCATCCGGCGGGCGACGTGAACGAAACGGGTGGGCTCCTGAGGTTGGGACACGAGTTAGGACATCGAGCTGTGGGGTCCTCACCCCGTCTCCAGGGCGGCGCTGCGATCCGGGGCTTTTCCATCGTTTTTGGGTTTCTGGGGCTGGGCCGGGGGCCGAAGGCCC
>DATMAC010000302.1:0-5554 GCA_035573655.1 Thermoflexus sp.
GGGGGAGGGGTCATTTCGCTCTTCACCGAGAAGGGGTGAGGAACCCCTTGTCCCAACTTATGTCCGAACCTCAGTTCATCTTTGAGTTTAAACGCGAGCGGGTTATCTTGGAGCTGGGATCGATGAAGGGGAAAGTGGAAATCTCTGCCCCATCCATTCGCGAAGCCATCGCCTGGGCGGCCCAGCGGGTCCGAGCGACCCAGCCCCGTTTGGCTGCCGAACTCTTGTTGGCCCACGTTCTCGGGACGTCCCGGGTTTATCTGCTGGCCCATCCGGAGCGCATCCTGTCGGATTCGGAGTGGGAGGCCTTCACCCAGTTGGTGGCCCGTTCCGCCCAGGGGGAGCCTTTGTTTTATTTGATCGGCGAGCGGGAGTTCTACGGGATGCCGTTCAAGGTCACCCCGGCCGTCCTGATCCCACGGCCGGAGACGGAGCATTTGGTGGACGCCGCCCTCGATTGGGCGCGCAGCCGGGCTGCTCGAACGTATGCGGCGCTCACCTTTGCCGATATCGGCACCGGCTCGGGATGCATCGCGGTGGCCCTGGCCGTTTACCTGCCCAATTGCCGGGGGTATGCGACGGACCTCTCCCCGGAGGCTTTGGAGGTCGCGCGGGAGAACGCGATCCGCCACGGCGTGGCCCATCGCTTAACCTTCCTCCTGGGGGATCTCTGCGCGCCGTTGCCGGAGCCGGTGGATCTTCTGGTTGCGAATCTGCCCTACGTAGCCCGCTCCGAATGGGAGGAGCTCGATCCGGCGATCCGGGAGTACGAACCCATGATGGCCCTGGACGGAGGGCCCGACGGGTTGGAGGTGATCCGCCGCTTCCTGGCTCAGGCGCCCCATTACCTTCGGCCGATGGGGGCGGTGTTCCTGGAGATCGGGGCCGGGCAGGGGGCGGAGGTGGTGGCGCTGGCCCGGGCGGCCTTCCCGCGGGCCGTGATCCGCTTGCTGAAGGATAGCGCCGGGCTGGATCGGGTGGTGGCCATCACCCATTGAAAAATCTCATCCTCCCTGGAGGAGAGCGATGCGAATCGCGATTGGCGCCGACCATGCGGGCTATGCCCTCAAGGAAACCCTCGTCGCTTACTTGCGCGAGCGGGGGATCGAGGTGCTGGATTTCGGAACCCACGGTCCGGATTCGGTGGATTATCCGGACTACGCCCGGCCGGTTGCGGAGGCGGTGGTTCGGGGGGAGGCTGATTTCGGCGTCTTGATCTGCGGCACCGGCATCGGCATGTCGATCACCGCGAACAAGGTGCCCGGCATTCGCGCCGCTGCGGTCTCGGACGTGTATTCAGCGAGGATGAGCCGCGCCCATAACGACGCCAACGTCTTGTGCCTGGGCGGACGGGTGGTGGGGCCGGGGCTGGCGATCGAAATCCTGGAGACTTGGCTGCGTACGCCCTTCGAAGGTGGGCGCCACCAGCGCCGTTTGGAGAAGATCCACCAAATCGAGATTGCCTGCGGCGCCTCCTCTAAATAATGATGTGGGTATTCATTCGGCCTGGTCTCATTCGATTCAGAACGTTTAAGAGAAGGCGGAAGGGCCCCATCCCTCTTTGATCTCCCCTCCCCACGGCCCTTTGGGTCGTGGGGAGGGGAGAGAAAAAAATACTTTGGGGGCCGAGCCGCGCGCCGAAGGCGCGCGGCTCGGCCCCCAAAGCCCTCAGAAGGAAACCCCAGATATCCCTATTGGCGTGGCGTGAGAAGGGCGGAATCGTTACGTGCGTATTTTTCAGACACTCTCTCAAACCCGACTGTCCCCATCCCACGAGGTTCAGGTCGTACTGGAAAGCCGGAGGATCGCTTGGATCTGGGCGAGGAACATCCCCCGCCACGCCGCCCCGGTCCGCCATCCGCCCGGACACGGCATCGCATCCAGCTCCTCGTGGCCCTTCACCGCCTCGATCCCCAACCCGAGATGCTCCAGAAGATAGGCGATCAACCACGCCGCCGCGGTCAATTGCAGCTCGCCGGGAGGCCGCTGACTGAAATCCCCGATCAACCCGATGCTCACTGTGGTCATATTATGCGCCCGAACATGAGAAACCGCTGCGGTCAACGGCTGGGTCCGATAGAGCGTTCCATCGGCCCCCACCAGGAAGTGATAGCTCGCCCCAGGCAACCCGAGCCGCTCGACCTGAAAAGCAGCGATCTGGGCAGGGGTCGCCTTCGCATCGGTTCCCGTTTGATGAAGAATCAAGTGCCGAACAATCCCGAGAGGGCGGAGGGGAAAGGAGGACCCCGGCCGGGTGGGGAGGTTTCCGACCAAATCCTGCCACCTCGGCTCCGACAGCCCAGGCACGGACATGCGGGCCTCCTCCAGGATATGGCGGACCCGCTCCCGGATCCCCGCGCTGAGGGAGGAAAGACGATCCAGGCGATCATGATCCGGCGGAGCTTCGGCGTGTTCCCCCAATCGATCTCCCAAGGGGAAAAGCTCCCATACGGTTTGGATCTGGGATGGCCCCAACCGGAGGCGGATGAGCAACCACGCACAGAGACGAGCGACGCGATCGAGTTGGCGGGGGGAAGGCGGCTGGTCCCTACCCCATCCCGCCAACGCGATCCCCAAGCTCACACGTCCGTAACCGCCCGCATGATCCGTCATCGCTTCGAGGGGGAGCGTCCAAAAGACCTGACCATCGGCCGTCACATAGAAGTGATAAGGAAAGCCAGGGCGGTTCCCCTGCTCCACCAGGAAGGCCGCCAAGGCTTCCGGCGGCAAATCCCCGGGGATATCCAGAGGATGCAGGATCAGCCAACGGATCAGCTCGGGAGGGCGCCGCGGCCATGGCGCGCGCCGCCGCCGGGGGAGGAGGGGCTCCACCCACTCCAGGGAAAGGCTCAAGCGCGCCAGGTCTTCATCCGTCCATCGTCGGGGGATCACCGGAACGGCCCATGGATCCCCTTCCACCCGCACATCGATGGCCCGAACCCACCCGGTGTGCTCGCCGAACCGAGCACGCCACCATCCTCGATCCGCAGTGACCATCTCGGCGATCCCCCGTTGCCCTTCCGAAAGCTCCATAACGGCCGATCCCTGGGAGGAAGGGAACAGACGCAGGCTCGCCGGGCGGCGCATGGAGAGTGATACCGGACCGGATGGGTGAAGCGGGACATCTTGGAGATCCCCCTGGAGGGCGAGTGCATCCCGAGGCACCCACCCCTGGCGGCCGGTCTCCGGCTGGAGCCAAGCCCACCACTCGTTATCCTCGGTCCGCGCGATCACAACCCCAGCGGCCCCCTTGGGGAGAGGATTCCCGAAAGCTTCCCCACCCGGGTGATGCCGCAGCTGGGTTTCCTGCCGGAGGATCGCGCGGGGGAAACGGCTGAGCCCCCCATCCCACCGGAAACGCGCCGCGAGGGCGCGATCCAGATCGTCCAGCAGGCGCTCCTTGCCCTCCATAAACCAGGGGTCGACCCGCTGCCATCGGTACAGGACCAGACATCGAATCAGGGGATGCGTCGGATCGGCGTTCCAACGATGGATCTCCGCATAGGCCTCATAGATCCATCCGGTATCCGCATCCGGCCATGGGATCGGTTTCCCCCCCTGATCGCCCATAGAGGCTTCCGTGATGAAGATCGGCAGATGGCGAAGATGCGGTGGTATGGCCTCGATGAAATCCTGATAAACCCGGAAGCCGGCGCGGCGGGCCTCATATGGCGGCGGACAGCGCGCCTCGGCGCTCAGGGAACGGGGATCTGGGCTCTGGCTTGCGACATGGAGGGCGATGCCATCGAGATCCGTTCCGAGGGCGGTCAGGAGATCGTGGAAGTAGATCACCCAGTCGCCGGTGGGGTTGCCCGGATAGCGGAGCACCGCGGTGAAAGGGGCCACCGCCGCTGGGATCACCCAATCGTCTTCGTGGCCGGGCTGGTTGCGGATCTGTTCCCGACATCTCCGGAAACAATCCGCATAACGTTCCGGCGTGATCCATTCCGCGGCCTCACATCGTCCCTCGGAGAGCTCAATACGGGCGCCAGGTTGCTGTTGAGGGTGATTGGGCTCGTTCCCGATGATCCAAAGATGGGCCCCGGGGGACGCGGCGACGAATCGAGCGCAACGGCGGGCGAAGGCTTCATAGCGGCTCGAAGGCGGGAGGGTTCCGTTCGGGTAGCGGCCGTAGTTCAGCACCACGATCACCCCGAACCCGGCATCCGCCCAGGCCTGATAGGTCGATCCGCGACCGCTGGTATCCTCCGGATCGGCCCCGATCGTTTCCTCGAAAACCACCCACCCGGTCAAGCCGGCCCTGTGCAACCGCTCCCGCCACGGGCCGGGATCGTGGATCCCGTAGAGGTAGACTGGCCAGCGGTTCCCGGTCATATCCAGCTCCTTCGTAAGGGAGAGCAGGCGCCTGAGCGCCGTTCGTCTTGCTCTCCCCCCTGGCGATCAACGTTCCTCATCCTCATAAAGGAAGCCCGCGCGCACGAGGAAGCGGCGAACCCGCCCCCGGAATTCCGGCTCAAAGAGCAGCGGATCGGCGGTGGTCAGGATCGCCTGCTCCACATCCTCCAGCGCGCGGAGCAGATATCGCCGTCGATCCTCATCCAGCTCCGCCATCACCTCATCCAGCAAGAGCACCGGGCTTTCCTGGAAAATGGATGTCAGCCAGCGCGCCGCGGCCAATTTAAACGCCAGGATCGCCGTTCGCTGCTGTCCCCGTGAACCGTAAAGGCCCAGATCCACCCCATCCGTGATAAAGCGCAGATCATCCCGGTGAGGGCCGATGCGCGTGGTGCCCCGCTGGATATCCAGCGCCCGCTCTCGCCGGAGGACGCGCTGGAAAGCTTCCCTCAGCGACGCCTCCTGAAGCGCCTCCCCCCATGCCATCATCCCCAGGGCCATCTGCCCACCGGCCTGAAACGGATCGAAGCTCGGCACGTACTGCAGCATCAGCGGCTCCCCACCGCTGAGCGCTTTATGGATGTCTTCCGCATATCGAGCGATGGCTTGCAGGGCACGAACCCGCCCTTCGATCAACGGGGCCCCATAACGGGCCACCGATTCATCCCACAGGTCCAGTTGAGCCGGATCGCCGCCCTCTTCCTGAAGGCGGCGGAGCAGAGCGTTGCGTTGGGAAAGGGCCCGCTGGTAAGCCGCCAGCGTCCGAGCGAAGGCCGGGGAGGTTTGCGCGATGAGAAGATCCAGAAGCCGCCGCCGCTCCGAGGGCGGCCCCCCCACCACCTCAACATCCTGGGGGGTGAACAAGACCACCGCGGCCTGTCCGAAGAGATCCAGCACCCGTTGGGGAACTCCGTTAATGCGGACCTGCTTGCGGACCGAGGCGGTCTCCGGAGATCGAGCGCTCATTTCCTTGTCTGCGACCAGGACGATCTCCAAGCGGACGGGTCCATCTTTGCGCACGAACTCAGCGATCAAGCGGGCGAACGGCATCGGATCGCGCCAAGCGGCCCAATGGATCAGCTCGCGATCGTTGCTGGTGCGGAAGGAATGGCCCGTGGCCGCGCAAGCGATGGCCTCCAGAAGGTTGGACTTCCCCTGGGCGTTTCCGCCGTAGACCATGATCACCCGCGGCTCCAAC
>DATMAC010000303.1:0-3432 GCA_035573655.1 Thermoflexus sp.
CGCGCCGATTTACCGAGCTGCAGGGATCCCTCTCATCGCGCCGCTGATCCCGGCCGATCGAGCCCCGGAGGGGGTATTGCCGACCGCTCCGGATCAGCGGACGATGGTGGCGGCGTTGCTGCAAGGGCTTCCGCCGGGGGACGGACGGGTTCTGTGGGTGGTGCGGGACGATGAGGAGCGATGGTTCGGCCCGGAGGTGGAGGCGCTTTTTCGCGAGCGGGGATGGGTGGTGCATGAGCGGAGCTGGGAAGAGGCTTCCCCTCAGGGCGAGGAGCCGGTTTTCTTCGATGGCCGGGCGGTTCACGCGGGGGAAGCGATGCGACGCTGGCGCCGAAACGGCTGGCGGGGTCCCTTGCTGGGAGGGCCCGGGTTGCTGCATCCGGATCTCCGCGCGTTTCGAGAGGCGGAGGGGAGGATATGGGCGGTGGCAGAGACCCGGCCGGTGGAGAACACGGAATGGCGGGCGGCCTATCAGGCGATCGCGCTGGGGATGTCGCCGGGCCCTTACGCGCCCCTCGCGTATGATCTGATCTGGGTCGTGATGCAGATGCACACCCGCCCGGCCTTTCGCTGGGAAGGGAAAACCGGGACCTGGTGGTGGGAGCAGGGGCATTTGCGGAAAGACCCCGCGTGGTTTCTGGAACGATAGCCGGAAGGCGTTCCCCCCTTGTGCCCCATCCTCGCGCTCTGCCGAGGAGAGGATCGCTTCGGGGCCAGCCTCGGTGGCTCTCCCCCGACCCGCTCCTGGCCTCCTGCTCGGATCCCCCAATCCGCACACAGCAGTTAGGTTCCTCCCTCCCCCTCAGCCCACCGTAGCGCTCCAAGGGAAAGGGCTGCCTCAATGATCGATCAAGTTCCCGGATGGCTATCATTTACATAGGACGAGTCTTGCTGGGGTTTGGGGGAACCCTTTCATCTCACGGAGGCGGGCATGCGACCGATGGATGCATTCACTCGAGGCCGAGGGCGGAAGCGGCGGCGGATGCGGAGAGGGGGGATGGGTCTCTTCTGGATGGTGGGGATAGTGCTCCTGGCAGTGAGTTGTGCCCGTCCGGGGTCGGAGACCCCGTCCCCCACGGCCTCCGTCACTGTGATCGCTCCTCGACCCACGGCCCCGCCGGCGGACGATTCCCCCTCAGCCTGCCCGAAGGACCCCAGCCAGTGGCGGCTGGTGGAGATCTCGACCGTTCGCGATCCCTATGGGGTGCCGTTGTATCGCATCGATCCCCCCTGTGTCTATGAGGGCTTCTGGCGCGATGTGGCGCTCCACGAATTCTTGGCCCCCGACCGACCCACGGTGAGCAAAGAGAAATGGGTGGATATCCCTTGGTATTGGGAACTCACAACTCCGGTCCCCAAAAAGCCCTTCAGGCCGTATGCACCTGGAGTGGACAATGGTGGTAGCACCTTATATGACCAGAACTGGCAGCGGATTGACCTCATCTTCACACCCTACACTGTGCTGCGCACTGAGGATCCGGATTTCCCAATGGTGATCTACCTCTATGAGGACTTTCCCGGAGCAGCATATTTTGTTCGCAGGGATCAGGGAAAGATCGATTACGCCCAGCGAGTTCTCCTCGAAGGTGGAACCGTTCTGCGGCATATAAGTCTACTGTTTTATGATGCTCATGCAGGACATTGGTTCTTTGGATCTTATAGGCCTAAGACTCAAAAGCCTACGGTTTATTATCCGTGTGGGTGGAGTGTGGAGACGATGGATGGATCAAAGTTATGGGAGGCCTTAGGTGTGAAGGGGTCCCGACACTCAGAGCTGGCCCAAGCCTTCAGCCTACAGGAGATCTTCCCAGATCGCCTTGATCCCAAGGCACTTGAGCTTCAGCAGGATGCTCGTTCTATCTCTCCCTGTGAGAAAGGGAGATGAGACAATGGCTTGGAAGAGAAAGCTGGTGTTGCTCCTTGGGCTGTGGGTCTGGATTCTCACTCAGGCCCCCATCGCCTGGGCGCAAGAGGAGAATCCCTCAGATTGTAACCGTGATCTAGATTGTCTCCCGATGGAACTTCCACCCACCTCTCCCCCAGGTGGTGACGAGGGCCAATGGGTGTGCTCAGAGACCTACGGGGTGGGGGCGATCTTCCGGGAAGGGAACCGATGCGCCGAGGGGCAGATTCTACTGGACTGCGCGGGAAACATCGTGGAGCGAAGGCGGTTCACCGACTACGCGGCGGACTTCTGCCCCACTGCCCTGGGGGCTTGGTTGGAGTTCTGCGACAAGGACCTCGCCTCCGGGGTAGGGTTGGGCGCCGGCTTGTGCCGCCTGGTGGATTACTATGGCCAGCGGGTGGACCTGGTGATCCGGGTGCCGACCCACCGCTTCCGCATCACCCCTTGGCCCATCGGCTTCGTGGCCCGGGAGGACCCCTGGGGGGTGTTCCATCCCTCCGCCCGCTTGATTTGGGAGCTACCCCCTATCCCCCACGCCGACTCCGGCTGGCGGCTGTGGACCTGGGGAAGCAGCCGCGGGCCAGGGGAAGCGGCATTCCCCTGTTTCTGGAGCGAGGAGAAGCTTTGGGCGGAGGGGGTCCCCGGCGGGACCACCTGCGTGCGGCTGCAGCTGTGGGCGGTGCCGGGCCTCGAGGGGAGGCAGAACCCGCAGTGGGTGCGGAATCTGCAGTGGGGGTCCGGGCGCTTGATGATGCCAGGGATCCGGTTGGAGCGAGGGATTTACCCAGGGGAGGAGGTGGTGATCAACTCCCCATATGCCTCGCATCCGGCGGTGAATGAGTGGTTCGGGATTAAGGGAGGTGTGATAAAGGGAGTGCGGCTGATCCAAGGGCCGGATCTTTCCCAGATCTCGGTGTTCGTGGGCTACTTTCACATCCCGTGGTGGGTGCGGGTGCGGGCGGAGATCAGACGGGTGAAGGATCTGACGGAGGAGCGGGAGCGCTGCGAGCCAGTCCGGGATGCGGATGGGGATGAGAAGCCGGATGGATCGGGGGATTGCTGGGCGGTGGTGGGGGATCCGCCGGTGGTGTGGCCGGGGGTGAAGCGGCAGGAGCGGGTGGTGGTGCGGAAGGAGTGGGAAGTGGAGGAGCGGGATGACGTGCTGAACCTGACCTTGGTGGAGCGGCCGTATGAGTATCGGCCGAAGATGTATCCGTTTTTGCATCCGGTGCGGTTGGAGATCGTGCCGCGGGAGGGGCCGGTGGGGGTGACGGGGGTGGTGGTCTCGCAGGTGCCGTGGCTGTGGTTCCCCTTGGGAGTGCGGGAGGCCCAAAGCGTGATCTGCGCCGACCCCACGTGCGGAGGATACGCCCCCTCCGATCATCCGTAAGCGGCCTGGGGCCTCACGGACCCAAGGGTTCGGAACTGAAGTTCGGACACGGGTTGGGACACCCAAGAGCTGCGTTGCGATTCAAGTCCATGTTTCATTTGGGGTTTTCTGGGGCTGGGCCGGGGGCCGAAGGCCC
>DATMAC010000304.1:0-18587 GCA_035573655.1 Thermoflexus sp.
CGGCGGTTTCGCCGCCGCAACGAAATCCGTTGCCCTTCTACCTCATCGGCCGCCTTAGGGCACAGCTTCGAAGGAGCCCCCAGAATTTTAACTTTTAACGCTACGCCAGTTCCGGTTGGATCAACCCATAATTCCCATCCCGCCGGCGGTAAACCAAGTTGATGCTGGCGGTCTCCGGGTTGTAGAAGATGAAGAAGTCGTGGCCGAGGAGCTCCATTTGCTCGATGGCTTCCTCGGGGGTCATCGCCGTGACTTCAAACCGCTTGATTTTCACAATGCGGCCGGTAGGGCCACCCGTCTCCTCGACAGAGGAGGCTTCCGTAGCCTCAGGGCGGATCCGCCCTTCCCGCCGCCCCTTAAAGCGCTCAATCCGCCGCTCCATCTTATCCACGACCAAATCGATCGCCGCCAGAAGATCCGCGTGACGCTCCTCCGCGCGCAGGAGGATACCTGGGGTCATTCGCAGCGTGAGCTGGGCGATCTGACGCTGATCCCGGCTTCGGGTGTTCTCTTGGGCGAGCTCCAGCTCTGCCTGTGAAATGGTGGAGAGAAATCGCTCCAGCCGGGCGATCCGCTTCCGGGCGTAAGCTTCGATCTGATCGGTTATCTCAATGTTTCGCCCTCGGATGATCAATTCCATATCTAACCTCCGGAATGGGTTCGGATTTGGACTGAAATTTAGCCACTAGGAGTAGCCGGAGGGTCTTCAAGTCATTCGTGGAGCGCCCTACCCATGATCACCCGCGCCAATGTGAACCCCCACACCGATGCGGCTCCGGCTTGATAGAGAGCGATTGCGCACGCCTCCAGCGTTGCTCCGCTGGTGCATACATCATCCACCACCACGACGCGTTTTCCTTGCACCCATCGAGGATCTCCCAGGAAAGCGCCTTGCACGTTCTCCCGGCGGGCACTCCGGGCCAGGCCTACCTGAGATCGGGTCGCGCGTACCCGGCGCAACGCGTAGGGATGGAGAGGAATAGCCAGGCGCTTGGCGAGGGCCTGCCCGAGCATCGCAGCTTGATTATATCCCCGCTGCCGTTGTCGGGCCTTGGAGGTCGGAACCGGGATCAACAGGTCGGCTTCCATCCCGAAGCGGGCCCAACCCTCTGCCATCTGGGAGGCCAACACCTGGGCGATGCGATACCGTCCGTGGAATTTCAGCCGGTGCAATGCCCGTCGGATCGGCCCGTGATACACAAAACAGGATCGCACTCCCTCCAGTTGCAGAGGATCCTCCTGGCAGCGCGGACAGCGCTTGCCGGTCACCCCGGGGGTTCCGCAGAGGGAGCAAATCGGCGGCGTGATGGGGCGCGCGTCTGCTGCGCAGGTCGAGCACCATACAACCCCTGGGCGCCCGCAGCCGGCACAACGAGGAGGGAAAAGGAGATCCAAGATCCCCTCGGCAAGACCAGTGATCCATTGGGGGAGGCGAAGCGTGAGCAAAGAGGTTCTCGTCTGCATAGGCTCATGGAAGGGAGCCGCCGCCAAACTGCTTGTAGACGATCAGCAAGGCCGGGCCGAGGAGCACGACGAACATCGCCGGGAAGATCAGAAAGACGAGAGGGAAGAGCATCTTGATGGGAGCCTGTCGGGCCAGCTCCTCCGCCCGTTGTCGGCGCCGCAGGCGCATCTGGTCGGCCTGGATATGCAGCACTTTAGCAATGCTCACCCCGAGCTGTTCCGCCTGGATGATCGCGGCGACGAACGTGGTCATCTCCGGAAGGTCTACCCGGGCCGCCATATCCCTCAGCGCGTCCTTTCGGGAACGGCCCAGGGCGATCTCCTGCAGCACCCGCGCGAAGGCCCGCCCCAGTTCGTTGTTCCAGCGTTCTGCGACCCGCTGCATAGCGGCGTCGAAGCCCAGGCCGGCCTCCACACAGATCACCAGGAGGTCCAACGCGTCCGGCAGCGTCTTTAAGATCTCCTTCTTCCGCCGAGCGATCTGCTGGTTGAGCCACAGCATTGGATAGTAAAATCCAAGCCCCCCGATGGCCAGGCTCAGCCCCCAGCGCTGCAGTGCGGGAGCGCGCAACAGCAACACCTGGGCGATGCCAAAGAGGCCAAGGCCAGCGATGATCCGCAGCGCGAAGAACTCCCCCGCCCCCAGGCGGACCGGATTGCCGGCCAGTTCCAGCCGGCGGCGGGTGTCCTCCAGGATCGATTGCGGGGTGAAGCGGCTGATGAACTCGGCGATCTGACGCAGGATGGGGACGATCACCCGCTGGGTGAAGGGGATCGAGAGCTCGATCTCCTCCAGGGTGACGGGCACATCGCGGGCGGCGAATTCCGCCAAACGGGCCTGGAGTAGTTCCTCCTCCCGCGGGGCGCTCAGGCCAACCACCAAGGCCAAGGCGATCACACCCACGACGATCACACCCAGGATCAAGACCAGGCTTGGCATCCCCTTACACCTCAATCCGAATAATCCGCTGGATCACGAAGTAACCGATCAGCATCATCACAAGCGTGCAGGCGATCATAAAGTAACCCAGGATCCCGCTGTTGAAGAAGTTCAACATATATTCACGGTTGATCCCGAACAGGATGAGGGCCAGCCCGATAGGGAGAGCTATTAGCACATACCCGCTGAGCATCTGCTGGGCGGTTAACGCGCGGATCTCCCCTTTAATCCGCACCCGCTCACGGATCGTGAAACTGATGGTGTCCAGGATCTCCGCCAGGTTCCCTCCCACTTCGCGCTGGATCAGGATGGCGGTGACCATCATCTCCAGGTCGTCGCTATGCACCCGGCGCAACATATTTTGGAGAGCCTGCTCCAGAGAGAGGCCCAGTTGTTGCTCCTTGACCACGCGATCAAACTCGGTGGAGATCGGCGGGGGCAGCTCGCGGGCGACGGCCTCCATCGCCTGGAGGACGCTGTAGCCGGCCCGCAATCCGTTGACCATCAGGTTGATCGCGTCACCCAGCTGGGCGTTAAAAGCTTGCAGACGGCGTCGCTGTCGCCAGGCCATATAGAGGCGCGGTGCGAAAAAGCCCACGATCAGACCCAGCAGGGCCAGAGGGACGAGCCGGAAGAACAATTGGGCGAGGATGAACCCGACGATCGCCGTGAGGATCTGAAGGACCAGGAACTCCGCCGGCGTGAGCTTCAGGTCAGCCCGGGCCAGTTGAACCCTCAGGTCCTCCGCAAACCCGCGCCCGGCGATGACCCGATCCAAGGCTTCGCCGAGCGGCGTGGGGCGCCGCGGGGTGGGCGGGCGAATTCGCGCCTCCTCCCGATGGCCCGGCGTAGGGGCCACATAGCGCTCTAAGCGTTCGGCGACGTCTTCCTCGTCGCCCCCGAAGATGTATAACAACAAGAGCACGAGGATAAGGAGGCCACCGCCGATCAGCACGTAGGTCTGCCAGGCCATTGCTTCCTCCTACCTTCGCCCGGCGCCGAAAATGGAAGGCGGAAGCCGGATACCAGCCGCCTCCAGGCGATCCATAAAGCGCGGACGGATGCCGGTAGGCACAAGGCGCCCAACGATCTTCCCGTTTTCCATCCCATATTGCTCGAACTTGAACAGCTCCGTGGTGGTGATCACCTCCCCTTCCAGACCCTGGATCTCCGTGAGCGAGATGATCTTGCGCGAGCCGTCGCGCATCCGTGCGGTCTGGACGATGAGATCGATGGCCATGGCGATCTGCTCCCGGATCGCCCGATGGGGAAGATCAGTGCCTGCCATCAGCACCATGTTCTCCAGACGGGCCAGCGCATCGCGGGGGCTGTTCGCGTGGATCGTGGTCATCGAGCCCTCGTGGCCGGTGTTCATCGCCTGAAGCATATCGAAGGCCTCGCCGCCGCGGCACTCGCCCACGATGATCCGATCGGGCCGCATCCGCAGGGCGTTGATCACCAGATCCCGCATGGTGATCTCGCCCTTCCCCTCGATGTTCGGCGGCCGGGTCTCCAAGGTCACCACGTGCTCCTGGCGGAGCTGGAGCTCGGCCGCGTTCTCAATCGTGATAATCCGCTCCCCTTCTGGGATGAAGCCGGAGAGGATGTTGAGCAGCGTCGTCTTCCCAGAGCCGGTGCCGCCGGAGACCACGATGTTGATCTTCGCCTGAACGCAGGCCTTGAGGAACTCCATCACCTCCGGTGTGGCCGAGCCCAGGCGGATCAAGTCGTCGACTGTAAGGGGCGTCCGGTAGAACTTCCGGATGGTCACCACGGGGCCGATCAGGGAGATCGGCGGGATCACAATGTTTACCCGTGATCCATCGGGCAGTCGGGCGTCCACATATGGCATGCTCTCGTCCACCCGCCGGCCCAGAGGGGCGACGATGCGCTCGATGATGCGCATGAGGTGCTCATCGTTCTCGAAGACCACATTCGTCCGCTCGATCTTTCCGTTGCGCTCAATATAGACCTTCTTCGGACCGTTCACCATGATCTCGGTGATCGTGTCATCCCGAAGAAGCGGCTCCAGGGGCCCATACCCCAAGATCTCCGCGACGATCTGTTCGAAGAGCCGCTGCCGTTCCAGGCGGCTGAGGACGATGTGATCTTCCATCAGGACCGCATCGAATTTCTCCTCAATCATCGCCCGCAGCTCGTCGGTGCGGGAGAAATCGAGCGTGGGCTCCAGCTCGGATAGAAGCTTCGCCTGGATCCGGCTCTTGAGATCCACGTAAGCGTCCCGAATCCCTCCCGTTGTGGGAAGCGGACGGCGGGGGGAGGGAGGCGAAGCCTCCGGGGTCGATGCCGGACGCGTAGGCTCTGGGCTTGAAGAAGGGGAGGGCGATGGTTGACTGCCTTGAATTCGCCTTAAAAGGGACATCTTCTCACCTCCTTTCCAATCTCTTTCCTCTCTTTCCTCCGGAGAGGCTTTGCCGTCCAGGGGAAGGGAAATCCTTATGGCTTCAGGTGGACGGCCTGCCCTTGCTTGTTCCTATGGAACGGTGAGGGCCAACAGCTTCATCCCCGATCCATTAGGAAACTGGACCCTAAAATCCGCTGAAAATTTAGCGGCTGCCTCGCTTTCGAGTCTCCTCCACCTCTTGAGGGGCGAACAGCGCCTCCTCCACACGCTTCGCTAGCTGGAGGATCGCGTGGGCGATCGGTTTAGAGCGCTGGGCGACCAAGGGAGTGCCCTTATTGATCGAGTTCAACACCGTCACCTCATCCCAGGGGATCTGAGCCCCCACGGGATGCTTGAGGGCCTGTTCGACCATTTCAGCCGTGATGCCGAAGCGCCGGTCCATTTTGTTTAGGATCATCAGGGTCTTCTGAGGCGGATAGTTGAGCTGGGTGATCACATCGAAAAACAGGCGGGCGTTCTTGATCGTCGGCACATCCGGGGTGACCACCAGAACAATCTGATCCGCCTCGTCCAGGATCAACAATGTGGTGTCTGTCGGCTGGGTCGTGGTGTCGATCACCAAGATATCGAAGAGGGTCCGCGCTAAATCTAAGATGCGTTTCATGGCCTCCGAGTTCACATACTCCGCCAGCTCCGGTCGGGGTGGGGCGAGGAGCACCTTTAACCCCGAGGCATGGGAGACCAGAGACAGGGTGAGCGCTTCCGGGTCCACCTCATCCATCTGGGCCAGGTCCGCGAGGCTCCGGGGCCCTTGGAGGTTTAGGAACACCCCCACATCTCCGAAGGGAAGGGAGGCGTCGATCAGAGTGACCCGGCGTTCCGGCTTCTGCAGGGCCACGGCCAGATTCACCGCGACCATCGTCGTCCCCACCCCTCCCTTGGGGCTGTAAACGGCTACCACCTTTCCCCGGACCCCACCTCGACCGGCGGCCGGCCCCAGCGGCCCGGTGGGGGGCAGCCCCGGCGGCGGTCGACGTGTTCGATATACTCGACGGATTGTGGCGACGAGTTCATCCGCCGAGAAGGGTTTCGGAAGGAAATCCCGGGCGCCGGCCAGCATCGCCCGTCGCAGGTAATCCGCATCGCTCTGAACCGACATCATCACCACCTGGGTGAGCGGCGCGACTTCCATGATCTGTTCCACCGCGGAGATGCCGCTCATCCCCGGGAGGTTGATGTCCAAAAGAACGATATCCGGCTGTAGCTCCCTGGCCAGCCGGATCCCTTCCTCGGCGGTGGGCGCGGTGCCTACCACCTCGATGTCATGTTCGAACATCAGGAGCTTCTTCAGGTTCTCCCGTGTCTCCGGGATATCATCGACGATCAGAACACGAATTCGCTGGTCCGCCATATATCCCTCGTTCATGTGGATGAAGCACTCGTGTTTCTTTTCCTTGGGTGTTTAGAGGCAAGCCGGGTGCCCTCGGCGCCCGGCTCGCCCCTAAAATGCTGCTTATTTCTCCCTCCCACAGCCTTTGGGGCCATGGGGAGGGGAGATCCAGGAGGGTAGGGCCGTTGGCCCGTACCATCCCATCGCCTCAAAACAAATGGAGGAAGCACGTGATTGTTGGAACCGGGGAGGTCGCCGAAGATGACCTCCCTTGCCTCCCAAATCCCTCTATTCTAAGGAAATGCATGAGTTTGCCCCAAACCTTTCACCGGCATGGCTCCCTCGCGAACTGATCCGGACAGCCTGGCATGGTATCGGGAAGCAGATCGAAATTGTTGGCCGACGGAAGGGTGATGCCCAGGCGCGCGATCAGAGAGTCCAGGGTGACCGGATCCGTCCGCACCAGTTGGTTATCCGTGGGATTACGCAGCGCGAAATCGATCACAGCGCCGGATTCCCGCAGTAATTGCAATACCAATGCATCTTGTTGGCTGACTAGCAGCACGATATATTGCTGGCGTGGCCGCGGGGTGGGGGTCGGCGCTGGGCCAGGCGCCGGGGTGGCCGCGGGCGTCGGCTGAGGCTGCTGAGGGGGCTCGAAGGTGTTCACCGCCAGCACCTCCACATTTTGCAGCACCAACTGACTGACCCGGTGAACCACCCGTTGGGCGGGATCCACCAGCGCCGTCTGGGCCGCGGCGGGCGGCTCCACACCCAGCGCGATCAACCGGCGGGCTAAGTCCTCGTCCAGGGGCCGGTAGTAAATCTCACCATCCGCCAGCGGTTTGGTCTGAACCAAAGAGAACGTCACCAGCACATCCACTTTGTCACCAGGAGCAAGATTGAAAGCCACGGCCGCTGCCTCATCCACCGGGAATGGGAACGCGACCTTACCGGGGGGGATGAAGAGAGCCGCTTCGGAGCCTCGGCGGGCGATCTCTGCAGGCCCTGCTGCCAGATCCTCTGGCACAATGGGCTTCTGGCGTGGGATGTCCACCCGGGCGATCTTCCCAATAACCGCTTTCGTATCTGTGAAAGCGCCCTCCGGGAGAACCTCTACTGGCCACCCGCGCAGCGTGACATCGGACTCGGTGATGATCGCCCCACGCGGGATGTTCTGCGCCGCGATCACGATCGTCTGTAGAAACCCAGGCGTTGGCATTGGTGTCGGTGTTGGAGCTGCCGCGAAGCGAGGCAAAAGCAACAGGGCTGCCACCATCAGGACCAAGACGATGAGGACCAGCAGCAAAAGCGTTCGATTTCTGCGTCGGCGCATTGATCAACCTCCTGCGCAGGTTCGCCTTTTTACATCGATAATCATCATCCGGCTCACCGTTTTCGGCAAGTCCGCCCGCGCGATTCAGGGGCCTGCTGTCACCCGAGCTCGTCGCTCTAAGTCTCCAGCTCCCTTGCCTATGTCTCCATACCTGAGCGCACCCGCTACTCGCTCCCAGCCCGTGGCATCCACTTAGCTATCATGCTCAATGGCCGTTTAGCTAGTTTAAATGGGTTCAAACTAATTATATGTCAATCTGTCCTAGCGATTCGGTCTGGTCCCGTTCGGTTCAGTGTGCGCGTGAGGAGGCGGAAGGATCTCACTTCCCACGGCCGTGGATGCGGGCGCTAATGATTCATGATCACCTAATGGGGATTTGAGGGCGGGCCGGGCACTGAAGGCACCCGGCTCGCCCTCAAAAGGCCCCCAGGAGAAAACCGCCTATATCCCGATCGGCGCTGCGTGAGAACAGCTGAATCGTTACACCCTGTTTTGCTTAGATCGAAGCCTGCAGCTGGTAACTATGCTGAGAAGCGAACAGGTCCCTTCCTCTGGGGGCATGCACTAAGGCGCTCTGCGTCGAAGGCCCATCCTCTATTCGGAGGGGAGGAGCCCGCATCGTTTCTTAGCCGTCCATTTGGGTTACTGTCAGTGTCTGGATTGGCGACGTCGATGACGAGCGATCAGGAATGCCACTAGGGCCAGTCCCCCCGCGGCGACCGGCCCGATGAGGCTCCACCCAGTCTCCGGAAGGCGTCCAGTAGCAGCTAACGGATAGCTCCCTCCTCTTGGTCCTGGCTCGGGATTAGGGCCCGGCGGCGGAGCATCTCCCCCTTCTGAAGTGGGGGAAGGCATGGGGGAAACCGTAGGGGAAGGGGTAAATGTTTCGGTCGGGGTGGGCGTTGGAGTGCTGGCAGCCGGTGGGGTGGAGGTCCCAGTGGCTGTCGCGGTCACCGTTGGCGTTTCAGTGGGTGTTCCCACTGGCGTCGGTGTCGACGTGGGCGTAGGAGACGCCACCGGCGTCGCGGTCGGCGTCGGCGGCGGTGTGGGCGTGGGGCCGGGCGGTGGGAATTGCGCGCCAGCCCGGCTGCTCAGGCTCAATGCGAGCAATAACCCGATCCCCCATCTCAGGATGTTCCGGACGCTTCTTCGCATTAGTTTCCTCACTGCGTTCATGGCAGAGGCATTACGCCGTGCAGTTTTCTTAGGGGCTGGGGCCGCCGAAGGCGGCCCCAGCCCCTAAGAAATTTTTCTCCTAGTAGTGAGTGAGCGCCTGGGAACTCTGCCCCCCATCGAATCTCATGGCGAATTATAGCACAGATGTGACGATCCCAATCATGCGCTTGCTTGGACCGCCGGCCTTTTAGAGACATCCGGTGGAGAAGGACCCGGCTTCCCTCCGCCCTTAGGACAGCAGGGAGGGAGTGGGAAACCCATCAGGGGTTGGGGCCCTGCTTGGAGTCGGGCACCGGAATGGCTGTTGTGAATGACCCCCAAGATCCCTCTACCAGTTGCGAAGCACCAGCGGAAGGAACACCCGAAAGCCCGCGATCCATACCTCCGGCGTGGCGTTATTGTCTTCGTTCGTTTCCATCACGCAGCCTCGCGCCGAATCGCCATAGCCGGGGATAGGCACATCTATAACAGCCCCCAGTGTGGAGATGGGTTCGGTGGTGGAGATGGTGAGGGTGAAAGGAACGGTCACGCTTTCCCCGGGCTTTAATTGACGTGAAGGAAGTCCGAGATAATCCGATGCGGCCTCTTTCCCGTTGATCTTAAACCCCACCAGCACCCACCATGGCGCACATCCTAGGGTGCCGCTCAGCGGCCGGGCGGTGCCCGGCCCGACGTTGGTCATGATAAGGGTGAAGGTGATCGCCTTGGTGATCCCGCGATCTTCATACTGAACGGAGTTAGGGAGGATGGTTCCCACCAAATCAGGGCCCAGAAGGTCCGTCCGATCGCGGGCTTCAAAGTGATCCGCTAGCGGGAACCCGGCGCCGCCCGCGGAGCGGACCTCCACGGTGTTCGTGAACGCCACCACGTCGGAGATATTCGCGCTGATGTCGATCTGGGCGTCGCGGGTCAAGCTCACCACTGCGCGAGGGCCCAGCGTCAATCCCATGGTCACCCACTGAGCGAGATCCGGCGCCTCGGGGAAAACGATCCACGGCCATCCGATTAGGGTGTCGGTGATCCATACATCGGTCACTGTCACCCAGCCGGTGTTGGTGAGGGTGATGGTGTAGCGGAGGATCTCGCCGATATCGGCATGGGCTTTCTCATCGGTCTTGGAAACCTCGATCGTATACGGCTGGCGCACCAGATGGGTGATGGTCCCGATCGGAAGCGGAACGGCTCCGGAGAAGGACGCCGTGGCCGTCAGCAATGTCCCATCGGCGATGTACATTGGATCCGTGATCCGCACGGAGAGGGTCAGGGCAGCAGAGGTGTTCGGGTCTACCGAACCAACCGTCCATCGGATCATTGGCCAGGCATCCGTGATCACCGAACCGGCCGATGCCTGGATCGCTCCGATCATGACCGGGATCGGCATATGCCCGGAGATCTCCACGTTTGTCGCCGACAGATCAGCCGGGTTGGTGATGCGCACGGTATAGGTGATCCAGGACCCCGGAAGCACGATGCTCCCTTCAGGAGGCGATGTGCTCAGGGAACCAGTAAGCGCCGCGATGGGGTGTCTGGTCGTGTTGCTGCGCAGCAATCCGAACTCGTCCGTTTGAAGCGTGGCCTGATTTTGAACCTCGCCGGACGGGGCGCTCACCGTCACCGCGAAGGTGAACGTGAGGACCTGCCCTTGGGTGAGAGCGTCGATCTCTCCCACCAATCCGTTGGCGGAGACGGTCAACAAAAGCCCCGGCGAGGCGCTGGCGGACTCCGGCACATAGACCGTTCCGGATGGGAAAGTATCCTCTAGGCGGACCCCGTGGAGGGTCGCGCCGCTGTCGTTGGTCAACGTCACCGTGTAGGTAATGCGCTCGCCGGGCCGCACGGACGTGTCACTCGGTGGGGTTGAGGATTTCACGAAGCTGGGCGGTTGATCCGGCATTTCATAGAGCAGGTCCGCGTTCAGCAGGAACGGCGCGGTGAGGGGATTGGAGGTGCTCATGGTCAGCTCATATTGCAGAGCTTGCACGTAGGCCTGAATCGGGATGGAGACGGTGAGCTCGCCGGTGGAGGTGATCGACATCCACTCGCTCCAGTCGTTCCACGGGAAGCCGTCCTGGGGTTGGGTGCGGTAGCGAACCGAGATATCCGTGGAGTCGGGGCGCAGCAGGTGAAGGCGCAACGCCACCATGAGCCGCCGGCGGTCCAGCCGGAACGGCGGCGCGACGTAACGGCCGCTGGAGACGAAGAGCCCCAGCCCATCCGCACCGAGGCGGCCGGCGTTGATGTGGGTGAGGGGGACATCTTGATTTTGGATCCGGCCTCGCCCGCCGATCACATAGACCCAGCCATCCGGCAACACCACCATGGCATGGGCGCTGCGGGGGGGCGTGATCAGGCTGGTCGCCGTCCAGGTGATGACTCCCCCACCCTCCGCGGTGACCCCGGCCCGCACATCCTGGCTGGGGTCGCTCAGGTTGCTCTGCAACCCGCCGCTGGTGAGCAGCAGGCCGTTGTAACCGATGGCCGCCAGCTCCACCAGGTTGTTGTCTAAGGAGGCCGTCCGGGTGAACGGTCCCTGGAGCGTGCCTGGGCCGAGGGGCGCAAACCATACCTCATACAGCGGAATGCCTGTGGGCTGCGTCATCCCGCCGATCACGTAGAGGTATCCCTGCTCCGCGATCGCGGCGTGCCGGTACAGCGGGTAAGGGAGCGTCCACGTGAGGGAGGTCCATCCGGTGATCGCCCCGGTGGCCGGGTCGGGATGCGCCACATAGATCGTGGAAGTGATCTGGAGGTTCGCGTCGATGCCCCCCAGGACGTAGATCCAGCCGTCCCACGCGGCCACCGCCATCTGTGCCAGGCCGATGGGAAGAGGAGCCGTGGGGGTGAACGGGGAAAGCGCGCCGTCGGGGTTCACCCGGGCGTAGGCAACGTGGGGCTGAGCCACCTCAAAATCGATGGATGGCTCTCTCTGCCCACCGATGACATACAGGAAATCCCCTACCAGGACCGCGCCCCCGTAAGCGGTCCCCTTGGTGAAGATCGTTGTGAGATTGGTGGAGAGGGTAGACCAGGGCGTGAGGTTGTGATCGCTGAGGACATGGGCCGATTGGATGATGGTGGCGGTGATGGCGCTGGGATAGTTCGGATGGTTCAGCCCACCGATGACGTAAATGCGGCCGTTGGTGTAAACGGCGGAGTGGCCCCAGCGAGGCGTGAGGCCAGCTGTCACCACGGTGGTGATCCATTCCCCGGAAAGCCCGGCCCGCAGCAACGAGACCGCCCCGTCGCCTACATCCGCCAGGCCGGTGCGGAGGAACTCTCCGTTGTTGAAGTCGGCCAAGGTCGTCTGGGAGACCGTGATCACCCCGGCCTCAGCCCGGCGGCTCATCGCCAGCCACAGGGCCAGAAGCCCTAGGCCGGCAATCCCTAGAGCCAGTCCAACCCGGCGCCAACTTTTCGGAACAGCCATGTTCACTCCTAGGGTGTTTGTTGTGGGAACGGTGCGGGTTGCTTAGGAGACCGATCGCCTGAGGACGATCAACAAGGGGGAGACATGGCTGCCATGTCTCCCCCGGAGAGTGCCTATTTGAACAAGAAGAGCCGCGGCGGCGTGGAGGGACAGACATCGTCATTATAAGTCAGCTGGAAGCTCGCTCCGGAGACATCTACTTCATATCCAAAGATCGCGCCGCTCCCTGTGAAGCCACGAGCACCAGAAAGGTTCACCTTCCCATTGGGGGCGTAGATCAATCCTTCCCATGTAATCTCAGCGTATGAGAGCTGGATCGCCCCGTTGGTGGTGTTATTGGAGGTGGAGAAGAAAAGCAGCTGACCTTTCCCGTCCGGCTCCCGATAGAACCCCTTGAAATAGGCCCGGTCGTTGTTCGAACTGGTAGACTTGATCGTCCCGTTGGTGACGATGGTGATGGTGACCGTGCCCCCGCCTTGGATGGTGACGTCACCGTTGTGGACGACATATAGGCCGTCGCACAGCTTATAAGAGCTGCCGCTGTTGGTCCCCGGGGAGGGGCATAGGCCGCTGGATTTCAGGGTGATGGATCCATTGAAATAATAGCGTCGGCTGGCGTCCACCTGATTCCATTTCGAGCCGCCCGGCAGGAAGTCTTCATAGCGATAGAACTCGGGCATCGGGATGTATCCGCCCTGTTGCGTGGTGTTACATGTCCCGTTCCCCTTTTTCTCGGTCACATAGTCGCAGATCCCGTTGATATACATTTGTTGGCTGATGTTGATATCTGCGTTGGAGTGGATGTTCCCATTGACCACGCCGGCCTGCCCCCCACCGGTCGCCTTGAGCACGTTCTGTTGGCAGTTGCTGCCGGAGCATCCGGCGAAGATGGCCCATCCGTTGCAGGAGATCGGCGGCTGGTAAACAGCGGTGGCCTCGGCGCTCACCCGCAGGTTGGCCTGGCCGATGACCCGGGCGACGAAGGCGGAGAAGGGGTTCCAGGCGACCACTCGGATGCCCTTCACCTCCTTCGTCCCGATCTTGGCGGGGACGAACCCGCCCCCGACGGGACCGAGGACGTTGCCATCGGCGTCTGTATAGAAGACCTGGACGTTCCCGTTATAGGCGTTCCCCGGTGTGCTGTCAGTGTCCGGGAGGTTATGGGCCTCCACAGCGGTGTTCACTGCCCGTAATAAGGCGGCCTCCGGGCATCCATAGCCGTGGGGGTTGGTGCACCATGGTCTTGGATCCCACAGGAAGCGGGCACCGGCGAGGGCTCCCGCATCCGCCCCGTTCTGGGCCCGTCGGCGCTGCCCGTAGGCGTTGCTGCCGTCAAGGGCTAAGGCCGTGAGCGCCAACAGCCCAACCAGCGCAATGGCGATCAGCACCAGCGCTTGTCCACGATCCCTCAAGGTGTTCTTCATCCGCATCGTAGCCTCCCGTTCCAGGAGAAAGCGTTCTGGATCGATTGATAACGGGCCCTATGGACAACTGTCGGATCCGTTGTTCAGAGCCTGTTGCACCGCATAGGCCCGGAGGATCACCTCCGACCCGAATATCCCGCTCATGACGGGCGTGATCATCGTGAAGGAGTAAGCGGTCGAAACGGTGATCGGTGTACCGAAGCAGATTTGGTTCGGATCGTTCGGTGTGATCACGATGGTCACCCGGTAGGGATCCAGGGGGGTCCCTGGGGTTTGCCGGATCGCGATAAATGTGCGGTCGTAGGCGTTGTTGGGGGTCGCGCACGAGGGCCCATTCGCCGCGCTGAGGCATCGCGGGTTCATCGCCGCATACAATGCCCCTTCGCCCGCGGCGTCCTGGATCGCTACCCACGCCATATACATTCGTCCCAGATCCAGGACCCCGGTGAGCAGCAAGAGCAACATAGTAGCGGCCAGGGCGAACTCCACCAGGCTCTGGCCGCGCCGAGCGCCTTGGATGAGAGAATCCCGTTTTCCTTGCATCACATGATTCCCCGCGGAAATCTTTACTCGAAGTCGGGCGCTGGGATACTCGTGAATCAGCAGGCCATTACGGCTTAGGCATCGCGATCCCGCTGATCGGGACCACCGAGCGCATCCCGGCGAAGCGCAGCGGAAGATTCGAGATGAAGGGCCGAATCAAAGGGGTCGCCGCGCTCACTTGGGATTGGACTTCCACATATACTTGATCGTTCAACTCCAACACCTGGGTTGGCAGCCGAGACCGAGCGGGATCGGAGGAACAGACGCCGATGATCGTAGCGTTGCCGCTCCCAGGATCCGGCCGCAGGTATTCCACGGTGATGGTCACTTGGGTCCGGGGCGTCAGGACCAGCGTTCCATACGCTCGGTTTAGCACCTCATTGCATTCGGATGCCGTCACCTTTCCTCGATCCGCGTCATTGCTTCGGTGGATGGTCACCGCCGCGGCCCGCAGGGCCTCCCGGGCGGCGTTGGCGGTTTCAGTGTAGATGAACAACAAACGCCCAAATTCCATAATCCCAAGCATGAACAGCAGCAACATGGGAAGAACCAATGCGAATTCTGTCAGAGTTTGGCCGCTTCGGCGTTGCGGGGAGCGAATCCATTGGATCATCGGATAAGCTACCTCGAACATGGGTAAGAGTTTTCATACCTCATCTTAAAGAACCGTTTTTTCCCTAAGCAAGGTTACGTGTACTTTTTTCCTGGTGTTGTGATTTCGGGAACATGCGGCGGAAAGGCGATCTGCCTTCCTCTCCCCGATCCCTCCGTAGCACCCTGAGGATTAGGAGCGACACCGGTGGTCGTCTGCTAGGGGCTTTGGGGGTGGAGCGGTGCGCTAAAGGCGCGCCGATCCACCTATATTTTTCTCCCTCTCCCTACGGCCCGAAGGGCGTAGGGAAGGAGGATCAAGGAGGGAGGTAGGACCTTTCCGCCTCGTCTCGTGGGTTCCGAACGGCGTCACTCCTGTGAGATTGGGCTGCTTTGTCGCAAAGACAAAAAGTGTGTGGAGGAAAATTTGAGATAGGTTGTAAGCCGAACCGTTAGGGAAGAGTTCTGAGGAGGTGGGCCGTGTACGCGGCCCACCCCTCACAGAAAGCTCACGGGCTGCCTTTGTTCGCAACAGAGCAGATTTGACAGGCAATCGCATGTGTGTACAATGGTTATTGGATTGTGGTTAGATATATAAAACCGCTGATCTCTCTTTCTAGGATACGGCCTATCCAGGAACGGGTGAGCGAGGGGTGTGGCTTCCGAAATGAAAGGAGTTCGCCATGAGATGGCGCAGGGCACAGAGCATTGTGGAGCTGGCGATTCTGCTTCCGTTGCTGCTCATCATTGTAGGCGGTTTGGCGGAGTTGGGATTTGCCTTGGCGGCATACATGGCCCTGCAGGATGCAGCGCGTGAGGCAGCGCGTTTTGGCGCAGATGGGGATCCGTGTGGGGGTCAGGATCCTCGGCTCCCAGATGTCACCTGCACGGACGTGACCGGTTTCTTTGAACCAATCGCTCAACGCTTGGATCAGGCCTTCGCCCCCTATGCTCTGGTAAACACCAATGGTGATGATCTTGTGATCTCCGCGTTCGGGATCTACGAGAATGGTTCTTTGGCCTGGAGGCTCCCCAAGGATCATCCTGCAGGATGGTCACGCTATGGCAATCAGTCCTCCAGGATCAGCGACGCCGAGGTCCTTTCGAGGATGGGGCACAGCCCAAGCAAGGGCGTCCTCGTCGTCGAGGTTTATTACCATCATTCCCATCGCTTAGGCTTGTTTCGATGGCTTCTGCCGGATCCGATCGAGATGTATGCGGTGGCGTGGATGCCATTGCCCTCCGCTGATCCGCTGCAGTAGCCAACCTGCGGGTTGCTTCAAGGTCTCCATGATCTTGGCACGTGATGGGAGCCTTCGATCGGTTGCATCGGGTCCCAGCCGCATATGAGTTCCCTGTAGAGCGAGGGGGCAACATGCGAAGATCCGGACAGATCATGGTGCTATTTGCTCTGATGTTGGTGGCGCTGTTGGCGTTGACGGGCTTGGCTGTCGACGGCGCCCGATTGTACATGGCGCGCAACCGCCTTTGGCACGCCCTGGACGGGGCTGCGCTGGCGGCGGCGAACCAGTTCCGCGTCGGCCGCACGCTTGCGGAGATCCGTCAGGCGGCCTTCGACGTTCTCGCCGCCCAAGGGTTTAACATCACCAACATCCAGGTATATACCTGTGACGACCCGGGTCCCTACGCAGGGGAGCTCTGCACCGAGCCCCGCCGGAAGTTGGTCCGCGTGGACGCCGCTGTGAGCATTCCGATGACCTTTATGCGGGTTGTGGGTTGGAGCGCGGCCACTCTGAGCGCCTCTACGACTGGGGAGGCGGCCTCCGTGGACTTGGTGCTGATCATCGATAACTCCGAGTCCATGGCGTACGACACGCCCATGGTTCGGGTGTCGGGCAATCCGGTCATCTGTATCCCCGGATCCCCCTCCCCGGGCAACGAATGCCCCAAGCCTCAAAAGCCCCATTTCTGTAACCCGGAGGACCGGTGCGAGCCCTTCCGCTTCGTCCGCCAGGCCGCTCTGGATTTCGTGAGCCGGATGTATTACCCATATGACCGCGTGGCGGTGGTATCGTTTGATCGCAGCGCCACCCTCCATCTGGATCTGATAAACGGGAACGATCTAACCAATGTGGCCAATGCGATCCGAGGTATTCAGGTTTATGATCCCTCCGGCTCTCCACAGACAGCTCCGTGCGCGGGGATGGATTGCTCGACGGGGAACTGTGTGCCAGTGCCGTGGAAGGAACCCGGGGTCGGTGTGGACCCACGCCCGTGTCCCAGCAGCAACGTGGCCGGCGCCCTCCGCTTGGCTTATAACATCCTGGCCACTCAAGGTCGCCCTGGTGAGGAAGGCGCTCTCTGGGCCATCGTGATGCTGAGCGACGCCAGTCCGAATGCGACCGATCCCATTCTGCCGGGTTTCCCACAAGGTTTGTGCCCCCGATATAGCTCAAGCCCTTCTGGTTCCATGGACCCCACGTGGTATTGGGGGGATCCTGCATATCGTCCGTTCTGTCAAGATGGAAACTTCGAGGGGCGGCATCCGAGCGGCAGCTCCCGCTATGACCCAGAGGACATGGCCCTGGACATGGTAGATGTCTTGAAGGAGGCGAGGGTGGTGATCTTCGGGATCGGGTATGGCGATTTGATGCACAACCTGAACGTGAGCCCGGGCGGCGGCCGTGATCGCAATCTGGGCGAAAAATTCATGCGATACCTCGCTGACTATACCGATGGGGACAACCAGGCAGAGTGCTTGGTGAGCGGCAGCAATTGGTTTGATCCCTCGGCGGTGTGGCAGCCCCCAGGGGCCAGCTGCAGCAATTACTTCTATGCGCCGGACGCCGCCGCTTTGCAGGATATCTTCCGGGAGATTTCGAAGCGTCTCTTCACCCGTCTCACCCGCTGAGCGCCTCGGCACGCCATATGACTCCATGAAAAGCGCTGCCCAGACGGCGCGAGCGGAAAAGGCCATCGCCTTTGAGGAGGGGCTCTTGGATCCGGTTTCCTTGTCCTTGTGCTCTTGTCGCTCTCCAAGAAGGGCTTTAAGCGAATCCCTCTCAGAACCAGGAGAGGAGGGATGTCATGGCACGGCGCGCGCAGGGAACCTTAGAGTTCGTGGTAGCCCTCCCGGTCTTTCTCCTGCTCACCCTGATGATCATTGAGCTGGGAAGAGCCTTCTACGCCTGGGTCACCATTGAGAACAACGCTCGGGCCGCTGCCCGTTATCTGAGCACCGGTCAATATGACCCTGCATACTGCAACGCCGGATGCACGGACGATGGGGACCGAGCGCAGGCACGCCTTCGATCCGGAATGGACCGGGCTAGGGAGATTCTGTTCGGATTGCTGATCACTACCTTCGGCCCGCAGGCAGGAGGGCCTGGCTCGGATGTCCCCGGCTTCTATGGGGTGACGATCTGCAGCAGCCGTCAGGGGGTTGAGTTCGATCCCAACACCCTGGAATGCCGGCCGGACAACGATGCGGGAGGGCCGGGGGATCGGGTGCTGGTGGTGATCCGCCACAACCATATGGTGATCTCCCCCATCTTACGGCAGATCGTCCCATCGATCCCCCTGATCGCGCGCCGCGATATCATCAATGAGCAGTTCCGGACAGTACGCTTGCTGGGTCTGCCGCCGACGGTAGTGGGTGGGGAGCCGCCGACGCGGACGCCTACACCGTCGCCCACACCGACCTCCACGCCGTCCCCCACGTCAACGCCCACACCGACCGTCACCCCGACACCCACATCGACGCCCACGCCGACCATGACACCAACGCCCACGCAGACGCCGACCATCACGCCCACCCGGACACCGACGCGGACGCGGACGCCGACTCCCACGCTGTGTCCGCCGTCGGTCTGCACGCCGACGCCCACGCCGACGCCCACGCGGACGCCGACCGTCGCACCCACCCGGACGCCGACGCGGACGCGGACGCCGACTCCCACGCTATGTCCGC
>DATMAC010000305.1:0-8811 GCA_035573655.1 Thermoflexus sp.
CTCCGAGCCGCTGACCCAAGCGCGGAGCTGATCTGGGTGGGCACGCGGGAGGGGATGGAGGCCCGCCTCATCCCTGCGCGGGGTTATGAGTTCCTTCCGGTGGATGCGGGGGGCGTATCGGGAATGGGATTGCGGCGGGGGGCCATGGGGCTCTGGCGGCTGGCTCGGGGAACCGCGCAGGCGAAACGGGCGATGGCGCGAGGGCGCCCCCACGGGGTGTTCACCACTGGGGGGTTCGTGTCGATCCCTGCGGCCCTCGCCGCCGCATGGTCGGGGGTTCCGATCGTCGTGTATCTGCCCGATCTCGAGCCCGGCCTGGCCGTCCGATTCCTGGCTCGCCTCGCTGCTCAGGTGGCCGTCACGGCCCCTGAAGCGCAAGCGGCCTTCCGGCGCCCGACGGTCGTTACGGGGTACCCGGTGCGACGGGCGTTGGTGGAAGCTGCGCGGGCTCGGGAGGTGGCTCGCGAGCGGGGGCTGGCCCGCTGGGGTTTCACCGGAGAACTCCCGGTGGTTTTGGTTTTCGGGGGGAGCCGGGGGGCTCGCCGGTTGAACCGAGCGGTCGCCCGCCATCTGGAGGCGCTGACCGCGGAGGCTCAGGTGCTTCACCTGACCGGCGCGTTGGATCTGGAGGCGATGCAGGAACGACGGGCGGCGTTGCCCTCCGAGCGCCAATCTCGCTATCGACCGGTGGCCTACCTGGATGAGGAGATGGGGGAGGCGCTGGCGATGGCGGATTTGGCAGTATGCCGGGCGGGAGCCTCCACCCTGGGGGAGCTTCCGCTGTTCGGGCTGCCCGCGGTGCTGGTGCCCTATCCCTACGTGCGGCGCCATCAAGCGCACAACGCCGCCTATCTGGTCCGACAAGGGGGCGCCGTGATGATCCCGGACGAAGAGATTGAGGACCGACTAGGAGAGGTGGTGGGTGATCTCCTGAGGAGCCCAGGGCGTTTGAGGGAGATGCGTCAGCGGATGGCCGCGCTGGCCCGGCCGGAGGCAGCCGACCGCCTGGCGGCTCTGGTGATGGAGGCGATCCAGGGACGGAGCCCTGCCCTCGTAGGGCGCTTGACGGGGAGGGAGGGATGATCGCGCTGAACGCGGTTTTCTGGATCTTCGTGATCCTGTTCGCCTTAATTGGGGCGTTGCGGGGGGTGGCGAAAGAGATTTTGGTGAGCGCCTCCATCGTCGGCGTTATGTTTCTCTTCAGTTTGTTGCAACAGTTTGCTCCCACCATATGGGAGTCCTTCACCAGAGATCCGGCCACCGGGTTTTTCATTGAGGGCGTCGCGATCGGCCTGGCGGCGATCTTCGGTTACGCGGGGCCGGCGCTCTCGATGCAGTTGGCCGGTCGGGCGAAGCGGGAGAAAGGGGTGGAGATCATCGCCGGCTTCGCCGCCGGGGCCATCAATGGGTGGCTGATCGCGGGCTCGGTTCTGTTCTTCCTGCATCGCGCAGGGTATCCATTCCCGGAGATCATTCAACCTCCGGGTCCCAACAGCCCGGTGATGGATCTGGTGTCCTGGATGCCTCCGGCGGTGATGAAGCCGCCGCTGCTTTACTTTATGGTGGCCGCGACGTTGTTCGCTTTGCTGATTTTCTACCTGTGAGTGGGAAACGCATGATCCGGAACCCAAGGGGGAGCAAGGGGCTCCGTTCCCAAACTCCGGCGAGGAAGACCATGCGCTTTCACTTGTTAGGGCTCCAACCATAAAGTGAGACGGAACGGAAAAGCGGAGGGGGAATGATCCCGCTGCGGCCGCATATGGCCTTCCACCTGATGGGCATTGGCGGCGCCGGGCTCTCGGCCCTGGCGATTGTGCTGCACGAGTCCGGCTATGCGGTAAGCGGCTGCGACCGCGCCTCCTCGCCTTTCGTTGAGGTCCTGGGGAAGATGGGGATCCCGGTCCGCATCGGCCACGATCCCGCCCACGTGCAGAACGCGGAGGTGCTGGTGCGCTCCTCGGCGATCCCCGCGGATCATCCGGAGGTTCGCGCGGCGGAGGCCCAGGGCCGAGCCGTCGTGAAGCGGGAGGCGGTGATCGGCGCGCTGATGGCCGATCGGCTGGGGATCGCGGTGGCTGGGACGCATGGGAAGACCACCACCACCGCGATGTTGGCCTGGATCGCCATGGCCGCCGGCCGGGATCCGACCTTCATCGTCGGCGGCCTGATCCGAGGGCTGGAGCGGAACGCGCGGGCGGGGAAGGGGGATCTGTTCATCGTGGAGGCGGATGAATACGACCGGATGTTCCTGGGCCTGCGGCCGCGGATCGCCGTGGTGACGACGATTGAGCATGATCACCCCGATTGCTATCCGACGCCGGAGACGTTCTTCGAGGCGTTCCGAACGTTCGCGGAGCAGGTGCCGCCGGAGGGGATCTTGGTGCTCTGCCATGCGGATCCCGGAGCACGCCGTCTGGGGGATCTCATGGAAGCGCAGGGCCGGCGGGTGGTGCGGTATGGATGGGGACCGCCGGCTTTATGGTGGGCCCAGCCCTTGGGGGTGGATCGTTTCGAGGTCTATCGAGGGGCGCAGCGAATCGGCGAGCTATCCCTCCAGGTTCCTGGGCACCATCATGGTCTGAACGCGCTGGCTGCCCTGGCCGCCGCGGAGGCGACGGGTATCCCTCCCCCGATGGCGCTGGAGGCATTGTGTCAATTCCCCGGGACGGCGCGGCGCTTTGAGGTGAAGGGGGAGGCTTGGGGGGTGCTGATCATCGATGATTACGCGCATCATCCGGGGGAGATCCGGGCCACCCTGCGGGCGGCCCGCGCCCGTTACCCGGGTCGCTCCATCTGGGCGGTGTTCCAGCCCCATACCTATAGCCGGACCCGGGCTTTGCTGGAGGAGTTCGCCCGGGCCTTTGAGGACGCCGATCACGTCATCCTGACATCGATCTACGCCGCGCGGGAGACCGATTCGCTGGGGGTGAGCAGCCAGGACATCGTGGATCGGATGGCCCATGCGGATGCCCGCTATCTCCCGGATTTCGAAGCGGTGGTCGCTTACTTGTGCAACCGCGTGCGGCCGGGGGATGTGGTGCTGACCCTGGGGGCAGGGGATGGCTATCGGATCGGGGAGCAGTTGTTGGAGCGCTTGAGCCGGCTGGAGAAAGGCGGATGATGTCGGAGCGGAAGGCCATTCCCGGCCAAGCTTTAGCCGAGGCCCTCCAACGCTGGGGGCTGACTCTGGAGCGCGATGTGCCACTGGCCCGGTTCACCACCGCGCGGATTGGGGGGCCAGCGGATGCGCTGGTCGTTGTCGAGGAGGTCCCGGCGCTGGCGGAAGTGGTCCGGGCGGCATGGGCCGATGGGATCCCCATCACCTTATTGGGCGGAGGCTCCAACGTTCTCATCGCCGATCGCGGAGTGCGGGGGCTGGTGGTGTTGAACCGGGCTCGGACGCTGCGTTTTGAAAGCGATGGGCGGGTCTGGGCGGCCTCGGGGGTGCTTTTGCCGACGTTAGCCCGGCTGTGTGCCGAACGGGGATGGGCGGGTCTGGAGTGGGCCATTGGGGTCCCCGGCACGGTCGGTGGAGCCGTAGTGGGCAACGCGGGAGCCCATGGGGGGGACATCGCGAGCTGCTTGGAGGCGGTGGAACTGTTGTTGCCGGAAGATGGCATTGTGACCTGGCCGGCGGAACAGCTCGCGCTAAGCTATCGAACCAGCCGGCTGAAAACGTGGCCGACAAGACCACGGCCGGTGGTCCTCGCCGCCCGCTTCGTCCTTCGGCCGGAGGATCCGGAGGCGATTCTGGAACGAATGGCGGCCTTCAGCGCCTATCGCCGGCGCACGCAGCCGGGGGGAGCCAGCATCGGCTCCATGTTCCGGAACCCACCGGGGGATTACGCCGGCCGTCTGATCGAAGCGGCCGGCTTGAAGGGCGCCCGGCGAGGGGGGATTGTGATCTCCACCCTCCATGCGAACTTCTTTATTAACGAAGGAAACGGCACGGCCGCCGACGTGCGGGCGTTGATGGCTGAGGTCCAGCGGCGCGTGCAGGAGCAGTTCGGTGTTCTCTTGGAGCCGGAGATCGAGTTCCTCGGAGAGTGGGAAGATGAAACGGCGGATCCGGGTGGGTGTGCTGTTCGGAGGGAAATCGGGGGAGCACGAGGTGAGCCTCCTGTCGGCCCAGTCGGTCATCCGGGCGCTGGATAAGACCAAATATGAGGTGATCCCGATTGGGATCACCAAGGAGGGCCGCTGGCTTACCCGGGGGGATCCCATGAAGGCTCTGACCGGTGGGGCGATCACGATGGCCGATTTGCTCGGAACAGCGCCTGTGGTGGAACCGGAATCCGCGGCCCCACTGGCCACCCCTCAGCGCCGGGAGCTGATCCCCGGGGTCCACGCGGATGGGATCCCGGAGTTGGATGTGATCTTCCCGGTGCTCCATGGGCCGTTCGGGGAGGATGGAACGGTCCAGGGATTGCTGGAGCTGGCGGATATCCCCTACGTGGGGGCGGGGGTGTTGGCCTCGGCGGTGGGGATGGACAAAGCGGTGATGAAGGACGTCTTCCGGGCCCATGGGCTCCCGGTGGCGCGTTATATCGTGGTCTACCGACGGGATTGGGAACGGGATCCCGAGGGGGTGATGGATCGAGTCGAGCAGGAGATCGGGTTCCCGTGTTTCGTCAAACCCGCCAACCTAGGGTCCAGCGTAGGCGTTTCGAAGGTGAAGCGGCGTGAGGAGCTCCCGGCGGCCCTGGCGGAGGCGGCCCGTTATGGACGGAAGATGCTGGTCGAGCGGGCGATCCCCTCGGCCCGGGAGATCGAGGTGAGCGTGTTAGGGAACGAGGACCCTATCGCCTCCGTGCCCGGCGAGGTGATCCCGGCGGGGGAATTCTATGACTATGCCGCGAAGTATCTGGACGACCGGACCCAGTTGGTGATCCCCGCCCCGCTGGATGAGGCCATGGCGGAGCGGATCCGGGCGCTGGCCATCGAAGCCTTCCGGGCGATCGATGCATGCGGGATGGCGCGGGTGGACTTCCTGCTCTCCCGGGAGACTGGGGAGCTGGTGGTGAACGAGATCAACACCATACCGGGCTTCACGGCCGTCAGCATGTATCCGCGCCTATGGGAGGCCAGCGGTCTGTCTTATTCCGAATTGCTGGATCGGCTGATCGAGCTGGCGCTGGAACGCTATCGGGATCGTCAGCGGGATGCCATCGCTTACGAGGGATTGACATGGCTTTCCTCCGTTCGCGCCGACGGCGTGTCGCAAGAAGACGAGGGCGGACCTTCCACGCGGTGAGCCCAGCCGCGATGGCGGTGGCCATTTGGGCCCTCCGGCCGGCGGGTTCCCGGCTGGTGGCGGGGGGGATGTTGGGGTTATGGGCGATCCTGGGCGGGTTCTTGTTGTTCCATGACGCCTTTTACACCCGGTTGGATATTGCAGGTGTCCGTGCGCTTCCCCCCGAGGACCTGGCGGCGGCCAGCGGAATCGATGGGCTGCACATCTTCTGGGTGGATCCGGAGGAGGCCGCGGCGGCCGTCCGTCGTCGCTTCCCCTCTTTAACCTCGGCGGAGGTGCGTTGCCGCTGGCCGGCGTTCTGCACCTTGTTCGTCGTGGAAGGGCAGGTGCCGTGGGAGTGGGTGAGTGGGGACCTGCGGTTCATCTTGGACGAAGAGGGCCGGGCTGTGGAAGGGGGGTTCGCGACGGCGCAGCGTCGGCTCGAGGTGGAGGGCCTGCCGCCCCTGGCCCCTGGCCAGCCGGTGGATCCACAGTTGTGGAAGCGGATGCAGGAGCTGGGTCAGGCGTTCCCGGAGATCACGGTCTTCCGATACCAAGTCGGGCGAGGGTTCTCCTTCGTAGATCCCTATGGATGGCCTGTGCTGCTGGGGGAGTTCGGCTCGATGTCCGCACGGGCAGCCGTCTGGCGCACGCTTCGGGAGATTCTTGCAGCCCAGGGTCAGCGCCCGGCTTATCTGGATTTACGGGTTCCTGAAGCGCCTGCGGTTGGCTTTCAAACGCCTGAACGCTGAGCGCACGGGGGTTGGGGGCGAGCCGGGCACCTTCGGCGCCCGGCTCGCCCCCAAAAACATCCTTTCTCCTCCCTCCCCACGGCCTTTTGGGCCGTGGGGAGGGAGGAGAAAGGGGGGAGGGGCCACCTGTTTTCCCAATTGCATACCTCCAAAAAGAGGCAGCGCTTCGAGGGTAGGGATTGCCTTCGGCGGATTCCAACCCTCGAAGATCTCCTAAAAACGCGAGAGGTTTCCATCAATGACGCTGGTGGCGATGGATATCGGAACCAGCAAGATCTGCACCCTGGTGGGCGAGGCGGATGAGGCAGGAGTGCTCCGGATCTTGGGCGTCGGGGTCGTCCCAGCCCGAGGGATCCGACGGGGTGTGGTGGTGAACATCGCCGAAGCCACTGAGGCCATTGCCGCCTCTGTGGAGAAAGCGGAGCGCACGAGCGGCTATCAAATCCGCCGAGCCATCGTGGGCATCGCCGGGCCTTACATCGCCTCCGTCAACAGTCGGGGGACCGCCTCGGTGATGCGGGGGGATCGAGGGATCAGCCCGGCGGACGTGCAGCGAGCCGTAGAGAACGCCCGAACCATCGCGATCCCTCATTCTCATGAAATCCTTCACGTGCTTCCGCGTTCGTTCATTGTGGACGGCCAGGAGGGGATCCGCGATCCCTTGGGGATGTATGGATTCCGGCTGGAGGCGGAGGTCCATATTGTGACCGCCCAGGTGGGCCCGCTGACCAACCTGCGCCGCTGTATTGAGGCAGCCCAGATCGCTGTGGAGGAATTCGTCCTCTCCCCGCTGGCCTCCGCTGAGGCGGTGATCACGGAAGGGGAGCGGGAGATGGGGGTGGCTCTGGTGGACATTGGGGCGGGGACGACCGACTTGGCGGTCTTTATCGAAGGAAGTGTGGCCCACACGGCGGTGATCCCGGTGGGGGGGCAACACATCACCAATGACCTGGCCTATGGCCTGCATGTCCCGGCCACGGTGGCTGAGGAGATCAAGATCAAATACGGCTATGCGGCGGCCCATGCGATCGCGGCGGAAGAGCAGATCACGGTCCAGGGGTTCGGGGAGAACGGGCCGTTGACCTGTTCCCGCCGGGAGATGGCGGAGATCATCGAGGCGCGGGTTCAAGAGATCTTCCAGCTGGTCTTGAAGGATCTCCGGGCCTCCGGCTACGAGCGGTTGCTTCCGGCGGGCCTGGTCCTCTGTGGGGGCACCGCCCTGCTGCCAGGGATCCGCGAGGTCGCACGCGAAGTCACTGGGATGCCCGTCCGCGTGGGCATGCCATGGGATCTGGGTGGGTTGGCGGAGACCCTTCGCTCGCCGATGTTTGCTACCGCGGTGGGCCTGCTGCGCTGGGGCCTTCGGATGGATGGGACGACCGGATACACACCATCCGGGGATTCATGGTTAGGCCGTGCATGGCGAGCTCTGCGGGATTTATTTAAGGAAATGCTGCCGGGGTGAGATGACATGGGCGCCGCTTTGGAACACGGGCGCGGATGCACGGATAGGGCCGTTGGGGAGCACCGGGTTGGAACGACTGCCCCAACGTTGATTCCAATTGGGAGTTTCGCTTGGGGTTGCTCATCGGGCCCCAGGCTAATCCGGATCTCTGCGGTAGGAGGTGGACAATGGATGCGATGGCGACCGGTCAGACCCCAGCCAAAATTCGGGTGGTCGGTGTAGGCGGTGGAGGCAGCAATGCAGTGAATCGCATGATCGAGGAGGGGCTTCGGGGGGTGGAGTTTATCGCTGTCAACACCGATGTGCAGGCACTCTCCCTGGCCAAGGCGGATCGCCGCATTCACATCGGGGAGAAGATCACCCGCGGGCTGGGCGCGGGTGGGAACCCGGAGATCGGCTACAAGGCCGCGGAGGAGTCGGCCGACCTCATCTATGAGGCGCTCCGGGGTTCGGACATGATCTTCATCACAGCGGGCATGGGGGGCGGGACCGGAACCGGAGCCAGTCCGGTGATCGCTCGGATCGCCCGGGAGGTGGGGGCCCTGACCATTGGGGTCGTCACCCGGCCGTTCTCCTTCGAGGGGCCACGGCGTGCCAAGGCGGCGGAGGAAGGGATCGCCCGCTTGAAGGAGAACGTGGACACTCTGATCGTGATCCCGAATGATCGTTTGTTGGAGATCACCGATAAGAAGGTCACCCTGGTCCAAGCCTTCCGGATGGCCGATGAGGTGCTCCGCCAAGGGATCCAGGGGATCAGCGAGCTGATCACGGTCCCCGGCCTAATCAACCTGGACTTTGCCGACGTGCGCACGATTATGGCGGAGGGCGGGGCTGCCCTGATGGCGATCGGGGAGGCATCGGGGGAGAACCGGGCTGTAGAGGCTGCCCAGCAAGCCATCTCCAGCCGGCTGTTGGAAGTCACCATCGACGGCGCTCGGGGCATCCTGTTCAACGTCACAGGCGGCCCGGATCTGACGCTCCACGAGGTTCATCAGGCAGCGGAGATCATCCGCCAAGCCGCCCATCCGGAGGCCAACATCATCTTCGGCGCGGTCATCGATGAGGCGATGGAGAATCGAGTGCGGATCACGGTGATCGCCACCGGGTTTGAGCGCCCAGTCATCCAAGGTCGCCGTCCAGCCCAGGCGGCCACGCCTGCCCGGTCCGAGCATGGGGCCTCCCGCCCGGAGGAAACTCGACGGCCCACCTCTGCTGAACGCAGCTTCAACGAGGGTGATTTGGATATCCCTGCTTTCTTGCGGCGGCGGGGGTGAAAATTAGGACCCCTGGCGATTGGGTAAGAGTTACGCTGGGGGTTTGGGGGCGGAGCCGCGCACCGAAGGCGCGCGGCTCCGCCCCCA
>DATMAC010000306.1:0-2700 GCA_035573655.1 Thermoflexus sp.
ATCTCCGCCTCCACTTTAGGCAGAACCAGCGTGACACCCGCCACAAAGGCCTCCTTTTCCGAATCGGGAACGGAACGGGGGGCGCCTGTGAGCCCTTCCCTCCTCCATCATCCCCCAGCGAAGGGAAGGGCCAAGCGGCCGCCCCGGTTTAACGGGAGTAGAACTCCACGATGAGATGCTCCTGAACCCGCGTGTCGATCTCCTCCCGGACCGGCAGGCGCAGCACCTGTCCGGAGAGATCTTGCGGGTTGAGCTGCAACCAGGGAGGTGGCCGATGGCCTTCCAGCCGTTCCGCGAGGGCCTTGAAATACTCTTTCTCTCGGCTGCTCTCCCGGACCCGGATGATATCGCCAGGTTTGACCTGGTAGGAAGGGATGTCCACCTTGCGTCCGTTGACCTCGAAGTGGCCGTGGCGGACCAGCTGCCGGGCCTGGGCCCGGGAGCTGGCGAACCCCAGCCGGTAGACCACGTTATCCAGTCGGCGTTCCAGCAGGATCAGCAACAGGGCGCCGGTCATCCCCCGGGCCCGCTGGGCGATCTCAAAATAACGCCGGAACTGCCGCTCCAGCACCCCATAGATGCGCCGCAGCTTCTGCTTCTCCCGAAGCTGCAGCCCGTAATCCGAAGGGCGGCTGCGCCGGAACTGCAGCTCCCGGCCGTGCTGCCCGGGCGGATAGTTCCGTCGCTCAATGGCGCACTTGGGCGTGAAGCAGCGCTCTCCCTTCAGATAGAGCTTCTCGCCTTCCCGCCGGCACAATCGGCATACCGGTCCGATGTAACGTGCCATTCCCTCCTCCTCACAGGATCTGCGCAGACGATCGAAGGCGCGCGGTTCGGCCCATCGGCCTGAAAGGGGAAGACCTCACACCCGCCGCTTGGAGGGCGGCTTGCACCCGTTGTGGGGGATCGGTGTGACGTCGGTGATGGAACGGATCTTCAACCCCATCGCGTGCAGGGCCCGCAGTGCCGCCTCCCGCCCGGGGCCGGGCCCGTTGATGAAGACGTCGATCTCCCGCACCCCCATGTCCATCGCCTTGCGGGCGGCCTGTTCCGCCGCCAGGCGGGCCGCATAGGGAGTGCTCTTCTTGGAACCCTTGTAGCCGATGGTCCCCCCGCTGGCCCACGTTAAGGTATCCCCGTTGGGATCCGTCACCGTGACGATGGTGTTGTTGAACGTGGCGTGGATGTAAACGTGCGCCCGCGTCACGTTCCGGCGGGCCTTACGACCGCTCCGCGAACCTCGCGCCATCGATCCCTCCTCAGGCAATGTGGATCACCCGGGGAGAGGCAAAGAGCCTCCCCGCCATCTTCACCCCAGCCATCCGGATGATCTCCCCCATCGCCCCGGGCTTGGGCGGCGACGGGGAAAGGGATGGCTTACTTCTTCTTGGCGCCGCGCTTGCGGCCGCGGCCGGGCACCGTCTTCCGCGGACCCTTCCGGGTCCGGGCGTTCGTCCGGGTCCGCTGGCCGCGCACCGGCAGGTTCATTTTGTGCCGCAGCCCCCGGTAGCACCCGATGTCGATCAGGCGCTTGATGTTCATGGCGATCTCGCGTCGCAGATCGCCCTCCACCTTATAGTTCCGCTCGATGGTCTCGCGAAGGATGTTCACCTCGCTCTCCGTCAGATCCTTCACCCGCTTATCCGGGTTCACCCCGGTCTGCTGAAGGATCCGCTTGGCCAGCGAGCGGCCGATCCCGAAAATGTAGGTGAGGGCGATCTCCACCCGTTTATCCCGGGGCAACTCCACGCCTGCGATCCGTGCCATCGCGCATCTCCTCCCTGAACGCTGTCCCGGCGATCCCGATTCAGTCCTCCCCCAAAGTGGCCGGGCGATCCCGGCTCACCCCTGGCGCTGCTTGTGCTTGGGGTTCTCGCAGATCACCCGCACCACTCCTTTGCGCCGCACGATCTTGCACTTCGGGCATCGCCGGCGCACCGAAGGTGTGACCTTCATCGCGCCCTCCTGAAGGACCTGAATGTGTCGGCAGCAAGCGGTGATCTTTTATTTTACCGGAACATGCGGAACTTCTCCAGTTCCGGACGGATCTCGGAGCCCGACAGCGGCTGAACCGGCCTCAGGAGGCGAGCCGGGGATCATCCTCCAGGGCGGTGAGGATGATGGGATCCCCCTCCGTGATCGCCACGGTGTGCTCAAAGTGAGCCGTCAGGCTTCCGTCCAGGGTGACCACCGTCCATCCGTCCTCCAGGATGCGGGTCCGCCAGTCCCCCATGATCACCATCGGCTCGATGGCCAGGGTCATCCCGGGTCGCAGGGGAAGGCCCCGCCCGGGGCGCCCCCGGTTTACGAAAGAGGGGGCCTCGTGAAGGGCCCGCCCGACCCCGTGGCTGACGAACTCCCGGGCCACCTGGAAACCCTGGGATTCCACGGTATGCTGGATGGCCCACTGGATGTCACCCAGGCGACGGCCCACTCGGGCCTGGGCGATGGCCGCCCACAGGGCCGCCTGGGTGACCTCGATCAGGCGCCGGGCCTCCGGGGAGATCTCCCCGACGGGGAGGGTGATCGCCCCGTCGGCGAAGTATCCCCGGAAGTTCACCCCCACATCGATGCTGATGATATCGCCTTCCCGGAGGCGATAGGGCCCGGGGATCCCGTGCACCAGCACGTGGTTGACGGAAGTGCACAGGGTGGCCGGATAGGGCGGTCCGCCTTCGTCCTTCATGCTGGGATACCCCT
>DATMAC010000307.1:0-3035 GCA_035573655.1 Thermoflexus sp.
ACGATTCCGCCGTTCTCAGGCCATTCCATATGGATGTTGGCGGTTTCTTCCTGGGGACTTTGGGGGCCGAGCTGCGCGCCTTCGGCGCGCAGCTCGGCCCCCAAAAGATTTTCATCCCCCCTCCCCACGGCCCAAAGGGCCATGGGGAGGGGGGATAAAGGGGGGTGGGGCCCTTCCGCGCCTCCTCACAAGCACTCTCAACCGAATGAGACCAGCCTGAAGCGTGATCCTTTCCCCCAGCTCGATGTATTCCTACGGCGCGAAATGCCACCAGAGCCAAGCGATCCCAATCCCGAGCAGCGCGCCCACGAACACCTCCATTGGGGTGTGGCCGATCAGCTCCTTCAGCCGTTGCTCGCTGAGCGGACGGCCGGCGAACACCTCTTCCAGGATTTGGTTCAGGATGCGCGCTTGGATGCTGGCCGCGCGACGGATTCCAGCCGCGTCGTACATCACGATTAAGGCAACGATCGTGCTGATGGCGAAGGCGGTTGAGGTCAAGCCTTCGCGCAGCCCCACCGCTGTGGCCATCGCCGAGACCAAGGAGGCATGGGAGCTCGGCATGCCGCCGGCGCTGATCAGCAACCCCAAGTTCAGCCGCCGTCGCCGCGCCCATTCCACCGGAACCTTAGAGGCCTGGGCCACAGTCCAGGCCAGGAACGCCGGGATCAGGATAGGGTTCTGGAAAAGATCGTTAACCGTCATCCTTCATCCCTCAAAGGGGGTCAACCGGATCGCTCCGGACTCGTTTCGTTCGAGCAGCTGAACCCGAAGTTGGGCCTCCTGCAGCAATTGCTGACAGCGGTCGGCCAGCGCCCGCCCCCGTTCATAAAGAGCCATGGCTTCCTCCAGAGGGAGCCCGCCGCCCTCCAGGGCGCGCACAATCCGCTCCAGTTCCGTCAGCGCTTCTTCAAAGGTTAACTCCTGGACAGCTTTGTCCATCGGATTCCTCCCGTTATATTGGACTTCGGACAAACGAGCAATCGAACTTCTCGTCCGGAACCCTCCTCGTGTGGAGCAGGCCCCTCTCCCCTTTCCTCCTCTCCCCGTGACCCTTCGGGCCACGGGGAGAGGAGGAAAGATTAGGTGGGTGGGGGTGCCTTCGACGCCCCCACCCACCTAAATCCCCCACATAAGAGAATGAGACGATGGCATTGGGGCCCCACATCTTAGATTGTGGAAGATAGGATCTGAAGGCTGGGTACGGCCTCCTCAATGGCGGAGGCGACGGCCCGCACGCCCATCTTAAGGGCTTCCGTCGGCCGCAGCCCTCCGATCTCGGCGGGCTTCAGGATCCAGCGCCCGTGCCCGTGGGGCTGGAACCGCAGGGCCACGGTTTCCACCCACTGGCCTTCCGCCATCAACAGCTCGATCAACAACCCTTCCCCCTCGATCGAGCGATACAGCTCCTTCACACGCCAAATGGTCCCCTCATCCTGCCATATACGGCCTCGCAATGCCGCGACCACCTGAGACAGCTCCGGCACGCCTTGCCAGATCCGATGGGGCATGGTTTCCTCCGGACGCATCATGTGAGGAAGCGATGGATAAGGCACCGGCCCCACCCGCCGCCAGATGAAATAGAAGCACGTCCGCCCGGCGGCGAGGGCTTTCCGCTCATATCGGGTGGGTTCCCGGTCCGGCAATGCGTGCACCCATGGCGCCTCGAAAGCGCTCTGGAACCCAGGGGTCTGCTTCAGCGCTTCAGCGATCCAAAGCGCATAATCCGCATCGTCGGTGGCGATGAGGAGCGTGCCGCCCGGGCGAAGGCGATGAGCTGCCAAGTGCAGAAAGCTTGGCGTCAGCAGCCGCCGGTGGTGATGACGCGCCTTCGGCCACGGATCCGGAAAATTAATATAAATCCCGTCAATGGATCCTGGCTGAAAGAGGAAGGCGAGAGCGGCGAAGGCATCCCCAAGCACCAGGCGGACGTTCTCCAGGCCCTCCCGACGCAGTCGCTTGAGCGCCCATCGGGTCGGCTCCAAGGCCCGTTCCACCCCTACGCAGTTCGCCTCTGGCATCCGGCGGGCGAGCGCAGCCAGGAAGGACCCGTCGCCGAACCCAAGCTCCACATGCAGCGGGCCGTTCCGGCCGAACCAAGCTGCCCAATCGGTCGGCCATGGAAGATACCGCAATTCCAACAGCCAACGAGGATCGCCGAGCTGGAACCGTGGAGGGGGGATTTGCCGCTCTTCAGACATGAGGTTCCCTGCGCTCCTCGGATCGTGAACATTTAAGGGAACGGACGGCTGCTCCACTCGCGCGATCGATCCACCAGGAGAATTATAGAACATGGGAGCTACTCGAAAGGACCATTGACCAGGAGAGCACGCTCATGCTCGCTCAATGGGATAACGCTCATCTCCGGGAATTCCAGACCAGCGGTTCGAGGATCAGAGGGATCCTGCGATGTATGTTTCTGGGGATGCTGGGCCTCTGGATCGCCGCCTGCCGTCCAACCCCTGAGACTCGCTATATGATGGATTTTATGAACGGCGCCCCGGGATGGTTTCTTCCCCAGGAGGCGCGCTTCGTCGCACAGGTGGAAGGTGGACGTCTCGTCCTGAGCCTGAAGCCGCCGCACATGGTCGGCTGGGCCCTCGCCCCATTCGCATTTCGAGATGGCCAGGTGGAAGTGGAGGGAACCTTGTTAGAAGGCCCATCCTCCACGGATTACGGCCTGATCGTCCAGGCTTATGGAGGACGCTTCTATCGCTTTACGATCAGCGCGGATGGTTACTACGCGGTCTTTTTGTACGAACGGGGGAGCTGGCAGACCCTCGTGGATTGGACGGCCAATTCGGCCATCCAACGGGGGCGGACCACCAACCATCTGCGGATCCGTTGCGCCGGCGAGGAGATAACCTTCTGGATCAATGGTAACGAAGCAGCCCGGATCCCTCGCGAGGAGAAGGATGTCAATGGGCAGGTCGGTGTGAGCATTGGGACCATGCAACGAGGCGAGGCCCGGGTGGCTTTCGATCGGTTCATCGCTGTGCGGGAGCGTTGAAAGCAAGCGGGTGGTGAGTGCGCTT
>DATMAC010000308.1:0-6989 GCA_035573655.1 Thermoflexus sp.
TCGCCTGGCTTCGCAATTACAAGAGTTGCGCCAACAAGTGGTGGCTTTCCTGGACCAGTTCAAAAACGGCTCCCAAGCCTTGCTGCGCTACGTCGGGTTATGGTCAGAATAATTTGTTAAAGTGCAAAAGTGCCCTACTACAAACAGAACCTCGTTCGTAGTCAGGCACATTAGCACCCGTTCGATTTTTGTGGGCGGTGGAGGCGATCGATGGACGCTCAAGGCCTCGCGGCGGGTGAAAAGCCGGATGGATCGCAAGACATGCGGTTAACGAGGCGCCTCCCGGTTCCCTTCCCCGTAATTGTAGAAGAAATGCACCAAGGCCTCGATCCCACGCGACCAGGTCGGCAGGTGGAGTTTTTCGTTCGGGGCGTGGTAGTTATCGTCGGGCAGCCCGAAGCCCGTTAGCACTGACTCCACCCCCAGGATCTCCTTCAACTGCGTCACGATGGGAACCGTTCCGCCCTCCCGCTTGAAAACCGGACGCCGCCCCCAGACGGCCTCCAGGGCCCGGCTCAGGGCCTGCACGGCCGGATGGTTCCGGTCCGTGAGGGACGCCCGCACGCCGGCCATGCGGATCACCTCCCAGCGGACGGTCTTCGGCGCCCGTTCCTCCAGATACCGGAGCAACTGCTGATAGACCTCCTCCGGATCCTGATCCGGCACCAGCCGCATGGAGATCTTGGCCATCGCGTAGGCCGGCAGCACGGTCTTCGCCCCCGGCCCGGTGAACCCCGCCAGCAGCCCGTTGACCTCCAGGGTGGGCCGGGCGCCGATGCGCTCGATGGGCGTGTAGCCCGCCTCGCCCCACAAGGCCGGCGCGCCGGTGAGCTCCAGATAAAAGCGCTCGTCCATCGGCAAGCGGGCCAGCTCCGCGCGCTCCTCCTCCGTCAGCGGGCGCACCCGATCGTAGAACCCCGGCAGGGTCACCCGCCCTTCGGCATCGTGCATCCCGGCGATGAGCTCGCAGAGGGCCTGGGCGGGATTGTGGACCACGCCTCCGTACAGCCCGGAGTGCAGATCGTGGGCCGGCCCGTAGACCCGCAGCTCAAAGTAGGCCAGGCCGCGCAACCCATACGTGATCGTGGGCAAATCAGGGGCGATCATCCCCGCGTCCGGGTTCAGCGAAACCGAGCACCGCAGGAGCTCGCGGTTCCGCTGGATGAAGTCCGGCAGATGGGGGGAACCGATCTCCTCCTCTCCCTCGATCAGGAACTTCACATGGACCGGCGGGGGGCCGCTCCGGGCCACTGCCTCGAAGGCGGCGATGGAGGCCAGGACCTGGCCCTTCATGTCCGAGGCGCCGCGCGCGTAGAGGTTGTCGCCCCGCACGGTCGGGTCGAACGGGCCGCTCTCCCACTGGTCCAGGGGGTCAGGCGGCTGCACATCGTAATGGCCGTAGACGAGCACAACGGGGGCCTTCGGACGATCCGCCGGTGCCTCGGCGTAAACCACCGGGTGGCCTCCCGTGGGGAAGATCTCCACCCGCCCCGCTCCGGCGCGGCGCAGGCGGTCGGCCACCCACTCCGCAGCCCGCCAGACATCCGGTTCATGGGCCGGGTCGGTGGATACCGATGGGATGCGCAGGAAATCCTTCAGCTCCTCCAGGAACCGATCCCGGTTCCGCCGCACGTACTCCAGGGCTTGAGGACGAGGGTCCGACATCGATGAGCCTCCTGTAGGGGATTCGGAAGCTGCGTGACTCGCTTGGTTAAGCGATTTCGGGGCGAGCCAGACGCCAAAGGCGCCCCGCTCAACCCGAAACATTCATACAGCCGAACCATCCCCCGGGATGGGAAAGGCCGCTCGGGAATGCGCCACCCCTCCGAACTGGGCCGCGATCTCCTCGGAGGACGGATAGCCCTCGCACCCCATATACGCGGCCAGGGTGGGATGCACGGCGCGGATCGCCTCATAGATCCGCATCGCGATATAGCGATAGGCGAAATGGCCGTTGGGCCCACCCCGCAGCCGGCACAGGTGATAGGCCTCCCGCAGGTTCATCGTCATTAAAACGCGTCGATAGACGGCGTTCGGGAGCACATAGGCCGCGGCCTCGCCGAGCGTCGGCCGCATGGCCTCCCACAGCGCCAACGCCCCCTCCACTGCGGCGCGGTAGCGCGCCCCCATCCCTGCCTCCTCGATCGCCCGGGGGACCGCGTAGCCGTAGGCGGCCGTCAGCATCTGCGGGGTCTGGGTCATCATCCGGTGGCGCTTGAGATCATAGTAAGCCCCTTCATCCATCAAACAATCGAAGGTGTAAACGATGTGCTCCAGCTCCCGGATCGGGACATCGAAGGGGCTCCGCCCACCTAATGCATCGTCCAGGACCCGCCGCCGCTCCTCCGGTTTCAGCGCCCGCGCCCGGGCGAGGGCGGCCTCGAAGCTGATCGCTTGGAATCGATAAAGGCACGCGGCAATGAACCGAACCTCCGCATCCGGATCCCAGAACACGAGGCGAACGCCATCCAGAGGATGGGGATCTTCGGGGAAAGCGCCCGCCCATTCCCGCAATCGGGCCGCGCTGTTTTGCAAATACGCGTTGGGCTCCGCGTATTTGAGCAGGGTCGGGACCTCTCGGAGGGCCACGGCTTTCACCGTTTGGGCGATCTCCCGGACCTCGGCCAAGGGATGAGAGAGCCATTTCCGGAGCCCGTGCTCCAGCGCGCGGGCGTTCACCGTCATCCCGATGTTGGTGAGGGTCGCGGTGGGCAGCAGATACCGACAGACGTCCATCGCCCGGATGCGCAGCCGGGTGCGATACGCCTTCTCCCCTTCCCCCGGATGTCGGGGGAACCAGGCCTCCACCACACGCCCCACCGGCTCCAGGGCGGCGTGATAGGTCTCGAAGAGCCGCTCCACCGTCGTGAGATAGGCATCACGGAAGGAGGAGGCAGCGATCTCCGGCGGCACATAGAACGATTCCCGATTGAAGATCTGGAAGCGGGTGGATTTCTCCGTGAAGGAGGCCAGGCGGACCCCCTCGATGGCCTCGGCGGCCAGGCGGGAGATGTTTTCGAAGGCGATGTGGAGGACGGCGTGTTCGGCCACCGAGGCGTGGCCGTAGCCGATGACCCACTTCTCGTGGAACTGGGAAGCGGTCTCATCGCTGAGCCCTTCCGCGATGACATCGAAGGGCTCCGGGCTGCGGCTGGTTTTCGCGAAGGCCACGGCGATCACTTCCGGACGATACCGCCGCGGATCCAGCAGGTAAATCCGTCTCTCTCGCATCCCCTGTCTCCGCAAAGGGCGTGAGCAGATCCCCGCTGGTTCTGTATGCTAACTCAGGGAGCGATAAACGTAAAGCGTATGGAAGGCCATTGGGGCGCCCATGTACTACGTAGGGGCACCCCTTGCTGGGTGCCCTTACCATCGGATGTAAACGTTTTTTGTAGGGGCGGGCCTTGTGCCCGCCCATGGGGCGTCCACACACAAGGGCGCCCACAAGGGGCGCCCCTACAAAGGGTGAACGCCGATCGGGGGATAGGCCTCGTGCCTAGCCCACCAGGAATGCGAATACCGAATTGTAGGGGCAGGCCTTGTGCCTGCCCTATAAGAGGTGCCCCTACAAAGGGTGCGAATAACCGATTGTAGGGGCGGGCACAAGGCCCGCCCCTGCCCCATAGGCGCATTGGGTCGCATCGGCCAGGTATTCAGGCCCTTCGGCGCGCTCTGAGTTAAGATTGAGGGTGGAACCGTTCCTCTCTGCATCAAAGCTCCCTTGGGAGAGAACCCATGCGCGCGGTCGATATTATCGAAAAGAAGCGGGATGGCTTGGAGCTCACGACGGAGGAGATCCGGTTCTTCGTGGAAGGCTTCGTCCGGGGCGAGATCCCGGACTATCAGGCTGCTGCGTTCCTGATGGCGGTTTACTTCCAAGGCATGACGCCCCGCGAGACAGCGGATCTCACCCTGGCGATGGCCTATTCCGGACAGGTGCTGGATCTCCACGACATCGCACCGGTGGTGGTGGATAAGCACTCCACCGGCGGCGTGGGCGATAAGGTCAGCTTGGTGGTGGTGCCGCTGGTGGCCGCCGCGGGCCTCCCGGTCGGCAAGATGAGCGGCCGGGGCCTCTCCTTCACCGGGGGGACCATCGACAAGCTGGAGTCCATCCGAGGGTTCCGGGTGGAGCTGAGCGTCGAGGAGTTCCGGGAGCAGCTGCGACGGGTCGGTGCCGTCCTCTGCGGCCAATCCGCGGACCTGGCCCCGGCCGACGGCAAGTTCTATGCCTTGCGGGACGTCACCGGGACCGTGCCCAGCATCCCGTTGATTGCGGCCTCGATTATGAGCAAGAAGATCGCCGCGGGGGCTGATGCCATCGTCCTCGATGTGAAGGTCGGCAACGGCGCCTTCATGAAAACCTTGGATCGGGCCCGGGCCCTCGCCCGGCAGATGGTGGACATCGGGACCGCGCTGAACCGCCGGGTGGTGGCGGTGATCTCGGATATGAACCAGCCGCTGGGGGAGGCCGTAGGCAACGCCCTGGAGGTGAGGGAGGCCATCGCCACCCTCCGGGGCGACGGCCCTTCGGATTTCCGAGAACACTGCCTGACCGTCGCGGCCCACATGCTGCGCCTGGGCGGGCGGGCGCGGGATCTGTCGGAAGGGCGACGGATGGCCGAAGAGGCCCTGGCCTCCGGGGCCGCGTGGGAGAAGTTCCGAGCCCTCGTCGCCGCCCAGGGCGGGGATGTGGCGCAGATCGAGGAGCCGGAGCGGCTGCCGCGCGCCCGCCTGATCCGTGAGATCCCCTCCCCTGCCGAGGGCTATCTGGCCGAGGTGCGCGCCTACGAGGTCGGCATGGCGGCCGTCGCCCTTGGAGCCGGGCGAACGAAGAAAGGGGAACCCATCGATCACGCCGTTGGGATCCTCGTCCATCGGAAAGTGGGAGCGTTCGTGCGCCGGGGAGAGCCGCTCTTCACCGTGCACGCCAACGATGAGCAACGCCTAGCGGAAGCCGAGGGCTGGCTCGCCCGGGCGGTGCGGATCCAGGAAACCGCGGTCCCACCGCTGCCGCACATTTATGAGACCATCGGGAACGCATAGCCGGCGACGCCTCTTCTAGACTCCGGATCGGGAACGTCAGGGCGGAGGCCTACGTCCTTCCGCGCCGCATCGCGGGAAGGGGAAGAGCGCCGGTACCTGCCCTTGGGGGGATCGCGATGCCGCGAAACCACGCCTTGCTTGCGCTTGGCATGATCGCCTTGGGATGGCTGATCGTCAGCTTCACAGTCTGGCGCCTGTATCCGGACCAATCACCGGCCCGGCTGCTGATCTCCTTGGGGCTCGGATTGATGGCCTGGGGAAGTCTGTGGTTTCCAATGGAATGGCTCCATCGGCGCCGGGAGGATCCGGAGGGGAGGGCGAAAAGCCTCGGATGGATGGTGGAGCGGATCTGGCGGCGCAGCGGATGGGGCGGGTTATGGGTCTCCGCCCTCGCGATGCTTTTTCTCCACCGCGCGCTGCGGCTGGAATGGGTCCTCTTGTTCGGGCTGTTGCTGCTCGGGGCAGAGCTCCTCTGGATGGCCACGGAGCCTGCGCCGGAGTCAAAGCCACAATCGGCCATCGGGCGTCGGATCGGCCGACGATAGCGCTTCCCTTCACTCACCAGATGGCGCATGAAGGCGCTCTCTACCATCAGATGTCCATGGGCGATCAGGAACCATAACTCGCGTTCGCAAACATGAACCGGGCGCTAATGCACTCTACTACGAACAAAACCTCGTTCGTAGTAGGGCACTTCAGTGCCCGTCCAATCCGCCAGACCCAAAACGGCCCTCCGCTGACCAGATCGCGCACGGAAGGCCCCCTTCACCATCGAGCGCCAATGGGTGACCGAAGAGCCGTAGCTCGTGTTCACAAAAAGAAAACGGGCGCTAAAGCGCCCTACTACGAACAAAAACCTCGTTCGTAGTGAGGCGCTTCAGTGCTCGTCTAATCCGTCAGACCCAGAACAGCCCTCCGCTTGCCGGATGGCGCGTGGAAGGCCTTCTCAGCCATCGAACGCCAAGGAGAATCAAAGCTCATAAAAATCGAATGGGCGCCAAGCACTCCATTTGAAGGAGGATTACACCTTGTACGATTATCGCCGCCTGACTCCCGAACAGCGAGCTGAAATTCTGCGTGAACGTCGCGCTCGCGGCTTGCCACTCCACGAGCCCCCGCATTTTTATGGAGAGGCTGGAGAGTTCCTGATCACTGCCGCATGTTATGAGCACCAGCGGATCTTTGAAGGCCCAGAGAACTTATCCATGCTCGCTGAAACCGTTCTCCGCAATCTGGATGAGGCCGGATTAACTTGCTACGCGTGGGTCTTCCTGCCTAATCATTATCATCTGGTCGTGGCAGCAGACGACTTACGGCGTGTTTCAAAAGTTCTTCAACGAACCCACGGTTTCTTGGCTGCGTGGATCAATCAGCGTCAGCGGATGCGTGGGCGTAGAGTCTGGTATCGCTTTACGGATCGAAAAATCCGCAACCTGAGACACCACTGGGCCACCGTTCGCTATCTGCATTGGAATCCAGTCAAGCATGGATATGTAGATCATCCCATGGCATGGCCATGGTCCAGTTATATGCTATATGTGGATCGCTTTGGACTGGAAGCTTGGCAAACCTTGGAGATCCAATATCCGATCGATCGCTATGGTCATGGGTGGGATGAGTAATTGGATAACGCAAGGAAGGTTTCATTTGCAGAGGCTATGGTTCGCGTTCATCAACATTCACGAGCATCGCAGCGGCAGCCTGTTCATATAAAGAGCCCCCATCTACCGAACGGGGCATGAAAGGCCCTTCCTGCCGTCTGGCGACAAGCGAAACTGATGGGCTGTAGCTCGTGTTCGCAAAAAGAAAACGGGCGCTATTGCACTTTAACAAATTATTCTGACCATAACCCGACGTAGCGCAGCAAGGCTTGGGAGCCGTTTTTGAACTGGTCCAGGAAAGCCACCACTTGTTGGCGCAACTCTTGTAATTGCGAAGCCAGG
>DATMAC010000309.1:0-33198 GCA_035573655.1 Thermoflexus sp.
CCGCCCCTCACAGAAATTCCGCGAATCGAAAGCCCATCACGGTAAGCTGGAATGACCGCCGCTGTTGTTTGCAACAGAGCAGGTGGCATTTGTTATTTTACATGAAACAGGGGCACGACATGCCGCCTTGGGGAAGACATTCATTGCGCTCGTAGGGGCAGGCCTCGTGCCGGCCCCAGCGCCCACATGGGGGCACCCACAAGGGGTGCCCCTACGAAATGCGGGAATGTCGATGGTAGGGGTAGGCCTTGTGCCTGCCCATCAGGGCGCCCACGTAGGGGCACCCACAAGGGGTGCCCCTACAAATGGGGCGCACGCCAAATAATGTAGGGGCAGGCCTCGTGCCTGCCCCAGGCCTTGCGCCTGTCCAGGGTACCCCTCCGAAACGCACGGATGCCACGTTGGTTGCATGGGCAGGATGCCCAAGAGAGCGGAGAGCCCCCAGCAGGCATCCCAAGTTAATATCCGGTTTCCCGATCGATCGCCCCGTGCTGACGGGCCTTCCGCTCCGCCAGCCGATAGAGTCCGAACCCCAGGGCCAAGGAAAGCATCGTCATCCCAGCCAGAACCAGCAGGAGCTGGGCCTCCGACCACCCCGCGAAGGTTGGGAAGCGAGCCGCAGTGGGACCCAACAGGGCCCGACGGATGCTTTCCAGCCAATAGGTCAGTGGGAGCACATAGCCTAGCGGCCGAAGGAAAGACGGGAGGATCTCCAGTGGGAACACCGCGCCGCAGAACAAATAGAGGGCCCCTGCCACCGCCTCGCCGATCACCCACACGTGGCGGGCCGCCAGGAGGGTTGCGCCCGCCAAGCCAACCCCCAGGCCGATCATCGCCAGCATCCCCAGAACCATCGCGATCAGGAAGAGGAGCCCTCCGGCACCCGAGATCTGCAACGGCAGCCGGAAGACGAGGAGCCCGAACAGCAGCGTGATGGCCACCGCGATCGTGCCAGTCGCCATGCGGGCCACCCCCCGGCCCACCAGATAGGCCTCCGGGGGGATCGGCGCAATATAGAAGTACTTCAGAATCCCGTATTCCTCCCGGTCGATCACCAGGACCTGGCTGATCCCGGTCAGGACCGCCCCCACGTAGATATAAAAGGCGTTCCCCAGATAGAGATAAGCGAAGAGCGGATGAGTGAAATCCGCCTGGGCCACGACTTTATACATCAAGATGAGGATGAGAACGCTGGCGATGGGCTTGACCACCGAATAAACCATGAACAGGAAAGGATCGGTCCAGTTAGACTCGATCTGCCAGCCCAGCCAAGCCGCTGTGCGCAGGGTTTGCCAGATGGTTCGCATCAGCGCCTCCGCTCCGTGAGCCGGCCCTCCTTCCGGGCCAGCCATTCCAAGGCCGCCAGGGCGCGGCGGGCCGCGACAAGGAAGATCCCGCTCAGGAGCGCGAGTCCGGCGATCTCCCACCCGACCGGGAACAGGCCGCTGGCAGCCTTCGGGAAGAGCAGCTGCCGCATGGCATCCAGACCCAATGTGAGCGGGATCAGGGAGGCCAACACGCCCACCCAGAACCCCAAGGCCCGGATCGGGAAGTAGAACCCGGAGAGCAGATAGATCGGCTCCTGCAGTAAGTTCGAGAGATGCCAGGCCTCTCGACCCCACATCAGGAAGAGGGAAGCCAACAACATCCCCAACCCGTAAAGGGCCAGCATGGTCAGCAGGAAGGTCCCCAGCAGGGCCAGCGGATTCGCCGGAGCATAGCGCACCCCGAAGAGGAGAGATCCGGCCAACACGATCACTGTGGCGCGCAACGTGGTCGCCAACATCCCTCCCAGCGCCATGCCCGCTAAGATCCCCATCATCGGCCCGGGGGCGATGATGAACAGGGGGAGGTTCCCCGACTCCTTCTCCCAGTAAAGCTGGCTGGACATCGACCACAGGACGTTCAGCCAGAAGGCGGTCATCGCCCCGCCCAAGATGACGAAGCCGATGTATTCCTCAGGAGCTTGAAGGGCCCGGTAGATGAACACATAGGCCGAGGTGCCCAGCAACGGCAATCCCACGTCAATGAGCACCCAGCTGGGCTCCCGGTTCTGGCCGATGATCCGCGGGTAAGCCCGGGCGATCATCGTCCGAAGGAAGAGGACCACGGCTTCCCGGCTCATGCCGCATCCTCCTCGCCCCCTTCCGAAAGCCCCCGCCCAACCAGGCTGATGAAGACATCCTCTAGGGTCGGCTCTCGCTTCCGAAGGGACAGGATGTGGGCACCATTCGCCGTCAAGGCCGAGATCACCGGCCCGATCACCCCTTCATCCTCCAAGATCAGGTCGAGCTCCATATGCCCGTTGCGATGGCGATGATGGATCTGACGCACCCCAGGGATCTCCCCCAGGAGCACGACGGGCTGTGTGAATCCGCTCACCTCGACGGAGAAGATCGCCTCCCGCTGGAGGCGGCGCTTCAGCTCTTGAGGCGCGTCGCAGGCCAGGATACGTCCTTGATCGATGATCGCCACCCGATCGCACAGTTCTTCAGCCTCCAACATATAGTGGGTCGTCAGGAGGATCGTCCGACCCGGACGCTCCTGGATCCATGACCGGATGAATGAGCGGATCTGTCGGGCGGCGTTCACATCCAGCCCCAGGGTGGGCTCGTCCAGGAACAGGATCTCCGGATCCGTCAGAAAGCCTCGGATGATGTTGACCTTCTGACGCAGCCCGGTGGAGAGATCAGACATCTTGGAATCCCCACGATCGCGCAACTCGAAGCGTTCCAACAGCTCTTCGATACGGCGACGGGCGGTGCGGTTATCCAGCCCATAGAATTGAGAGAACATCCAGAGATTCTCCCGCACGGTGAGCAGTCCGTAACCGCAAGACTCCCCGCCGGCCACCATGTTGATGCGGCGGCGGATCGCCTCGGGTTGCGTGACCACATCGTATCCGGCAACCCAGGCCCGTCCGGAGGTGGGCAGGAGCAGCGTCGTCAGGATTTTGATCAGGGTGGTTTTCCCGGCCCCGTTGGGGCCCAACAGGCCAAACAGCTCGCCGGGGCGGATCTCCAGATCCACCTCTTGCAAGGCGATCCGCTCTTGCGGCGGTTGCCCACGCTTCCGGGCCACTCGATACACCCGCGTCAGGCGTTCCGTGCGGACAGCGAGGATCTCCCCAGTCATCGAAGCCGCTCCGTAACGATCCAGGCAGGATTACGGATCCCCATCGGAGGCAATGATCCTTTGACCCCCGTACAAGGCAGGCCGCTGACGCCCTGAGCCGCTTGGAAAAACCTCCCTTCTGGTCCAAGTTTGCGGTCCTTGCTTCCCTTCCGCAAGCCTCTCCATAGCGCCGCTAGTTTCCCGCAGGAGCTTGAGGGGGATGAGGCGGTTCGCTCTTTCTGGACCGCAGGGGAGGGGGAGCCGCTCGCATGGCCCGAGGCCATTGCGCGCTCCAGGGGTCCTATCCAGCGTTAGGGAAGCGTCAGGAAACCGTCAGATTCTCGTCCAGAACCAGGAAAGGGGGCAAGCTATAGTATAAGTGAGCAGCGGGCGGAACCTCTTCTCCTCCTTTTAGCCGAGCGCCGGGGATGGCGGCCCCCGGCGCTTCGCTTTTTATAGGGTGTGTGAAAGCGATGGGGATGCCCGGGATAAAGCCCGGGCCTGGGCTTCCGCCCGATAGCTGCTGCGCACCAGCGGGCCGCTCTCCACCCACCGGAACCCCAGCTCATAGCCGATCCGCTTGAGCTCCTTGAACTCCTCCGGATGGTAGAACTTCTCCACCGGAAGATGGTAACGGGACGGCTGGAGGTACTGGCCGATCGTCAGGATGTCCACCCCCACCGCCCGCAGGTCTTTCATGACTTCGATGATCTCCTCCCATGTCTCTCCCAACCCCACCATAATGCCCGACTTGGTCACACATTCTGGCCAGAGCTTCTTCGCATTGGAAAGCGTCGCCATGGCCCACTCGTAACGATCCTGAGGCTGCACCTTCTTGAAGAGCCGTGGCACCGTCTCGACGTTATGGTTGAAAATGTCCGGTCGCGCTTCGATGACAATCCGCAAAGCCTCGATGGAGCCCTTAAAGTCTGGAGTGAGCACCTCCACGGTGCAACCAGGGACCAGCTCCCGGATCCGGCGGATGGTCATCGCAAAAAGCGTGGCACCCCCATCCGGCAGCTCATCCCGGTTCACCGACGTGATCACTACATGGGAAAGCCCCATCGCCCGAACGGCTTCCGCCACCCGGTTCGGCTCATCCCAATCCACCTCAAGGGGGCGGCCGGTCTTCACCGCGCAGAACCGGCAGGAACGCGTACACACATCCCCCAGGATCATGAACGTGGCGGTGCCCCGTCCCCAGCACTCCCCGATGTTCGGACAGTGCGCCTCCTCGCAAACGGTATGGAGACGCTTGCTCCGCATCAGCCGGAGGACGAACTCGTAGGTCTCCCCATGAGGAGCCTGAACCTTCAGCCACTCGGGGCGCCGGGAGGGGCGCGGCGGCGAGTTGGGAGCCGCCTCCAGGGGGATGGTCTCACGGATCACCGAAGCCATTTGCTCACCTCGTCACGGGATTGACCACCAATCAACTCACCGTGGGATTTTCTGTGCGGGGTGGGCCGCTCACACGGCCCACCCCGCACAGAAAATCCTGAATGAATTTTGCATTAAAAAGACGGCGCTTACAAAAAAGCTTCGGGCCTGCTCGGTTGCAACGGAGGTGGTCTCCCAATCCGCGGCGCCGATCTTTCGGTTCGCGGGATTTCCGGGAGGGGCGAGCTACAAAGCGGCCCGCATCTCCCAGAGTCCTTGCGTCGTGGCCACAAAGCCCTTCGAGCGCGCAGCGGGCGAACCCCCGCCGCCCGCTTCTTGTTTTCCCTCACGCCTGGCCTTTCTTTTTCGCTTTGGCTGTCGTCGTTTTCTTGGCCTTGGTCTTTTTCCCATCGGCGTAAAGCTCCAGCAAGCGCTCGATGGCTAGACGAATTCGGCGTTGGATCCGCTCCCGGTCGTGCTCCATAACTGGAAAGTAGGCCATGAACTCGTTCACGAGGGGGCCCAGTTCGACTTTCCGGCGGGCCCCTGCTACCGTTTTCACCCGCTTAATCAACATCTTGAGATAATCAACAACCGGTGAGACCCCCTGGGGGTCGACCAGCGGGCCCCGCCCGGGGACGATGTGGCGGGCCACGCGCCCGGCCTGTAGCTGTTGAAGCTGTTCGAGCCAGCGCTCCACATCAGCCTCGCTGAGGTTCGGATGCGCGTTCAGCGTCACCGTATCGCCGACGAACACCACGTTGTGCTCCGGGATCCGAACCCAGATTTGCCCGGGGGAAGCTCCATCGACGTGCTCCAGGATCAGGGTCGGCGATCCGAACTTCAACACCAGGCGATCTGAAAACGTGAGATTCGGCAGCACCAGCGGGGTTTGATTTAAAATCCCAGCGGATTCGCTCTGACCCAAGTTGATCAGGGTATCTATGACCTGTTGACGCCCGATCTCCCCATGGCTCTTGATGCGGTCAAAGGCTTGATGCTGAGCGATGACCAGACCCGGGCGCCCTTTAAAAAGGATAGCCGTTCCCAGAACCCGATCCCGACTGGCGTCGGTGTAGATCACCGCGAGGATCGGAAGGGGGGCGATGGCTTCTAAAGTCTGCCGCCACCAGGCCGCATGCAAAGGATCCGCGGGCGTATCGATGCAGACCCATCCCCGCTCCGTCCGCACCGCCCCCACGGTCGAAAAATACAACCGGTCCTCGATAAACACCCGGGAGTCCAGAGAAAGGGGAGGCTTCTCCTCCAGTCCCATGGCTGCTGTCCTACCCTGTTTTAAATAAGATTGCTCCCGCCTCCGCGAGATCCGGAAGATCGCACAGAGGGCCCCAGCGGCCCCCCGCTTTCGGATCCTTGTGGCGAGGGGAAGCACGGCTCGAGCCCTCTCGGATCCTTGAGGAGCAAACAGCCGCTGGGGTTTAATGTTAGCGCAAACGATCCATGAGCTCAAGGCCTGTCCGCGTGCCGCTTTTCTCCCTCCCCACGCCGCGAAGCAGCACGGGGAGGGGGAAGCGCATCGTTTGGGGTATTGGCAGCGGTGCCTCGCCATTGCCTGTTTCCGAAGCCTCGGCTATAATCCCGGCCAGACCGGCAGGACTCCGGAGCGTGACCACCGATGCCGTTCGCCCTCTATCGCAAGTGGCGCCCCCGACGGTTTGAGGAAGTCGTCGGCCAGGAGCATGTGACCCGCACCCTGCGCAATGCCCTGCGCCTGGGTCGCATCGCCCACGCTTACCTCTTCGCGGGCCCCCGGGGGACCGGCAAGACCACTACGGCGCGCCTGCTGGCCAAGGCGGTGAACTGCCTCGCCGAATCCGTCGAGGAGCGCCCATGCGATCGCTGCCGGATCTGCCAGGCGGTGAACGAAGGCCGGCTGATCGACCTCATCGAGATCGATGCGGCATCCAACCGGGGTATTGACGAGATCCGTGACCTCCGGGAGCGAGTTCGTTTCTCCCCCAGCGAGGCCCGTTATAAGGTCTATGTCATCGATGAAGCGCACATGCTCACTACGGAAGCTTTCAACGCACTCCTGAAGACCCTGGAGGAACCTCCGCCCCACGTCCTCTTCGTCCTGGCGACCACCGAGCCCCACCGGATCCCGGCCACTATCCTCTCGCGTTGCCAGCGCTTCGATTTCCGACGGCTGACCACGGCGGAGATCGCCCGGCGTCTGGAAGAGATCGTCACAGCGGAAGGACTGACCGCGGAGCCGGAAGCCCTGACGTGGATCGCGCGTCAGGCTACCGGCAGCCTCCGAGACGCGGTCACCTTGCTGGATCAGCTGGCAGCCGATGAAGAGCCGATCACCGTGGAACGGGTGCAGCGGGCCCTGGGAGCCGGACGCTGGGATCTGGTGGGCCAGATCATCGAGGCCCTGGGGGAAGGAGAGACGGCCCGGGGATTAACATTGATCGCCCGCGCCGTGGAGGAAGGCGCCCATCCGCAGCAGCTGGCTCGACAACTGGTGGAATACCTGCGGGTGGTGATGTGGATCCAATGGGGAAACACGGAAACCCCGGATCTCCCCATCGAGCAGGTCGAGGCCGCCCAGCGCCATGCGCGCGCCTTGCCTCCCGAGGTCCTCCCCCGCTTGATCCGCTTGTTCACCACCGCCGCCTCGGATATCCGGACCGCATGGCAACCCCAGCTCTCTCTGGAGCTGGCCTTTGTGGAAGCCACGTTGGCCTGCCAGCAGGCGCGAGCGGCCCGGGGAGCTCCAACGCCCGCGCCCACCGCTGGGCCTCCACCTGCCATCGCTGCCGCGCCCACCCGTGTCGCCTCAGAGGCCTCCGTTGCAACCGGGGCCCCGACGGGGGGCCTGACCCTGGAAGCGCTCCGAGAACGTTGGAACAGCATCCTGAAAGCGGTGCGAGCCCAAAGCCTTCCCACCGAAGCGCTATTGAAATCATGCGCCCTCCATAGTGTGGAAGGAAGCACCGTCGTCCTGGCCTGGCCATCCGAACTGCTGCGGGATAAGTTCCAGGACCCGCGGGCCAAGGCCCAGGCCCTGGTGGAGGACATCCTGAGCCACACGTTTGGATTCCCCGTGAGCGTGAAGAACATTGTGGCCCGAAAAACCCGTCGGGGGCGCCCCGCCACGGAGGATCCCCTGATCCGACGGGCGGTGGAGGACCTGGGGGCCCAGGTTGAGGAAGAGTAAGCGCATCTACCCCATCCCTTTTCCAGGAGTTCTCTGATGACGAAAGGTCGCTTGCCGACGAATCCGATGCAACTCCTCCAGCAGATCCAGCGATTGCAGGAGGAGATGGTGAAAACCAAGGAGGCCCTGGCCCAGGAAACCCTGACCGTGACCGCGGGAGGAGGGGCCATCACGGTGGTCATCACAGGGGATCAGCGCGTGCGCTCGATCACCATCGACCCTGCCCTTCTGTCCTCCGGGGACGTGGAGATGCTCCAGGATCTGCTGGTGGCGGCGATCAATCAGGCGATCGAGCGATCCCAAACCTACGCCGCGGAGCGCCTGAACGCCCTAGCCGGCCAGATGGGCCTCGGCGGACTGGTGTAGGAGGCCCACAGGAAGCCTGCTTGAGGCCCTCGCTTCCTGCAGAGAGCGCAGGGAAAAGGTTGGCTTGGGGCTGGCATTTTCCCCATTTTAGGAGGCAAGCAGCGTGAACAAGGCGCGGGCGATGCGCCTGGAAACCCTGGCTGTCCACGCCGGAGCCCGGATCGACCCGGCCACCGGGGCGGTGGCCCCACCGCTTTACCTCTCCACCACCTTCGAGCGGGCCGCCGATGGGAGCTACCCTCGGGGCTACATTTACACCCGACACGGCAATCCCAACCGCGAGGCCTTGGAGGAGGCGGTGGCGGCCCTCGAGGGCGGTGCGGTCGCGATGGCTTTCGCATCGGGGTCCGCAGCCGCCTTCGCCATCCTGCAGGCCCTCGCCCCCGGAGCGCATGTGGTGGCCCCGAAGGACCTCTACCACGGCCTCGCCCGGCTGTTCCGGGAGATCGCCACCGCTTGGGGCCTCTCCTTTTCCTTTGTGGATATGACGGATCCCTCCGCGGTGGCGTCAGCGATCCGACCGGAGACCCGCCTGATTTGGGTGGAGACGCCATCGAACCCGATGCTGCGCATCACGGACATCTCCCGGATCGCCGCCCTGGCCCATCAGGCCGGCGCCCGCTGCATCTGCGACAACACGATGGCCACCCCGATCCTCCAGCGCCCCATGACCCTGGGGGCCGATGGGGTGGTGCATTCCGCCACCAAATACCTGGGCGGGCACAGCGACGCGATGGGCGGGATTGTGGTGCTGAAAGAAGAGGACGCCTTCGCCCGGCGCCTGCGGGAGATCCAGATCACCGGCGGGGCGATCCTCCCACCCTTTGAGAGCTGGTTGATCCTGCGAGGGCTGCGCACCTTGCCTTACCGGATGCGGGTCCATTCGGAGAACGCGATGCGGGTGGCCTCCTTCCTGGCCCAGCACCCAGCCGTCGAGACTGTCTATTATCCGGGCCTGCCGACACACCCGGGCCACGCGGTGGCCGCCCGCCAGATGGACATGTTCGGCGGTCTGGTCTCGTTTCAGGTCCGAGGCGGTCGGGAAGCCGCCTTCCGAGTCGCGGGCCAAGTCCGGCTGTTCATCCGGGCCACCAGCTTCGGAGGGCCCGAGAGCCTCATCGAGCACCGCGCCTCAGTGGAGGGCCCCGGAACCACCACACCAGATAATCTTCTCCGCCTCGCAATCGGCCTGGAGCACCCGGACGATCTCATGGAGGATCTGGATCAGGCACTCCAGACGGTGGGATCCGATATCCGGGCGCTGTAGGTCGCCCCTGCCCTTTGACCGTCCTCTCCGCTACGCCCCCCAAGTGTGAACGGGGCGCAAGGTTCCGTCCTCGCCCACTGTGCCCATGGGAAACGAGTGCTCCTTCTGGATTTGATTTTTCGTTTTGGTCTCCTGGGGGTTTTGGGGCGAGCCGGGCGCCGGAGGCACCCGGCTCGCCCCAAAAATAAAATATCTTTTATCCGGAGTGGGGCCATCGGCCCGCACGCTCTCATATCCTCCAACTGGATGAAGCATTCGTTCCCTCCGCTGCCGGCATGGGTGTACTCTTTATGTGCTATTATCAAACAGTGAGATTGAGCCGTTCGGGCACCCCATCCGGGGTTTTCTGGGGCTGGGCTAGGGGCCTTCGGCGCTCGGCTCCGCCCCTTCGGATGTTATGATCCCCCCTTCCCGCGGCCCGAGGGGGGATCCAGGAGGTGGGATCCTTCCGCCTCCCCTCACGGGCCCCGAACGGCGTAACTCCTACAACCCAAACATCAGGTGAGCCCATATGCGTCCATTAACGACGATCACCCCTCCACCGATCGCGCGGCTCATCGAGGCCTTGGTGAAATTACCCGGGATCGGGCCCAAGACGGCCTCACGGCTGGCTTTTTACCTCCTCCGGGCGCCGGATGAAGAGGTGATGGCCCTCGCGGAGGCGTTGCGGGAGTTGAAGCAGCAGACCCGGCTGTGCGAGGTCTGCTTCAACATCACCGATGAGAGCCCATGTGCCATCTGCCGGGATGAGCGCCGTGACCACGGCTTGATCTGCGTGGTGGAAGAACCCATCGATGTGCTGGCCATCGAGCGCACTGGGGAATATAGCGGGGTTTACCATGTGCTCCATGGGGTGATCTCCCCCATGGACGGCATCGGGCCGGAACACCTCCGGATCCGCGAGTTGGTCGATCGAGTCCGCCGCGATGCCCCGCGAGAGGTGATCTTGGCCACGAACCCCAGCCTGGAAGGGGAGAACACAGCGGTCTATATCCATCGGCTGCTCGTCCCGATGGGTGTGCGGGTGACCCGCTTGGCGCGAGGCCTGCCGGTAGGTGGCGATCTGGAATACGCGGACGAGATCACCTTAGTCCGCGCCCTCCAGGGCCGTCAGGAGATGGAGTGAAAAGAGATTCTCTTACGGGATTTTTTATTCGAGAGCCGAATCATCATCGGGAGGACGTGAATGACGGCTCCGATTATGCGTATTGAGCGGATCGCGGAGTATGTGGGGCAGGAAGTCACGATCCGGGGCTGGCTCTATAACAAGACCGACAAGGGCCGTCTCTATTTCCTGTTGGTGCGGGACGGAACAGGGATCGCCCAGTGCGTGGTCTCCATGCGGGACGTTCCGCCGGAGACCTTCGAGGCCGCCCGTCGGGTGACCCAGGAGTCCTCCCTGATCGTCACCGGCACCGTCCGCCAGGACGCCCGGGCGCCGGGAATCCCCGGGGGCTACGAGATCGGGGTCCGGGAGATCCGGATCCTTCATCTGGCCCAGGATTATCCCATCGGCCCGAAAGCGCATGGGGTGGAATTCCTGCTGGATCACCGGCATCTCTGGTTGCGCTCCTCCCGCCAGTGGGCGATCCAGCGGATCCGCGCGACGGTGATCCGGGCCATCCGGGATTGGCTCGATAGCCACGGGTTTCTGAACGTGGATACGCCGTTGCTCACGGCCACCGCCGCGGAGGGAACCACCACCCTCTTCCCGGTGGATTACTTTGGGGAGCGGCTCTATCTCGCTCAGACGGGACAGCTGTACAACGAGGCCAACATCTTCGCCTTCGGCTGGGTCTACTGCTTCGGGCCGGCCTTCCGGGCGGAACGCTCGAAGACGCGGCGCCACCTGCTGGAGTTCTGGATGGTCGAGCCGGAGATGGCCTTTTGCACCTTCGAGGAGATGCTGGAGATCGCCGAGCAACTGGTCTCATACGTCGTTGCCCGCGTGCTGGAGGAGCGCCGCAACGAGCTTCGGGTGCTGGAACGCGACACAGCGCCGTTGGAGAAGGTCGTCCCTCCCTTCCCGCGCATCACCTACGATGAGGCCGTCCGCCTGTTGAACGAATGGGCGGAGGAAGAGACGGATCCGGAGCGCAAGGCCGCTCTGCGGATTGAGTGGGGGGATGATTTCGGAGCCCCTCACGAGACCGCCCTTTCACTCCACTTTGAGAAGCCGGTCTTCGTTACCCACTACCCCGCTGCCATCAAGGCCTTCTATATGCAACCCGACCCTCAGCGGCCGGAGGTCGTTCGCTGCGCGGATCTGCTGGCGCCTGAAGGTTACGGGGAGATCATCGGTGGCAGCGAGCGCATCGCGGACTTCGACCTCTTGCTGCAGCGGATCCAGGAGCACGGCCTCCCCCTCGAGGAGTACCAGTGGTATCTGGATCTGCGGCGCTACGGGTCGGTGCCCCACAGCGGGTTTGGGCTGGGGATCGAGCGCACAGTGGCCTGGATCTGCCACCTGGACCATATCCGGGAGGCGATCGCCTTCCCACGGATGCTCTATCGCTACCGGCCGTAATGGGGATCCACCATTTAAGCCCGGGGGTTTCCCGATGGGCAATCGGGCGCTGGACTGGTTCCGACAAGCGGAGCGGGATCTCGAGCAGGCGGAGGATTCACGCCGGGCCGGGCGTCATGAATGGGCGTGCTTCGCTGCCCAGCAGGCGGCGGAGAAGGCGGTCAAAGCGCTGCATCTTCATTGCGGGCAGGAAGCGTGGGGCCATGTGATCGCCCGCCTGCTGCAGGAGCTACCGGACGCGATCTCCGTCCCACCCGATTTGGTGGAGAAGGCACGGGTGTTAGATAACTTCTACATCCCGCCCCGCTATCCGAACAGCCATCCGGCCGGCGCGCCGTTCGAACATTATGGCCCCCTCCAGAGCGGAGAGGCGATTGCCTATGCCCGTGAAATCCTTGCGTTCGTCCGTGCTCAAATGGCCAAACCGGGAGACCGTTGATCGAGCGGTGCGCATATGGGCGGAGCGAGTCGCCCGGGAGCGACCGGAGGTGCTCCGGATCGGCTACTTCGGCTCGTACGCTCGCGGGGACTGGGGCGTGGGCAGCGACCTCGATTTGATCGTGATCGTCCGCCGGTCTGATCTCCCCTTCGAGCGCCGCGCCGTGGATTGGGATACATCCCCTCTCCCCGTCCCAACGGATCTGCTGATCTACACTCAAGAAGAATGGGAAGCTCTGGATCGTGGGGGTCGGTTTTACCAGACCCTCCTTCAAGAAACCATCTGGGTGTATGAGCGAGGGGAATGATCTCGGCCCTTTGGATCTCAATCGAATTTCCATGAGGGGTGGGCCGCTTACGCGGCCCACCCCTCATGGAAATTCCACAAATCGAAAGCTCATCGCAACGCTGCTATTTGCAAAGAGCAAGTTCTATAGTTAACGCGATCGGGTTGGGGTCGGGGCAGGGGTGATCAACACCTGGATGTTCGGAGGGACCAGGGTCCACGAAAGATTGGCCACCGTGGCGCTCAAGCTGACCGTGGGGGTCAGCGTGTAAGTTCCCCGCTCCAAATCCCCCACATGGATCCATACCCGCAACTCGTCCGGTCGGAGGTTTTCCACATAGGGCAAAGGCCCTCGGAGGATGACATCCACGTTCTCCGGGGAGAGGCGAGCGATCATCCCAGGCCGGAGCCCCTCCACGATGACCGGGACCTGTTGGAAGACCTGGGTGCTGAGGATCGGCTCCACCCGAAGCCGCACCTCCACCTGGGTCGGGCTGCCCACCAGGGCTACCCCCGGAGGGATCACCAATGGGATCGTCGCGATGAGCTCCCCGCGGGCCTCGGAGATATCGATGGGCTCGGTGGAGATATAACTCCCCACCTCCTCCAGCCGCCGGGGGTCCCCGGTTAAAGTCACCGTGGGCGGATCCACCGAAATCTCTGTGAGTTGATACCCTCGGGCCGGGCGTCCTTCCAGAGTCACCCGGACCGGCAGCTCGCGGAAGCCCAGACGCTGCTCTACCGGGACGGTTACGGTAAGCTGTTCGGGAATCACCTTCAGTTCTGGAAGTTCCTTCCCTTGAGGATCGACGGCCACCAGCCGGACCTCCGTTTCCACGGATTGCCGCACGCCATCGATCTGGACCTTCCCCACCGCCATGGCGGCCACCGCCACCAACGAGCGCGGGCCGCTCACCGCCACCTGGGAGAGCGCGGGAAGTGGAGCCCCCACCTGATAACCGATCGCGGGTTGTCCTACGACCTGAATGGAAACCGGAACCTCGCGGCTTTCCACACGCTCCAGGCGAAAGCGAACCCGTGGGGGCTCCACGGCCAGGATCTGGATCCCCCGTCGTCGGATCTGGATCTGGACCGGCCGCTCGTAAGCGCCTTCCTCCAGGCCCTGCACATCGATGAAGGCTTCCACATCCTGGGGGCCGATGCTGCCCTCAAGGGCGCGCGGTACCCGAAGCCGCAGGCGGATCCTTTCCGCCGATACCTCGAAAACCACACGATCAGGTCCCAGCCCATGGAAGACCAGCGACAAATCCGCCAGCGTCCGCTCCACCGGCGGGTTTTCCTCCCACACTGCAGCGGCCCAAAGGGCAAAGGCCATCCCAAAGGCCAGCAGGGCCAGACTCCCGTTCTCCTGCAGCCACCGGATCCCTTTCATTTCATCCCATCGCCTCTACTGTTTCTTAGGCTTTTGATTTTCAATTTGGGCTCCCGGGGGACTTTGGGGCCGTTGGCCCTCAATCATCCCATACCCTCAAAAATCGATAAAGCCCTACCCTTGGCTTCCATGATGGGGGAAGAGCATCACCCACGCCCGCCGTCCCAGGGCGCGCAGCTCCTGGAGCCAGCGCTGGGTCCGCTCGACCTCAGGGGGCGGGCTGTAAAAGTTCCGCAGCACCAGCTCCAGACGTCGAGCGTCCAGCCGGCGCACCATCCGCCCGTTCAGGGCTACGGAGATCGTCCCTCGCTCTTCGGAGATCACAATGGCTAGCGCATCGCTGACCTCCGTGATCCCGATCGCCGCCCGGTGGCGCAGGCCCAGCTGGGGATCCCCTACCCATCCGGTGGTGAGAGGCAGGATGCAACCGGCAGCCACCACCCGCCCATCCCGGATGATCACCGCGCCGTCGTGGAGGATGGTGTTGGGCGCGAAGATCGTCATGAGCAGCTCGGGAGTCACCCGCGCATCCAGCGGGATCCCTGTTTCAACATAGTTCTGGAGGCCTGTGGTGCGTTCCAATACGATGAGCGCGCCATGGCGACGTTCAGCCAGGCGCGGGCAGGCCTGCACCAGGGCATCGATGACTTCATCGACCTGCGCTTCTTGGGGATCCCGCTGCAACCAGAGCCCAACACGTCCCAACCGCTCCAAAGCCCGCCGGAGTTCCGGCTGGAAGATAATCGGGATGGCGATGAGGAGGGCGGGCAGGGTTCGCTCGAGAAGCCAGCGCATCGCTCGAAGGGAGCTTAGAGGGCCGCTCAGGATCAGCACCAGCAGGATCAGGATAAACAGACCCCGGATTAACGTAACCGCCGGTGTCCCCTTTAGGGAATACAGGATCCCGAAAAAGAGCAGGGCCACCAATCCGATATCGATCAGACTGATCCAATTGAGCTGATCTAAAAGATAAAGAAAATCCCGCACGGAAGTTCACCCGTTCGGCTGAACCTTTGGTCGCGGATGGTGAGAAACACCACTCCACCCCTTCCAGCTTTCAGTAGCGGCGAGCTCCAAATGTCTAGAAGTTACGCAGTTCAGAGCCCCCAGAAGAGATGGAATGGCTCCACCCCCCTTGATCCTCCCTCTACACGGCCCTTTGGGCTATGGGGAGGAGGGCAGAGCCGCGCGCCTTCAGCGCGTGGCTCTGCCCACAATCCCCAGGAGAAGACCAAGCGTGTAACTCCTAAGGTCAATGGGGTGGGGGGGAATCGCCCCACCCTTCTCTCCCGCCCCGTGTGGCTTTTCCGCACAGGGCGGGGGGAATCCCTTCGTGGGATGCGGGCCCTTAAGGCGGCCCGCACCCCACGAAGAAAAAAAATCGCAAATTACAATTACCACTACCGAATAGAGCGCCCACCCATGTTCACCCCATGATGCTCAAACGGATCGCTCCATCAATGCTCGATAATGCACAGCGCGGTCCGGATTCAGCTGGATCAGCGATTGGTAAACAGCGCGGGCCTCGCTGAGGCGCCCCTCTTGAAGATACTGCTCGCCGATTCGCTCCAGATGGGCGATGGCCGCCTCCACCTGACCGAGCTCCAAGCAGATCTGAGCCGCCAGCTGTCGCAAGCGAGGCTCCTCCGGGAGCAGCATCAGGAGCTCCTCCAGGTTCGCTGCGGCCTCCTCCAGCCGGCCGGCGCTCCGTGCCTGTTCCAGCAAATACTGCAGCTCCTGCAACGCTGAGTCCACCCGGGCGGTCCGCAGATAAGCCTCCGCCAAGCCCCAGCGGATCTCCAGGTCGTTTGAGTCAATGGCTCGCAGCCGCTCCAGATGTTCGATCGCTTGTCCCCAATCCAAACGTTGCACCGCGATCTCCACGAGCCGGCGGAGGAGCGGTCGGAGCGCCGTGCCCGAAAGCCCCCGCCGTGAAGCCCAATCCAGCCCCTCCCGACAGATCCGCTCCGCCTGCTCCAGATCCGCCATCTGCAAATACGCGTCCGCTATGCCAGCGAACGCTTGGATCGTTCGAGAGGAATCCCCCAACTCCTGGGAGAGCTGCAGCAACCGTCGCAGAGTCGGTAGATCGAGTGGGGCCAGCCACACAGCCTGCTCGAAAGCAGCAAGGGCCATATAGGGATCTTCCAGAAACAGGAGATACTCACCCAAGGCCCGGAATTTCCCCACTGCAGCCAGGCTGCGCTGACCCCAGACGAGCAACTGGCCTAAGGCCAGATGGATCAGTGGCGCGAAGGGCATCTCCCCAACGATCCGCAAGGCCTCCTCTAGGGCGCTGTAGAACAGGCCGCGCTGAGCCCAGGTATAAGCCTGACCCAGCTCGATCAGGAGCCGTTCCCCATCCGGGAACATCAGCGCATCGGCCAGGGTCAGCTGGAACGGCGTATCCCTCGTCCACTGATCCAGAGCCTTCCGGAGCAGGGTTGCTCGATCCAGCCAGGTGGGGCTTTCCAGGATTTGCTGAGCTCCCCTCCGCAGCGCCGCTTGCTGTTCAGGATGCCGGAGGATCCAGGCCCGCAGGAAACGATACCGTTTGCGCAGCCACTCCACTTGACTTTCCCGAAGCAACCCCCGGTCGATATGTTCCAAGGCCTCCAGATAGCGCTCTACCGCCCGCTCCGGGGATCCCTGGCGCTCTTCACAGCGAGCCAGCAGAAGAAGGGCAGCCAGATGGTACGTTGAGGAAGCCATCACACTTTGGAGCCGGGAGGCCGCCTCATCACAACGCTTTAATTCGGCCAGGGTCGCTCCCATAGCGAACATCAAGGCCGGATGCTCCAATCCAGCGGCCACAACCTGCTCATAAAGAGCGAGGGCTTCCCGCCACTGACCCTGGGAGTGCGCATCGACCGCCCGGCCCAACCATGCGTTGATCTGGAACCACTCCGCCCCGGAGAACGTCCCCGGAGCCTCCGAGAACACCAAGTCCGCCAGCGTTTGAAGGGCTTGGGAGAGCGCCTGACGAACCGGATCGGCAGGGGCTTCCGCCGCCTCCGACGGCAGCGCCCAGAACGCTTCCGCCCGGGCCTGCTCGGCTTCCCCCTCTCTCACCGGGAGGGCTGGCAACGGACCCGTGCCCGTCCGACGGGCGAGCTGAGCCCGCAACCAGTCTCGCCCCTGCAGCGCTTGCGGATGATCCGGATCCAGCGCCAGGGCGTCGTTGATCGCTTCCAAAGCCCGCTGCAGATCCCCTCGCTGCACCCATGCGCGAGCCCGAGCCAAATCGATCCGGATCGCCGCTTCCGGCTGCTGGAGCTGTCGGTAGGCCTGAGCCAGCGCTTCCAGCGTCTCCACCCGCCCGGGATCCAGGCGGACCGCTTGGACCCACGCTTGAATCGCCCGCCGGAGGTCCGCCTGATCGGCGAACAGCTGGCCAGCCTGATGGTAATGAGCGGCCGCTTCCGAGAGCCGGCCTGCCCGCTGGTAGGCCTCCGCAAGGCGAAGCACGGGGGTGGGATCGCCTGGGCGAAGCCTTGCCAGCTGTCGAAACGCGCCCAGGGCCTCTTCGTAACGTCCAGCCTCCATATAGGCCAAGCCCAATCCGGTCAAGGCCTCCACTTGATCCGGAAAGGCCTCCAACGCCTCACGATAGGCCGTGATCGCCGCCGCCCATCGCCGCTGCCAGAGTGCTTCATGCCCGCGCTTCAACGCCTGTTCATAACGCCGGCGATCCCCTTCCACAGTTGAACCCTCGCCTGTTGGATACCTCAAAATACAAGTATAACATTGGTCGATCAGTGTCGCGCAGCCGGCGCCTGATCCAGCGGAATGCCGATCTCCATATTTGCATTGCAGGAGAACGGCTGAAGAAGGCCCTTGGTCCAGCCCCCCAAAAAATGCCCCCCTCCCCGCGGCCCTTCGGAGGAGGGGCCATCCTCTTTCTCACTGTTATGCCGCCCTTGTTAGAACTTTGAAAAGCCCTGCCACGGGTTAAGCCACGCTTGAAAAGGCCTTCAAGGGTGATTACAATAGCTCTCACGGACAGCCGCTGCGTTGCTGGTCTCTTCCTAAAAGCGGGGGCAGACGCGCAAGCGCCCTACAACAAAAAAGCCCGTTAGCCTGACTAAGGAAAGGAGTGGAGGGAGAAGCTCCTCGCTCAACCATTCATTCAGGGATAGGCAGGAGGCTGGACGATGGCTCGAATCACGCCTCGCCATCAGGATTACAGTCAATGGTATCTGGATGTCATCCGGGAGGCTGAGCTGGCGGATTACGCCCCAGTACGGGGATGCATTGTCTTCCGACCTTACGGCTACGCGATCTGGGAGAACATCCAGGCGGCCGTAGATCGACGGTTCAAAGCCCACGGCTATCGGAACGCCTATTTCCCGATTTTCATCCCCTACTCATTCATCCAAAAAGAGAAAGAGCACGTGAGCGGCTTCTCACCGGAACTGGCCGTCGTTACCATCGGAGGCGGGGAGACACTGGAAGAGCCTCTGGTGGTGCGACCGACCTCTGAAACCATCATCGGTTACATGTATGCCCAGTGGATCCAATCCTATCGGGATCTTCCCCTGCGCATCAACCAGTGGTGCAATGTGGTGCGCTGGGAAAAGCGGACCCGGCCTTTCCTGCGGACCCTGGAGTTCCTCTGGCAGGAAGCCCACTCCGTCTTCGCTACTTACGAGGAGGCGGAAGAGGAAGCTTTGCAAGTGTTAGATCTCTACACAGACTTCGCAGTAGAGGATGCGGCGATCCCAGTAATCCAGGGCCGCAAGAGCGAATCGGAGAAGTTCGCTGGCGCGCTACGAAGCTATACGATCGAGGCCATGATGGGGGATGGCCGTGCGTTGCAATCCGCCACCTCCCATAATCTGGGCCAGAACTTCTCACGGGCCTTCGAGATCCGCTTCCTCGACGCCCAAAATCAAATGCAATACGCCTGGACCACGTCCCATGGCCTCTCCACGCGGATGGTGGGTGCCGTAATCATGGTGCACGGGGACGACCACGGGTTGATCCTCCCACCCCGCCTGGCGCCGATCCAGGTCATTGTGGTGCCCATCTGGAAGAGCGATGAGGAACGCTCTCAGGTGTTGGAGGTGTGTGAGCAGGTACGACGGATACTGGAACCGGAGATCCGGGTGGAGGTGGATGCGCGGGAGGAATACACGCCAGGCTGGAAATTCAACGAATGGGAACTGCGGGGGGTGCCGCTGCGGATCGAAATCGGCCCGCGGGATGTGGCGGAGCGCCAGGTGGTGTTAGCCCGTCGGGACCAACCGGGGGCTTCCCGGAAGCGAGCGGTTCCCATCGACGGCCTCCTGGGCGCGGTGCAGGAAACCCTGAGCGCCATCCAGGCGGATCTTTATCAGCGGGCGCTCGCCTTCCATAAGGCCCACACTCACTACCCGGAGACCTACGACCAGCTCCGGGAGGCGGTGGCCGATGGGTTCGCCTGGGCATGGTGGTGCGGAAAGTCCGAGTGCGAGGCGAAGATCAAGGCAGACACCACAGCGACCAATCGATGCATCCCGCTGGAGCAGCCGGGTGGTCAAGGCCGGTGCATCGTCTGCGGGGAGCCAGCGGCCGAAATGGCCGTGTTCGCGCGCGCATATTGAGCGTTTCAGGGGAATGGGGCCGTTGAAGATGGCTCCATTCCCCTGGGCTTTCGTGATGCATCCCTGGAGGTATGGAGGGCGAGATGGACTTTGTGATCGTCGGACAGGCGGCCACGCCAGGGTTGCAATGGTTCCGACAGGGGCTATGGCGGACCCTGCGGGCCCACGGGCACACGTTCCTGGAGGAACCGACCCGGGATGTCCGCCTGGTCCTCAACTTCACTGACCCCTTGCGTCCGCGCCCTTTCCGACGCAAATCCCAGGGCACATTTGTCACCTCGATCGTGGAGCTTCCGCAGCCTCCCGCCGATTTCCTGAAGACCTGCTATCCGATCCTCGTCCGCGCCCTGTCCAACCTCCTCATCGTCCTCACTCCAGGGCCTTCCATCAGGGGTACAAACGGGGCCCGATGGGAAGCGCACTTCGTGACCCTGGAGCTGGGCCATTACGTGGAAGCGTGCCGAGAGGATGAACAGGATTTCTTCGAGCGGGTCTACCGACGGCTGGCCCCACTGGCCCAGGCCCGCCTAGTGATCAACAACGAGTTCCATCCGGATCTGCCACCGGAACTCTGGAACGGGAACGAGCGGACTGAAAAATTAAAGGAGGCAGGCCGCTTCCTGGCTTCATTGAACCTGCTCCCCGCCCCGTTCCCCCTGGAGGAGATCCTCCCGCCCCGGGATTTCCAGCACGTCAAGCGGCTGTACGGGCTGGGCGGTTTGAGCTACGGCAACCTCAGCGTGCGGGAGGATGCCAAGCGGTTCTGGATGAGCGCCAGCGGGGTCGACAAGGGGAACTTGCAAGTGATCGGTCGGGACATCCTTCTGGTGAAAGACTATGACGCCGAACGCAATGTAATCCTTCTCAGCGTCCCACCCCACATCGAGCCTCGCCGCGTCTCGGTGGACGCCATCGAGCATTGGATGATCTACCGAGAGCACCCACAGGTGGGGGCGATCATCCACGTCCATGCATGGATGGAGGGCATCCCGGTGACCACGGTAAACTATCCATGCGGGACGTGGGAGCTCGCGGCCGAAGTCGCGGAACTGGTGCGTCGAGCCCCCGATCCAGCGCGGGCGGTGATCGGGTTGCGCAACCACGGGATCACTGTGACCGGTCGAGATCTGGATGACATCATGGATCGCCTCCGAGGCCGGGTGATCCCCCAGGTCCCAATGGAATAGCGATCGTAACGATTCAGCCGTTCTCACCCAATGCAATACGGATACGGGCGTTTCACCGCGGGTTCTCTCGAGGAGGGCCTTCCGCCTCTGTAAGGGAGCTCCGAGCCGAACGCGACCAGGTGGAATCGTTACTGTCGATCGACGATCCGACGGCAAGCCCTGTCTTCAGGATATCGGGATGAACAGGGCACCCCTTTTTCGTATATATGTGGTCCTTGGAGCCCTGGTCCTTGTCCTAAGGTTCCCTCAGGAGTGGCTCGCTCAGGGAACGGAGGAGCGTTTCTTCCCGGAAACCGGTTACGCCGTTCGAACGCCTTTTCTAGAATTCTTCGAGGCCCATGGAGGCGTGCGTTTCCTCGGATATCCGATTACCCCTGTGATCCCAGAGCCTCCTTACCAGATCCAGTGTTTTCAATACGCGTGTCTACGCTGGGATCCCTTGATGCCCCCCGAGCAGGCGGTGCGGCTGCTCCCCATCGCCTCAGCGATGGGCTTGGGGAGCCCGCCCATCCCGCCCTCTCAAATCCCGCTGGGCCGGCCGTTCCGCCGATATATCCCGGAGACCGGTCACACGGTCAGCGGGATGTTCCTTGCCTTCTGGTTGCGCCATGGCGGCGCGCGCATCATCGGCAACCCGATTACAGAACCCTATCTCGAAAATGGGCGCCTTGTTCAAGTCTTCCAGGGAATGAAAGTCATGTGGGATCCGGTCGACCAGACCGTGCGGCCGGTGAATTTAGGGGAATCCTACGCGCAGATGCGGGGCTTGAACCCACGGGTTCCGGCCCGCCTGATCGAACCCCTCCCTGCCCTTCAGGTTCAGATCGCGCTGCGACGTCCCGTCCTGGCCGCTGGAGATTTACAGGGAGTCGTGGTCTTCGTGATGGATGCAGAGGGCCGCCCAATCGCTCGGGCTCGGGTGCGTGTCGAGATCCCTGGGCACGATCCATTGCTTCTGGAAACCGATGATACGGGAACGACGGAAGGGGCTTTCATCGTGGGGGCATTCCCCAGCGGATCGCTGGTGGAGATCCGGGCCCTCGCCTCGGATGGCATCCGTCAAGCAGAAGGCTTCACATCCTTCCGAATCTGGCCTTAAAGCAAAATATGGTTTCTGTGAGGGGCGGGCCGCTTACGTGGCCCACCCCTCCATGTAAATGGGGAAGGGCCCCACCCTCCTGATCCCCCATCCGGAAACTCCTGCACCGTCTGGGGAGACTACAGGTCAGATTCCCCTTTAGCCCGAGGGTTGAACGAGCTGGCGCACGGCCGCCGCGTCCTCCTGACGGAGCGCCGCTTCCCCCAACGCCCGGGCCTCCGCCATAGACCAGCGCCGGATCGCCGCCTTGACCTCCGGCACCCGCACCGGATTCACACTCAGCTCATGTACTCCCAGCCCGATCAAGATCGGCACCGCTTGGAGATCCCCCGCCAGCTCCCCGCAGACCCCAACCCACTTCCCGGTTCCTTCAACCGCCGCGGTCACGTGACGGATCAGACGCAACACGGCCGGATGCAGTCCGTCCGCCATCCCGGCCACCGCGGGATTCGTCCGATCTGCCGCCAACGTGTATTGAGACAGGTCATTCGTCCCAATGCTGAAGAAATCCACCCAGGGCACGAAATGCTCGGCCAGCAGCGCCGCCGCCGGCACCTCGACCATCATCCCTACTTGTAGATCTTGAGGCAACGGATGTCCCTCCGCCGCGAGGGAGGAGCGCACCTCCTCGAAGAATTCGCGAAGCCAGCGGATCTCCTCCACCGTGCTCACCATCGGAAACATGATCCGTAGCGGGAACCCGGCGCCGGCCCGCAGCAGAGCCCGAAGCTGCTGGCGCAGCAGCTCGGGATGCCGCCGCGAGAGCCGCACGCCTCGCACCCCTAAGAATGGATTCGCTTCCGGAGGCATCGGGAGGTAGGGTAAGGGCTTATCCCCGCCGACGTCCAGGGTGCGCACCACCACCGGTTTCCCCCCCATCGCCTCCAGGAGCGCCCGGTAGACCGCGACCTCCTCCTCCTCCGCAGGCGCCGTGGTCCGCTCCAAGTAGAGAAACTCCGTGCGCAATAGGCCGATGCTGTCGGCTCCCTTCTGGAAGGCCTCCCGAGCATCCTCCAGGCTCCCCACGTTGGCCGCCACCTCAATCCGCACGCCATCCCGGGTTTGGGCTGGTTCATGGGCCGCGGCCTCCGCTTGCGCCCGCTCGCGCAGCCACAGGATGCGTCGGGCCTGGGCTTGCTGCACTGCCTCCGGTTCCGGCTCCACTTCGACCCATCCGGCCTCGCCGTCCACCAGCAGCAACACGCCATCGGAAACGATTCGAAGCCCCTCACCCACGGCGACCACCGCCGGGACCCCCAGGCGACGCGCCAAGATCGCCGCATGGGCCGTCGGTCCGCCCCCTTCGGTGACAAAAGCCAGAACCCGCTGGGGGTCCAGGCTGACGGTTTCCGAGGGCAACAGGTCATCGGCCACCACGATGACCGGATGCTCCGGCATCGGGGAGGCCCCCAAACCGCCGATCAGATGGCGCAACACCCGGTTTCCCACGTCCCGCACATCGGCGGCGCGAGCCTGGAAATAGGGATCGGGCAACGCCGATAATTGGGCCGCGAAGACCTCCACTGCTTTCGCCCACGCCGCTTCCGCGGAGGCCCCTGCGGCGAGCTCCGCCTCGACCTGAGCCATCAGCTCGGGATCTTGGAGCATCAGCTCCTGAGCCTCGAAGATGGCCAATTCCTCGGGAGGCAAGCGGTCCCGTTGGGTCTCCCGCAACGCCGCCAGCTCCGCCGCGGCTTGCTTCTGAGCAGCCTGTAACCGAGCCCGCTCGATCTCTGGATTCTCCCCCTGCGCCCGCATCACGCTAGGGACGGCTCGCCGGAACCACCAAGCCTGGCCCAGCGCCACCCCTGGGGAGGCCGGAAGGCCGCGCAAGCGACGGCTCATCCTCCATCCTCTCCGAAGCGGGATTCGACCAGGGCTTTTAGCGTGGCAATGGCTTCCTCTTCATCTGGCCCCTCCGCCGAGATCTCAATGACATGGCCGTGCTCTGCCCCCAGCGTGAGCACCGCCAGGATCGCCTTGGCGTTCACCGCCGGCGTCCCGCGGGTGATGTTGCGCACCGTGATATTGGAACGAAACCGGGCTGCTGTCTGCACGAAGAGCGCTGCCGGCCGGGCGTGCAGGCCGACAGCGTTCGTTAAGGTTAAGGTGACCTGCTGCATTCCTGCCACCCCGCGCAAGGGATGAGAGCCCATCGCATGGCCTGCTGGATCGACATTCCACTGGGCGATGAAAACCTTAGCCCCCCTCTCCCTCCCAAGCCTTAAGCAACCTGGGAGGACGCAGAGGAAGCCTTGTTCTCTCAAGGTCGACCTTCCCCGAGAACCCTTTTCCCCTTCATCCTCCTCGAGGCACCTTCGGCATCCGGCAAGCCTCAACGGCTGAAGCCTCGATCTCAGCCACTGTCTTTCCGATCGAAGCCTCCACCGCGGCGACGATCGCGCCCTCCACCAGCGGCGCTTGGCTGAGAAGGACCCGGGAGCGAGCCTCATGGGGAAGCATCTCGATGGCCATCTGGGCTCCCATCACGGCGCTGCCCAGATCCATCAAAACCAAGACCTCGTCCGCCTGGGCAAGGGCTGCCTCCAAAGCCTGGCGGATTCGATCCACGTTGGTACCCAGGGTGTGTTCATCCAGACCGCCGGCGGCCAGGATCGGAATCCGGCCTCGAACCATCTGCTCGGCCAGCTCCTTCACCCCCTCCGCCAGTTTGGCGCTATGGGCCACAATCACCAGTGCAACCATAATGACCTCTCAGCGGGGGGCTGAAGCTTGAGGAGCTGGCTCGCCGACCAGGGCCGCCACCAGCTCCCGACAGAACGCTGGGATATCCGGAACCACACGGCCCCAGACCAGATTTCCGTCCCGGAAGGCCGGTTCATCCACCCAAATCGCCCCGGCGTTGATCAAATCGTCTTTGATCCCCAGGCTCCCGGTCGCCCGATGCCCCCGCACGATACCCGCCGAGATCCCCACCTGGCCGCCGTGGCAGATCATCGCCACGATCTTGCCCTGCTGGTAAGCCTCGCGGACCAAACGGAGGACCGCCTCGTAACGGCGTAGCTTGTCCGGCGCCCAGCCGCCTGGGACCACCACCGCATCGAAATCCGCGGCAGAGACCTGATCAGCTGCCACATCCGCTTTCGCCGTGAGCCCTCCGCTCTTGCTGCGGACGATCTTCCCGGCCTCCAGGCCTACCACGGTCACCGAAGCCCCTTCTTCCTGAAGACGCATCAAGGGGACCCAGAACTCGAGGTCCTCAAATCCTTCCTCCACGAGAATCGCCACCTTCTTGCCGCTCAACCGCATCATGGCTCCACCTCATCCAGGGTATAACGGGGACACCTTTGATTTGGATGAACAGACCGCCCGACGGCTCGACCGGGCTCTCCCCTCGTGGGGGCAAGCCTCCCCTCCTTCATGCGAACCTCCTCTCGGATCCCTGGGAGGCCGGTTGACACGCCGGGCACGTCTCCACCTCCCACACCTGCTCCAGAACAGCGGCATCGATGCGCTCAGGAGGGCCCTCTCGGAAACCCACCGCCCCGCACCGACAAGCATACCAACCCAACGGGATCTCCTCAAAAGAGAAGGCGCGGGTCAGATCCACCTGCTCCACCCCCATCCGCCAGCGGGCGTTGGTGAACAGCCGACGGCAACCGACCGCGCGGAGCTTACGGATATAGAGAGGGAAGGCGACACAATGTCGCATCAGGAGGACAGCGCTCTCTACCGGGGGGAAAGGCCAGGTCCGAGCATCTGCCCAGACCACGACCATGCGTCCCTCGTAGAGCACAAGGGGCTGCTCCCAGCGCAGCACCCCGGGGTGGATCCCGAGGGCCTGCAGACCCCTAACTAGCACAGCCCACTGGCGCTCCACCGCAATGACCTGGCACCCTCGTTCCGCCATGCGAAACGAAAGCCGCAGATCTCCTGCCCCAATGTCAAGCACCCGCTCTCCCCGCCGAAGCCGAGCCAGGATCCAGTCGTAGATCTCCTCCTCATAAGGAGCCCACAGGGTCTCCCAGTCACAGATTATGCTCCCTTCGACCGAATCCACCACGAGAGCCACACCCCATAGCCGATGATCACAACGCCCAGTACAGTCAAGGCTCGCTTCAGCCAGCGATCCGCCGTCGGCCGGATCCCCAGATCCAAGAGGATCGCCCGCACCCCCATCAACGCATGGGCGGTGACTACAATGAGGAAAACGATCTCCCAGACGAAGACAACCGGGTTGGAGAGGTAAGCCACCACATCCCAATAGGTGCGCAGCCCGCCTTCAACCACAAAATGGTTGAAGACCATATGAAGCGTTAAAAGGATCAACAGGAGCAATCCGGTGACGGCTTGCCAGATCCACATCGGTGTCTCGCGCTCCTATACGAAGAGTTCGGTTTGCACCTCTTAGCCGGTGATGGAGAAAATCGCATAGACCGCAATGCCGGTGATCAGAAGGGTCATCGCCACCACTCCCCAGAAGAGCCGAGCCTGCTGTGGCACGCCGATCCCCAAGCCCAGCAAGGTCACACGGATCCCGTTCAACGCATGGTAAAGGAGGCCGAGAATCAGCAGGCCATCCAGCGCCAGGAAAAAGGGAGACTTCGCCAGGGCGATGAACGCGTCCCAGGCCTCCGGCCCTTGGATCAGCAGGCGCAGCACGTAAAGATGGATGAACAGATAGATCGTCAGGCCGATACCCGTCAGGCGCATGAGCACGAAGGCCAGCCCGCCCTCCCGGCGCCCCCGCAGGTCGACCCAGCCCGTCGCCCGCTTCCAGCGCGGCGCTTCTTTCATCGCCCACCTCCGAACCAGCGGCGAAGCTTCTCTGCAATCAATCGGCGGCGCAAGCGTCCAATCGCGGCGGCCGGATCCACATTCGACGGACAAACCGCCGTGCACTCCATTGCGGAGTGACAACGCCAGGCCCCATGCGGATCATCCGCCAACGCGAGGAGCCGAGCGGTGTCCTTACCGCGGGGTTCCGCCAACATCCGCTCGATAGCGGCCAGGGTGGCCGGCCCCAAGTAGGCATCATCGGCCGCCATCACCGGGCACGCTGAGAGGCACAACCCACATTCAATGCAATCCTCGAAACGGGTCCCCCGCTCCACCCCTTCAGGCAATGGCCGATCCGCCGTGAGTTCATCGCGGCGGATGATGACAAAGCCCACCTCCGCCATCCGCCGCATCATCGGCGACACATCCACCAAAAGATCTCCCAACCAAGGGAAATGCCGCAACGGCTCCACCTGGATCGGCTGGTCCGGGGAGAACTCTCGGAGCGGGGTGATGCACATCAGACGTTCCCGTCCATTGACCCGGACCCCGCATGCGCCGCAGGAAGCATGGTGGCATGCATGTCGAAAGAGCAGGCTGCGATCCTGCTCAGCCCAGATCTTCTCAATCGCGTCGATTAGGTAAACCTCCCATGGGAGCTCCACCTGATAAAGCTCCAGGCGAGGTGAACCCCCAGGGCGTCCTCGCAACACACGCAGCTGCCATGTGGGCATCCGCGAGTTCCTCCTCCATCGTCATCGTTGTCGTACCCGTAGCCCGTCAGCCCATCTCATGCCGATCCCGCGAAGAACGCCCGATAGGAAAGCAAGGGCACCTCGCGGGTCCGGCATGGGATCTCCAGCCCCAGCTTGGCACACACCACATCCACCGCCTTCTCCGCCATCGCCCGCGCCGTGGTCATCTTCCCTCCGGTGATGGTGACCAGGCCCTCCACCCCATCCACCGCATGATCGAAGCACTCGAAGGTCCGAGAAAGCTCCCGCCCATCGGCGGCGACCCCGCGCCGCCCCACCAGGGGCCGGGCGACGGCGAAGATCCCCCGAATCCCTCCCCGAGTGTAGCCCGGGATAAACCGCTCCGCCCGGTCTAACAGCAGACGGACGTGGTCCTCCGGGATCGGGATGAAATCTGGGTCCTCCACCCGCCATGAGGTGGTTCCGATGATCGCTGTGCGTCGCTGGGGGACGATGATATCACCGTCCCCAGGCATATTCAGGCGGTTGATGACCATCCGATTCCACCGACGGCCCACCGAGATCATGACCCCGGCGGTGGGAATGACCGGGACATCGACTCCCGCCATGGCCGCGATCTTGCCGGACCATGGGCCTGCGGCGTTTACCACGATATCCCCCCCGATAACCCGTTCCTCCCCCGTTCGACGATCCCGCACTCGGACCCCTGCGACCGTCCGACCCTGAAAGACAAAGTCCACCACCTCGGTGTAGGTCAAGACCGTCGCGCCGTTCTGCTTGGCAGTGGCTAGAAAGGAGAGACAGAACCGGAAAGGCTCAAAAACCCCATCCGGGACCTGAACAGCGGCCAGGATGTTCGGGTTCAGGTGAGGTTCCATGGCCAGGGCCTGCTCCACAGGGATCTCCCGAGCCGGGATCCCGCACTCCTCGCAGGCGGCCAGGAACCGCTCCTTGAAGGACAGGTCCTCTTCATCCAAAGCGACGAACAAGCCGTCGTTCAACTCCAGGGCCTCGGGCATGATGCGCCGCAGGATCATGTTTTCCTCAATGCACTCACGGGCGGATTCCGGATCTCGCATGGCGTAGCGCCCCCCGGAGTGCAGCAAGCAATGGTTCCGCCCCGAGGTCCCCGAGGCCACCTCGCCCCGCTCCACCACGGTCACCCGGAAGCCTCGAAGGGCGAGATCATGGGCAGTCGCCGCTCCTGTCGATCCTGCTCCAATCACAATGACGGAATAAGTCATCCCAGAAACCTTTCCTCAAAAGGATGCATTTTCCTCTGGAGGTGCATCGGGGCGGGTCCACAAGCCCGCCCCGATGATCCTGAAAGGGGGGGCGGGCCCGCTTGCGCCGCGCCAATATCGGTCCACCCCCCGCGTATCCGTGGACACCGATCATCGCTCGCTCAGAGCTCCACCCAGCCGAAGGTTCGCTCCACCGCCTTCTTCCACCCGGCGTAGAGCTTCTCGCGGGTCTCTGGATCCATCTTCGGCAGCCAGCGCTTGTCCTCCTTCCAATACTGGCGGATTTGCTCTGGCCCGCTCCAGAAGCCCACCGCCATCCCGGCCGCGTAGGCCGCCCCCAGAGAGGTCGTCTCGGTGATCACCGGCCGGACCACGGGCACGCCCAAGATGTCGGCCTGGAACTGCATCAACAACTCGTTATACACCATCCCGCCGTCCACCCGCAGCTCCGCCAGCCGGATCCCAGAGTCTGCGTACATGGCGTCGAAGACGTCCCGGGTCTGGTAGGCGGTGGCCTCCAGGACGGCGCGGGCGAGATGCCCCTTGTTGATATAGCGGGTGAGGCCCACGATCACCCCTCGGGCATCCAGCCGCCAGTAAGGCGCGAAGGCCCCCGAGAAGAAGGGCACGAAGTAAATGCCGCCGCTATCCTCCACAGTACGCGCCAGGTCCTCGATCTCCGCCGAGCGGGAGATCAGGCCCAGGTTATCCCGCATCCACTGAACCAGGGCGCCCGTGATGGCGATGGAGCCTTCCAGGGCGTAGATGCATGGGCCCTTCCCGAATTGATACGCCACGGTGGTCAGCAGGCCGCTCTTGGAGGGGACGATGTTGGTGCCCGTGTTGAGGAGGAGGAAACAGCCGGTGCCGTAGGTGTTCTTGGCCATCCCCACTTCCAACCCGGCCTGCCCCACCAGGGCCGCCTGCTGATCGCCCAGGTCGCCACACACCGGCACCTCGGCGCCCAGGGGCCCGCTCTTCGAGGTCTTGCCATAGAACTCGGGGTCCGAAGAGGGCCGGATTTGCGGCAGCATCTGGCGCGGGATGCGATGGATCTTCAGGATCTCATCGTCCCAGTCCAGGGTGCGCAGGTTCATCAGCATCGTGCGGCTGGCGTTGCTAACATCCGTGACGTGGGCGCCCCCATCGGGCCCGCCGGTCAGCCACCAGATCAACCAGGTGTCGATGTTGCCGAAGAGGGCCTCCCCTTTCTCCGCGTCCTCTCGCACCCCAGGGACGTTATCCAAGATCCATTGGAGCTTGGGGCCGGAGAAATAAGTGGCGATGGGAAGGCCGGTCTTCTCCCGATACATCGGCGTATAGCCCTCCCGATCCAGCTGAGCGCAGATCGGGGCGGTGCGGGTATCCTGCCACACGATGGCGTTGTAGTAAGGCTTGCCGGTCCGCTTATTCCAGACAATGGTGGTCTCCCGCTGGTTGGTCACCCCGATGGCCACGATATCCGCCCCGCTGATCCCAGCCTTGGCCAACGCGTTCTTCACGACTTCCTGGGTCCGCTCCCAGATCTCCATCGGGTTGTGTTCCACCCAGCCGGGCTGCGGATAGATCTGCTCGTGCTCCTTGTAGTCCGAGGCGATCACGTTGCTCTCGTGATCGAAGATGATCGCCCGGGTGCCGGTGGTCCCCTGATCGATCGCCATCACATACTTCGCCATGGTGACACCTCCTTTTCGTCGGCGAGCTGGTTTCTTGCCCTTTCGAGCCGCCATTTCTCATCTCCTTTCAAGTCGCGTTGGCCCAAACGTCGGCCGCGGCCTTCAGGATGAGGTAAGCCGAGGTCGCCCCCGGATCCTGATGGCCGGCCGAGCGCTCGCCCAGGTAACTGGCCCTTCCCTTGCGGGCCACCATTGGAATGGTGGCCTTCATCCCCTGCTCTGCCGCCTCGGCCATCCGCTGGAGCGCTTTCCCGAAGGGGGTGCTATTTCGGATCGCCTCCTTGAAGGCCTCCAAGGCCGGCAACAAGGCATCGACCATCGTTTTGTCGCCCGGGCGGGCCTGGCCGCGGGCGATCACCCCGTTGATCCCAGCCTCCAGGGCCTCCGCCCAGTCCTCCGGGGTGAGCATGAGCTTGTTCGCCGTCTTCACCCCCATCTGCAGGAAGAAGGTGCCATAGAGCGGCCCGCCGGCGCCGCCCACCGTCGCCACCAAGGTCATCCCCAGGGTCTTGAGGATCGTCCCGATGTCCTTATCGGCAACGGATGGGAGTTTGGCCTTAAACGCTTTAAAGCCCCGATCCATATTCACGCCGTGATCTGCGTCACCGATGGCCGCATCCAACTGGGTCAGATACTCCCGGTTTTCCTCCAGCACGACCATGCATCGTTCCAGCCAGGCCACTACATCATCCCGCATCACCGGCATTGTTTGGACACCTCCGTTCAGCTGAGATGTTCAGAAATGGGAGGGACCGCCTTCCTGGTCCCCCCCACTCTCGCCATCACCGTCCGAAGATTACATCCCCCAGCGCAGGGCCGGGGTCTTCACCGGGTGATCCCACAGCTCCAGCATCTCGTCATCCACCCGGAGCAATGTGATGGAGGTCCCCGCCATCTCCAGGGAGGTGATATACGCCCCGACCAGGTTGCGGACGATTTGGATGCCCGCCTTCTCACAGATCTCAGCCACCTTGCGGTAAACGATATAAAGCTCGCTGAGCGGGGTCCCGCCCATCGAATTGACCATACAGATCACCCGATCGCCTGCCTTGAAGGGAAGGTCATTGAGGATCGGCTCCATCAGGCGCTCCACGATCTCATCGGCCTTCTTCAGGGGCTCCCGATAGCGGCCGGGCTCGCCGTGGATGCCGATGCCGATCTCCATCTCATCCTCGCCCAGCTCGAAGGTCGGTTTGCCCACGTGGGGGACGGTGCACGAGGTCAGGGCCATGCCCATGCTGCGCCCGTTCTCCGCCACGCGGCGGCCCAGGGCGGCCAGGCGCTTGAGATCGTAGCCTCGCTCGGCGGCGGCCCCTAAGATCTTCTCCGCCAGCACCGTGGTACCTGTCCCCCGCCGGCCCTGGGAGTAGAGGCTGCTTTCGACCGCCACATCGTCGGCGATCAGCACGCTCTCCACCTCAAATCCTTCGCCCCGGAGGAGATCCGCCGCCATATCGAAGTTCATCACGTCCCCCGCATAGTTCTTCACGATCATCAGGATCCCCGCCCCGCCGTGGACCATCTTCGCCGCCTCATACATCTGGTCCGGGGTGGGGGAGGTGAACACCGCCCCGGGGCAGGCGGCGTCCAGCATCCCATAGCCGACGAAGCCCACATGCATCGGCTCGTGGTCGCTGCCCCCACCGGAGATCACCGCCACCTTGCCCGGGCGGGGCGCGTCCGCTCGGTAGACGAAGTTCGGGTTGAAGTGTACCTTGATGAGGTCAGGGTGCGCCTTCGCCATCCCCTCCAGAGCTTCGGGAACCACATTCATCGGATCGTTAATCAGTTTCTTCATGGCAACCTCCTGGGAGCTTGTGAAGAAAGCGGGTGGAGGGAGGGATTGTGCCTCCCCCCACCCGAAGGCAGGTTTTCACAGCCCAAGTGCAACAAACAGGAACGCACCCAGCAAGCCGCCCACGATGGGGCCCACCACCGGGACCCAGGCGTAGGCCCAATCCGAATCGCCCTTGCCGGGGATGGGCAACACGGCGTGGGCGATCCGCGGCCCCAGATCACGGGCGGGGTTGATGGCGTAGCCCGTGGGCCCGCCCAGGGAGAGACCGATGGACCACACCAGGAAGCCGACGAGCAATGGGACCCATCCAGCGGGAAGATTGTTCGCGACAATGGCCAGCACGCCGAAGACCAGCATGAAGGTGCCGATGACCTCGGTGATGAAGTTCAGCGGGTAGTTGCGGATGTTCGGGGCCGTGCAGAACACCGCGCGTTTCAGATCCGGATCAGGGGTCTCGGCCCAATGGGGATAATAGGCCAACCATACCAACACGGCCCCAATGAAGGCCCCGATGAATTGCCCGACGATGTAGAGAGGAACGTCGGCCCAGGGGAACCTACCTGTAGCAGCGAGGGCGATGGTCACGGCCGGGTTGATGTGGGCGCCGCTGATGCGCCCCACCGCATACACGGCCATGGCCACCGCCATAGCCCATCCCGTGGTGATCACGATCCACCCAGAGGCCTGGCCCTTGGTCTTGCCCAGGACCACGTTGGCCACTACGCCGTCGCCCAGCAGGATCAGGATCATCGTGCCGATGATTTCCGCCACCCAGGGTGCCATGGCTGAGCTCCTTTCGATCCGTGAGGGTTTCAATCACTACACACACTGATCCTACCCGGCAGGACGATCCATCGTCCGCGCCCCCCACCGTTCAGGTTTCGAAAGACTCTACGCCCCATCCACCTCCTTACGGCAGAATTTGTGGAATCACAAGTCCAACTTCCATTTTGGCCAAAACGTCCGCTCAGGCAAGCCTTCGCGCAACATTGTTTCAACTTGAAACAAATTTTGCCCAATTCTGTTTCATTTTGAAACAAAATTGGGGGCCTAGCGCGTCAATAGATTCTGACCGTTCGGTCCACCCTAGGGGCATCTCGGCGGGGGTTACACCGTGCGGAGCCCGCAAGGGGAGGGCGAAGGACCCCATACAGCAGGGGGGCAGCCGCTTCGTGGCTGCCCCTTGCTTCCGGGTGCGCTT
>DATMAC010000310.1:0-2350 GCA_035573655.1 Thermoflexus sp.
AGGAGGAAACCGCGCGGGAGAACCGCTGAATCGTTACTCCTTGCTCACCTTCTGATATCCCCGTTGCGTTCCAGAAGCAGGCGCTGGATCACCGGTTCGATCCCCAGGATATCGGGGACGTGGAAATCCACCCCGTTCTCCGGATGGCCATCCACGAGGATGGTGATCATCCCCAGCGCCCGCGCGGGGCGGAGATTACGGGCGGAGTCATCCACGAAAATGCACTCCGGCCCCTGGGCACGAAGGTGCTGAAGAATCCGCCGATACGCCTCGGGGTCCGGCTTGTTGTAATACTCCAGGCGGCGCACATCCAGGATGATGGGGAAATGATGGGCGATCCCCAGGCGCTCGATCACCCGCCGGGCGTGCTCCTCGCTGGCGTTGGTGAAGATCACCTTCGTCAAAGGGATCCGGCTCAGCATTTGATCGAGAGCGGGGTTGGGCTGGATGTAGGCGTCCAACGGCACATCGTGGACGTAAGCGAGGTAATCCTCCGGGTCGATCCGGTGTTCCTCCATCAGCCCCCGGAGGGTGGTTCCATACTGGGCATAGTAACGCTGCCGCAGCGCCTCGGCCTCCGCGGGAGAGAACCCCAGGCGCTCCACCATGTAGCGGCCGATCCGCTCGCTGATGAGATCCATCAACCCGGAGCGTCGCGGATACAGCGTATCATCCAGATCGAGAATCAGATAACGCAACCGGGGGCCGCCCATGGCACGCTCACCTCGATCATTCTTCCCCCAAAGGGGATGTTTAGTTTAACGCGAATTCGGCCTTTGGCAAAAATTCAAGGGCCGAATCACTAGGGGTGCTCATAGAGGAAGCGGAGACGGGTATTGGGATAGAAAAACTACCGAAATCGCTTACCCATTCCCAAATGCCCGGCGAGAAGCTTTATCGTTGCTCCGTTCAAGGTTGCCCGCGGAGGCAAGCGGGGTTCCTGCCTGGGCGGAAGATGTTTCCACCACGCCGACCAAATCGTAGGTCATCGCCCCGGTGATGCGCACGGGGAGGAACTGGCCGACCGGCCATTCCCCTTCCACCAGCACCAGCCCATCGATCTCCGGGGCATCCCGATAGGTCCGCCCCACGCTCAGCCCGTCCCCAGCCCCTTCGATCAGCACCTCCAACGTTTTCCCGACCAGCGCTTGGTTCTTGCGTAGGGAGATCGGCTGCTGGGCCGCCATGAGCCGTTCATAGCGCTCGCGCTTCACTTCCTCCGGGAGATGGCCCGGCTGCCGGGCGGATAGCGTCTCCGGCTCATACGAATAGGTGAAGCACCCGACCCGATCGAACTCCAGATCCCGGATGAATTGAAGCAGCGCCTCGAACTCCTCCTCCGTCTCCCCCGGATAGCCCACGATGAACGTGGTGCGGATGGCGATGTCGGGCATGGCCCGACGGAGTTTCTCGACGGTGCGATAGACCCACTCGATGTTCGCCGGGCGGCGCATCCGCCGCAGCACCGCCGGATGGCCGTGCTGAAGCGGCAGATCCAGGTAATGCGCCACCTGAGGGTAGCGGGCCATCACCTCGATCAAGCGGTCCGAGACCGCGCCCGGATAGGCGTACATGATGCGGATCCACTTCACCTCAGGGACCCGCTGCACGAGCCCCTCGATCAGCAGCGGCAGCCCATCCCGGATCCCGAGATCATGGCCGTAGTCCGTGGTGTCTTGGGCGATGAGGATGAGCTCCCGCACCCCCTGATCGACCAGGCGACGGGCTTCCGCCCAGATGGCCTCTGGGGGACGGCTGACCGCGGGGCCTTTGATGAGGGGGATGGCGCAGAAGGCACACGGGCGTCGACAGCCGTCGGCGATCTTGAGGTAGGCGCTGACCCCTTGCACCGCGGCCCGCAACACCCCCCGATCCTCCAGGCGGATGGGACCATCTTCCGGGATGTAAAAGAGGGGCTCCGGGGCCATGCGCCCCCGCAGCCGCTCGATGAACTCCAGGATGTCCATCCACCGCCGGGTGCCGATCACCCCGTCGATCCCGGGTACCTCCTCTACCAAGCGGGCCCCCCAGCGCTGGGCCAGGCATCCAGCGGCGATGAGCAGTTGTCCCTTCTTTTTCCGCGCCGCCAGCTCCCGCAGCACCTGGAGGGATTCCTGCCGGGCAGCTTCGATGAAGCCGCAGGTGTTCACGATGAGCACATCGGCCCGGGCCGGACGATCCACCGCTTCATACCCGGCTTCGTCCAGCAGCTGCGCCATGCTGGCCGAGTCCACGACGTTCTTCGCACAGCCCAGGGTGATGAGATGATACCGCTTGCCCGATGTCGAAGTCCGAGGCATTTTCACACTCCGCTTGAGATCGCCATCGCTATTGTCAGTTTCCTCCAGGG
>DATMAC010000311.1:0-5078 GCA_035573655.1 Thermoflexus sp.
CGCGTACGCGGCCCGCCCCGCATAAAGCTCAAAAACAGGCCACTGGTCCCTCACCCGATGCGCTCGAAGAACATGATGTATTCGTGCTTGAAGATGTAGAAATTCCCCTTGAGGGCGCGGTAACGCCAGAGGCGGTATTGCCCTCGCTTGCCTCGGTTCTCCTGGATGTCTTTGACACAGAGGCTCTTCAATCGGAACCCATAACCCAGGACCCGCTCCATCGCCCGGAAGCCCAGAGGGATCCATTCCCCTCGCGCGTATTTGTCCCCGATGACCAGCACCAGGAATCGCCCCGGATCCAGAAGCGGGGCGAAGTTCGCCACCACCCGCTCAAAGGCCTCGTAGAAGTCCTCCTCCGTCGGCGCGTTGGAGAGATCCCGGGGATCCTTGCTGAAGCGGATGATGTCATGGTAAGGGGGATGCATCATCAGGAGCTGGGCGCCGGAGAACCCCCAACGGGCCATCGTCTCTCGGACCCGTTCCACCGTTGCTGGATCCGTGCTGTCCCCAATCAGGATCTCCGTTCGAACCCCATAAGGGTTCTCCTCCAAACTCAGCAGCTTGCGGGCGCGCTTAACCACTCGAGGGACCAACTCCACCCCGATGGCGAAGCGGCCCAGCCGCTGGGCCTCGATGAGGGTGGTCCCCAAGCCCGCGAAGGGGTCGATGACCAACTCCCCCTGTCGCGTGAACCGCCGCATCGCCTGGTAGGGGATCTGAGGGACGAAGTTCCCCCAGTATTCAGGGGTGTGCACCCCGTGGTTCGCCCGCGGCCCCAGCAGCCACAAGCTGTCCGTGATCAGATCCGCATAGGCCTCCCACCGCTCCAGGTCCAGGTCGTTGATCGCCACACCGATCCTGACCTCCGCAGGCGTCTTCCTGCACGTGACCACATAACCACCCACCCCCCAGGGGCTCGGGCTCCCCCACCCCGGCGCCTCATAGGTCCTCCCGCGCCGGGCCGGACGCTTCTTGTATTTGTATGATAGATTACCCACAAGCCGAAAGGCAAACTGCAAGCTATTTAAGGGATCCGAAACACCCAAGGTCCCCGCCAGCGGCGTGCAGGCTGAGCGGCACCCGGAGACCAGCCCACGAGCTCCAGGACCTGGAAGACCGCCGGACGCCCACGCGCCAGCTGCGAAGCCGCAAAGAATCGATCCAAGCAGATCTGCTCCCCATGCTGCTGCGGCGGGCTCTCGAGGATCGGCGCGGTGATCGTGAGCGCCTCTTCCCCTGTGATCTCGCCGGAGGGAGCTAATGGAGAGACCTCGTCCTTCGCCTCCAGCATCAGCTCCGCATGCATCGTCCAGCTCAACTGCGGGTCCGGCGGGATGAAGCACACCCGCGCCCGCGCGCCCGAGGGAGCCCATACCCATTGCTCCAAGGTGAGCTCCAGCCCGTGGGCGACCTCGCTCCGTGGACCGTAACGCTCTGCCTCAGGTTCAACCGGAACGGTGAAATCGAAGGTGAAGCGCCATCCCGCCGCCGGTGTGGGACTCTCCACAGGATGCGGCGTGACTGGGACAGAACCCTCCCGCACGGGTCCGGATTCGGGATGGATCTGCATCCAACGGATGCCCGGCGTTGGAGCGGGATAGGGAACCGCCTGGAACGCTACGTGCAACCGCAGGGAGAGGAACTCCGGTCGGCGGGCGGGCCAGTCCGGCAACCCCCAAGGGTCAAAGCCCACCACGCCGGCCAGTTCCCCCGGTGGGAGCGACAGCCCGAGGATCTCCGAAGCACCCACCAGACCTTCACCGATCAGGCTTGGGATCGGGCGCCCGGACGCGTCCTCTAAGGTCAGGACGGGGATCCAGTGAGCGCCGGGGGATTCCGGAAGCCCGCGGACCCGATAGCCGATCAGGATGCGGTTGGCATCCGCATACGCCCGCTCGACGATCACCGTCACGCCCTCTCGGGTCTGAGTCAGAGAGAGGGGCTGGAGCTTTCGATCCCGCTCCAAGGGTTGCGTGAGGAAGAAGGCCTCCCACAAATTGGGAGCGAAAGCCATCCCGAGGAAAACCAACGCCAACAGCAGCCCGGCCGCCATCCATGCCCATTTCCCCCCGATCACCCACCGCCCGCCGTGCGGGGAGGGCGTGAACAGCCGGGCCTGGAGGGCCGGCCATAAGTCCCGCTCCTCCGGGATCCGCATCCGGGCCAGCCGATCCAGCGCCTCGCGCAACTGCCGCTCTTCTTCCGGTGTGCCAGGGAACCCGCTCATCGCTCTTCTCCTGTTTTCAGCCAAGCGCGCAACCGCTCCCGAGCCTGATGCAGATGCCACTTCACCGTGCCGACCGCACAGCCCAACGCCTCGGCGATCTCCGCCTCGCTCATCGCCTCGTAGTAGCGAAGGGTCAGAACCGCCCGTTGCATCGGCGAGAGGGCCTCCAGGGCGCGGACCAGCTGCTCCAAGGTTTCCCTTCGATCCCAGCCATCCGCCGGGTCCGACGCGGGATCCGGGCCGCCTTCCTCCACCGGGCCGGATTCCGCCGGCACCTCCCGGCCCTCCCGACGGGCCAGGCGCCACGCCTCGTTCGCCACCAGGCGGCGGAACCACGGCCAGAACGGGGCGTCGGGACGGAAGGATTTCCGTTTCATCCAGGCGCGGATGAAGGCCGCCTGGACGGCGTCCTCCGCCTGCATCGGATCCGGCAGGATGAGGGCGGCGATCCGGAGGGCGCGGCCCTGATACCATCGGACCAGCGCGGCCATCCCCTCCGGATCCCCCTGCCGCCACCGCTCGATCGCCTCGCGCTCGTCCATCACTCGCAAGGGCTAAGGCTGAGCATAGGGGGGAGGTGTGATCCTGTCAGAGCCATCGGATGAAGAAGGCTCCACGATTGGCTCCACCCAAACAAAAACCTTCCCCTCCCTCTCCTCCATTCGAATACGGAAAGGATGGACTGGCGGTGACAGGTCGATGGGCTTAAACGGCAACCCCCGCGGCTGATCCCACTCCTTCCAGAGGAACTCCTCGCAGGCCTCCTTGGTAGAGAAGGCGTGGAAAGTGCCATCCCGCGCGAAGGTGAAGCAGAGAGCGATCCCACGCCGGCGGAGGTCTGCTTCAATTCGGTTGAACTCCTCGGGCTCGTAGCGCACGCCATCTAAGACCACAGGGACCTGCACCCCCTCCGGGGGATTGCAAGAGGGCGGGGCCTCCGGGGTCGGGGCCGCCCCCAGCCCCAGCAGGGCCCCCAACATCCCCAGGCCCAGAAGGGCCCTTGGGAACCGCAACAGGGATAGCCCACGCATCCCACACCTCCCGTGGAAAGATTTTCCACCCAATATACCCACCCAGCAGCCTGAAGGTTGGAGGGCATAGCTCAGGCATAAAAAACCGGGGACAAGCGTTACTGATCGCTTAAAGAAGGCTCCACGATCGGCTCCACCCAAACCATAACCTTCCCGTCCCTCTCCTCTGTTCGAATACGAAAAGGATAGACCGGGGGTGGATAGACCAGTGGCCCTGACAATCCCCATTCCTTCTGAAGGAATTCATGGCACCCCTGCAAGTAGTTAGAGAAGGCGTGCAACGTGCCATCTCGGGCTACCGTGAAGCAGAGAACGATCCCACGCCGGCGGAGGTCTGCTTCAATTCGGTTGAACTCCTCCGGCTCATAGCGCACGCCATCTAAGACCACGGGGACCTGCACCCCCTCCGGGGGATTGCAAGAAGGCGGGGCCTCCGGGGTCGAGACTGCCCCCAGCCCCAGCAGGGCCCCCAACATCCCTAGGCCCAGAAGGGCCCTTCGGAACCGCAACAGGGATAGCCCACGCATCCCACACCTCCCGCTAAGATGTTTTCCCACCCAATATACCCACCCAGCGGCCTAAAGGTTGGGGGATGGGTGATCCGACGGTCTCGCAGATCACCCATCCCCCAAAAAGGGACCCTCATCGATAGGCAATCTTCCAGGAGCTTACCGCGTCGTTGAGCGCGTAAAACGTGGAACAGTCGGGGCCACACGCGTAAGAGGGGCCGCTGTAGTCGTAAAGGTCGTAAACCGTGATGAGATTGCACGTCGAGAAACCCTTCCCTGACGCAAAGCGATTGTCCACCCCGTCTTCCGCCAGGTTCGGCCGCCCATAGCTGTATCCGGCCGAGCACGGGTACTGGCCGTAGTACTCGATGAGCGGCGTTGTGTAATCCGGCGCGTCATAGAAACGCGCGATCAAATACAGCGACTCGAGCGATTGACCCTCCACCGCTTCGATCCGGCCCCGTCCGCACACGGGCTTCGTGGATCCCCCGCCATGCTCCAGTGGCTTCACCACCACCACGCATCGATACTCGGGTGAATCGCTGGGACCCTGTACAATGGGGCTGGGCCCTGTCGGCTTCGGCTCCGAAACAACCAGCTCCTCCGGGCTCAACGGCTCAAGGATCTTCTGGGGGATCGCACCCATCTCTTCCGAGAGTCGGACGGCGATCAGCCCCGGCGGGCCTTCCAGCAAGCCCGGTTGAGCCAAGGCAACGCTGCCCACCAGCAGGCCCCCTACCAGGACGATGGCCCCCACCAGCCACCACTTGAACGAAATCCGCTTCCACATCGCACACCTCCCGTGGAAAGATTTTTTCACCCAATATACCCACCCAGCGGCCTAAAGGTTGGGGGATAGGCAAACCCAACGATCCCATGGATCGTAAGACCCGCGGAACGACTCCTACAGGGTATTGGGGAATAAGTGCCCAATGGGAGGCAGGAGAGGGCTGGAAAGGCTCTGCCGTTGGGGATGGGAACCGACGGGCGTTCGGCAATGCGAGGGCAGAAAAACCTAAGCCGAGTAAGACGTTAGCAAATCTAAGGACGATGGCTCATCGTCCTCTTGGGTTTGCGGGGCCCAGGAGGGGATGGCCGGGGGCTTCCATAACATCAGACCATCCTCCCGTCGCCCTCACTTCAGGGCTCGCCTCCCGGCCTCAAGAGAACAACTTGAGAGGCGATCATGGTCCGGACTCCCTTCACTTCGCCGGTCGCTCGAATTTGCGCACCAGGCCGGATGTCTCGTAGGACAATTTTCTCTCCTCTCTCATTCAAGACCTCCGTTTGATCTGTTATCGCGATTTCCCA
>DATMAC010000312.1:0-4465 GCA_035573655.1 Thermoflexus sp.
CGCGATCCACACGCTACTCCAGATCAGGGCCTCTTTAAGCTTCACCTCGTGGGCGTTCCGGTGAAACACCCCCAGGTCCAGGGCCAGCATCACCGCCACGACAGCGTGGAACAGGATCCAGGCTTCCAGCGGGAATTCCATTGGGTTACACTCCAAGCGCAACGGGTGTCAGCGGAAGTGGTGTGCTTAAAGGGCTCCTTTAAGCCCTATCATTTTAACGCAGCTTGATCCATCTTTCCAACGCTCCCCGCCTCCCGGCTTCACCGACGCCGCTCGGCAGCGCGGGAAGCATAGATCCCCCAGAGCCCGATCAGTAGGAGGACGGCCCCAACGATCCACATTCCGTATGAAGAAAACAAAGAAAGGCCGTGCCAACCCAGGAGCAAGCCGGCTCCCGTCTGGAGGCTGGCCCGAACCGCAGCTCCTCCAGTGGTTCCTATCAGGAAGAGCATGAGGGGGAACTGGCTGAGACCGGCAGGGATAGCGATGAGGCTGCGAAGGCCAGGGATCAAGTGTGCGAAGGGAACCAGGGGCATCCCGAAGCGATGGAACCAGCGTTTGGAGCGTTCCAGCTCGCCCTCACCTATTCGGAGCCAGCGCCCATATCGCTGGATCCATCGGCGGATGGCCGGCTCCCCCGAGAAACGGCTGATGGCGTAAAGGATCAACGAACCCACCACAGTCCCGGCGGTTGCCGCTGCGATCACTCCCCCTGGCTCCAGAACGCCGCCCGCGGCGGCGAGGCCGGCCGCCGACACCAGCAGGTCCGAGGGCAACGGGGGGAACACCACCTCCACAACGGTCGCCAGGAAGATCCCAGCGTATCCCATTCTCCCCACTGCGCTCTCGATCCAGTCTTGGATCTCGATAATCTCTTGGTGCATCTCGCATGGTCCTCTTTACTTAAAAGGGATCAAAGCCAAAATCAAATCCGGAAGGAGCATGACTCTGGATAGAATGAGAACTCGTGATTCATTCATAAAGTGCATAAAGTGGGGCTCTTGGCAGGAGCCACAGCCGCTCCGCTCAGCTCCTGAAGGTTTTTCGATTCCCCTCCCCGCGCCCCAAAAGGGCCGCGGGGAAGAGCTACTCACCCTCTCCATCCCATATTCGCCCTCCCCTTGTTCCCTCCAGCCAAGGGGCTTCGCGGTATGAGGCATAGCTAGCGAGGTGCAATCACGCGGAAACCCCTCCAAACCATCCCCGGCGCTCCAACCATTTGACAAGCTCCAGGACCGGCGAAATCGTTGCGGAGGCGAGCAGGACGATCACCCAATCGATGAGAGGCAGGCTGTAGACGCCGAACATGTTCTTCAGGAAGGGGACATAGAGGATCATCAACAACATGAAAAGCTCCCAGAGGACCGCCAGGTTCAGCCATCGGTTTGCGAAAGGATCCCTCAGGATGGAGTGACGATCAGACCGGAAGTTATATGCTTTGAAGAACTGGATGAGGACCAGCGACACGAAGGCCATGGTCATGCTCTCCTGGAGGCTGCGGCCGGAGGCGAGCGCCCAGACGAACAACATCAGGTTCACGAAAGCGGACCATATCCCCCCTGCCAGCATTAGGGCGACCAGGGGCCGAGCGAAGATCCCCGCTCGAGGGTTGCGGGGTGGTCGGCGCATCAAATCGGGCTCGGGGGGATCGGCAGATAGAGCAAGGGCGGGCAGGCCATCGGTAGCCAAGTTCACGTAGAGGATCTGGGCCGCGCTGAGCGGGGGCGGCAGACCGAGGAAGGACGCGGTGGCCAACAGAAGGATCTCGCCGACATTGGAGGAGAGAAGGTAAGAAAGGTATTTCTTGATGTTGTTGAAGATCGTTCGCCCCTCCTCCACGGCGGCCACGATGGAAGCGAAATTATCATCCAGCAACACCATGGCAGCCGCCTCTTTGGAGACATCGGTGCCCGTGATCCCCATGGCCACCCCGATGTCTGCCTTCTTCAAAGCTGGAGCATCGTTGATCCCATCGCCGGTCATTGCAACGATATGCCCTTTCTTCTGAAGGGCAGTGACAATCCTGTATTTGTGGATGGGGGAAACGCGGGCATAAACCTCTATTTCTTCGGCCTGGCGCTCGAAATCCTCATCGCTGAGCGTATCCAACTGGGATCCCGTGATCACACGGCCTGTTTGCAAAAGGTCCAGCTCCTGGGCAACTGCCCGGGCGGTAGCGGGATGATCCCCCGTGATCATGATCACCCGAATGCCGGCCTCCCGACATACTTGAATGGCCCGTTTCGCCTCCGGTCGGGGTGGATCGATCATGCCCACCAAGCCTAAGAACGTCATGTCGTGCTCGGCGTCTTCCACGTGCGCATCCGGCTTTTCTGCGACCGCAAGCACCCGCAGGCCCTGAGCAGCCATCCCGTTCGCCAGATCCAGAATGCGCTCTCGATCCCCCTGGCTCAGGGGGACCTCTTTCCCATCGGCCAGCCATCGGGCGCAGCAATCCAACACCATCTCAGGGGCGCCCTTACAAGCTGCGAAGACGCCCTCCGGCCCATGATGCAGGGTGGTCATTCGCTTGCGCTCGGAGGTGAAGGGGATCTCATGAACTCGAGGATAGCGGGCGTTCAGATCCCCCTGATCCAACCCGGCCTTCGCAGCTGCCACAATGAGCGCGATCTCCGTTGGATCCCCCTGAGCCTGCCAAGTCCCATCCGGCTGCCGAAATAACCGGGCGTCTGAGGCCAGCACAGCGTCCCGCAGGAGCCTCTGGAGGGCGGGGGAGGGAACCGCCGGCCGGCCATCGATTCGAAACTCCCCAACCGGTTCATAGCCGGTCCCGGTGACCTCCCAGCGCTGTCCGCATAGGACAATCTGACGTACGGTCATTTCGTTCCGGGTAAGGGTGCCCGTCTTATCAGTGCAAATGACGTCGGTGCTCCCCAGCGTTTCCACTGCCGCCAGCCGACGCACCAAGGCGTTGCGTCGGACCATCCGTTGCACCCCCATGGCCAGCGAGATGGTGACCACGGCGGGCAAGGCCTCTGGGACCACAGCGACGGCCAGGGCTAGGCCGAAGATCAACATCTCCAGCCACGGCTGTCCGCGCAACAAGCCCAGGGCAACGATGATCGCCACGACCGCCAGGGCTGCCCGGGCCAGGATCTTACCGGTTCGATCCAGGTTTTCCTGAAGAGGGGTCTTCTCCTGCTCGATGGTTTGCAACATGCGCGCGATCGCGCCGAACTCCGTGCGCATCCCGGTGGCCACCACCAGGCCCTTGCCTCGTCCGTAGGTTACGATCGTCCCCGCGTACGCCATGTTCTTGCGATCCCCCAGCGGGATCTGGGGGTCGGGGATAGGCACTGTCGTCTTCTCCACGGGGACCGATTCGCCGGTGAGGACGGATTCATCGATCTGAAGGTTGATCGCTTCGATCAGCCGAAGATCCGCTGGCACGCGATCCCCTGCGTGAAGGACCACGATGTCTCCCGGCACCAGCTGTTCGGCAGGGATCCGTTCCTCCTGGCCCTCCCGGACCACCGTTGCCATCGGAGCAGCCATCCGACGGAGCGCTTCCAGTGCCCGTTCCGCCCGATATTCCTGAAGGAACCCCAATAAGACCGCTAAGCCTACGATGATCATGATGACCACGGCCTCCGTGCCATGCCCGAGGAGGATCGACAGGACAGTGGCCACCAACAGAATCAGGACCAGGAGGTTTTTAAATTGCCCAATGAGGATCGACCAGGGGGAGACCCGGCGCGCCGCTTCCAGTTGGTTAGGGCCATGCTCGCGAAGCCGGCGGGCGGCCTCTGTTTGACGAAGCCCCTCGAGACCGGACTCGAGTCGTTCGAGGCAAACCTCAACCGGGAGAGTATGCCAGGGGGTTTCCTGAGCCCCGGGACGGGATGTTTCAGCGATCATCACGATCCTCCCAGCGAATCAAACATCGGACCTATCCGCACCGAAGATACAATTCCTGGGTTTTGAGAAATGGTAAGGGCCAACGCCCCTTCATCGACCCTCCCCACGGCCCTTGGGGCTGTGGGGAGGGTCGATCGCCGATGCGCTCGACGGAGCGCTCTGACCCAATCGAGGAAGGCCAACCGCTCAACGAACGGGAAGGCGGGTTATTCTTCGGACCGGCGCATGCCGAGGGCGAGGAAGGCGTAGTAGGCCAAGGTGGAGAGGGCCTGGGCCAGCGCCGCCACATAGGTGAGGGCCGCTGCCCCCAGCACCTCCCGCGCCCCTGCCCGCTCCGCCTCCGTCCCCAGCAACCCGCTCGCCTCCAACAGCCGCAGCGCCCGCCGGCTCGCATCCAGCTCCACCGGCAACGTCACCAACGCAAACACCGCCGCCCCCGAAAAGAACAACACCCCCGCCCACACCAGGTTCGGGCTTTGCATCCAAAAGCCCACCAGGAACAAAATCGGCCCCAGCCACGAGCCCAGGTTCACCGCCGGCACCAGCGCCGCCCGCGCCCGCAGCCCCCAGTAGCCCTCCGCATCCT
>DATMAC010000313.1:0-15965 GCA_035573655.1 Thermoflexus sp.
CGACGCCGCCGATCTTCTGCACTCCGAAGTATGCGATGACGAATTGGGGGATATTCGGCATGATCAAGGCAACCCGATCCCCTTTGCGCACTCCCAACTCGTGGTAGAGGGCGGCGGCAAAGCGATCGGAGAGCTCGTTTAATTCCCGATAGGTCATGGCGCTCCCTGCGAATCCTTGGTGGGCCGGCTTGAAGATCAATGCGGGGCGATCCGGAAAGCGGCGGGCGGAGTCCTCGAGGAACCGGAAGAAGGGGATCGGTGGATACTCCAGAGAACGGGGAACGCCTGGGTCATAGAACCGATACCACGGGCGATCGTTCACCATCGCTCCCTCCCAGCGGTGAGAAGATGGTCCAAGGGGAAGAGCCCCAGGCCTGCTTTCCAGCGGGGGGATCGCCCATCCCACTGGCGTCGAAACTAGGTGCCCCTCTTCCCCAGTGGGCCCGGCAGGATTCGAACCTGCAACCGACCGGTTATGAGCCGGCTGCTCTGCCGTTGAGCTACGGGCCCCTTCGCTCGCCTTGGGGATTCACAGCGATCAGGAGCGGGCGACGGGACTCGAACCCGCGACCTTCTGCTTGGAAGGCAGATGCTCTACCACCTGAGCTACGCCCGCGTCCAGTCGGGGCGGTCGGATTCGAACCGACGACCCCCACGTCCCAAACGTGGTGCGCTAACCTGGCTGCGCCACGCCCCGATGTATCCACAGTCCGCTTTTAATTATAACAGAAGTCCCTTCAACCTGCAGTGCTTTGCCCATTTTTGGGAAGCTTTCGGAAGCTGGACCGGGGCAGCCCCCGAAAGATTTTTCCCTTCCCTTGGGGCCCTCTTCCTTATGCGGACCCCGAACGCGCAGCGGTCCGTTGCTTCAGCCGCTCCAGCTCCCCGCCCCGGAAATCCACAAATCGGTATCCTACCCCGCGCTCCGTCAAAATATAGCGGGGTTGGGAGGGATCCGGTTCGATCTTCTGACGAAGATAATTGATGTAAAGCCGGAGGTAATGGGTTTCGTCCCGATATTCGTAGCCCCAAACCTTGGCCAGCAAATTCTCATGGGTCATAATACGGCCCGCGTTGTTCACCAGATGATACAGCAACCGCCACTCCGTCGGCCGCAGCTTGATCTCTTTCCCTCCCGCAATGACCACCCGCCGGTTGAAATCGATGGTCAAGTAATCATCGATCTGAATCACCCCGCCCGCCGTCGCAGGGGTGTCCACCCGACGCAAGACCGCCCGGATCCGGCTGACCAACTCACGGGGGGAGAAAGGCTTGGTGACATAATCATCTGCCCCCCGCTCCAAGCCCCGCACCTTGTCTGCTTCATCCGCTCGCACTGTAAGCATGATCACCGGGACGTTGCTGACCTCCCGGATCAGTGTGAGCGTCTCGAAACCATCCAACTCGGGCATCATGACATCCAGGAGGACCAAATCCGGCAGCAACTCCTTCACCTTCTCCAACGCTTCCAGTCCGTTGGACGCCTCGAAGACCTCGAAGCCCTCTAATTCCAAGTTAAGACGAATGAACTGCCGCACCCGGGCCTCATCATCCACGATCAGGATACGCCGGCGCTCGGGCGCCTCCGCTCGAGCTGGGATTTGGGCCATCCTCAGCGCTCCCGCACGAAGCTGATGATCTCCGCCTCTTCGCGCGAGCTCAGGACCTCCACGAAGGAGATCCGATGCCAAGGGATGATCACCTGCACCGCTTCCGGATCGATGTAGCGGACCTCCTTGCCATCTCGGAGGCGGACGTTCGTGCAGATCAGAACCTGATCCTGCGGCTCCGGCAGCCGCTCGACCTCCGCCAGAATCGGATCGGCGTTCATTAAATGGATTAAGACCGTATACGCCATCCGGGTTTCCTCTTTACGCGTGAGAAATCGGTTTTCATAAGGGCGGGCTGCCGAAAACGGCCCGCCTCTACGATCCAATCCCGTCACATAAACCCGACTCGGATGGAGACCCGGCCGAGACGAAGCTCATCCCCATCCCCCAATGGGCGCGGCGAATAGGGTTCCAACCGAACCCCATTCAAGTAGGTCCCATTGGTGCTGCCCAGGTCTTCAATGTAAAAGCAATTGGCCTGGAAAAAGATACGGGCGTGACGCCTGGAGACTCCGCCTTCCAGCCCGCCATCCGGAGTCAAATCGACCTGGGGAAAGATCCCACGACCCACGTCCAGCCGCCCCACGAGGACCTCTTGATCCGGCCGGATCACCACCCGGCGGCCGGAAGACACCACGTAAAGCACCAGGCTCTGGGAGCCCTCCTCCGCCGTCGAAGGGGATTCAAGGGACCATTCCGTCGGAATGGCCACACCCTCCGGCAGTGGTTCGGTGCGCAGCGGGCCCCCGGTGAGCAGATAGACTCCGCACTCTGGACAGAACAGCGCGCCGACCGGGTATTTTCGACCACACAAGGGGCATTCAATCATGGCCTCCCTCCGAGTTCGGCGGCGGAAGCGCAAGCATCCGCGTTTTGTATTTTAAGGCAAGCTGCTGGCTTCTGGGAACCGAACGGCCCTGAAGCAGGCGGGTGGCTGCAGCCATCGCCTCTTGGGCCAAAGCCTCCGCGCCCAGCTCCAACAGACGAGTTCCGGCCTGCTGAAGCTTTCGAGCGCCTTCCATCCACTTCCCTGCCTGAATGTCCGCCCAGGCCTGCTCCTGCATCTGGTAGATCACCACACGAGATAGCGCTTCCAACAACGGCTCCGGCGGCGCCACGGACATCGGCTCCTCTGGAAGCACGCGTACCTGGATAGAGAGCCTCGCCTCATCCAGACGAGGCGGGTTTCCGAGAATATGCGCTCGGGCCCTCAGCTGGGCCACCTCCAAAAAGCCTGGCTCTAACGGAGGGAGGGTCAACTCGATCAACGTTTGGATGGGACGGGAAGCATGTAAGGCCCCTAGATACCAGTCGGAGCCCTCCTGCGGTGGAACCCGGAGTTCCGGCAGGATTTGATAGAGGGCCGTCACCACGATCCCTTCCCCAGGCTCCAACGTCAACCACACATCCTCCGCATAGCGGTCTTGCAGCAACGAGAGATGCTCCAGGAAGCGCCGGCGGATCTCCGCTGGCGAGGCGATATAGCCAGAGATCCCGCCGCTCCGGGCCGCGATCTCGTCTAACAACCGATCATTCCAGTCCTCACCGATCCCAAAGGCGCTGATCCCAATCCCCACTTCCCTAGCCTGATCCGCGAGCGCCAGACAACGATCCTCATCCCCATAGGTCCGCCCATCTGTGAGAAGGATCAAATGGGAATGGACCCCTGCCTGGCGAGCTCGGAAGAGCTCCTGAAACCCCAACGCCAGCCCTTGATAGATCTCGGTTCCTCCCTCTGCTTCCAGCATCTCCAACCGCATCCGAAGCCGATGGTGCTCCTGGATGGGATTGAGCGGCCAGATCACCTCCGCCCGGTTGTGGAAGGCCACCACCGCCAGGCGATCGCTGGGCGCCAGATGAGCGGCCAGATCTAACGCCGCAACCTTCACTTGCTCCAGCCGCTCCCCTCTCATAGAGTTGCTACGATCGATCACCAGGCAGAGGTGAAGCGGCAAGCGTTGGATCGAAGGAGCCTGTAAAGGCTCCAGCGTGATTAAAGCATAGAGGATCTGAGATGTAGACAGGCTGGGCAAAGAAGACCGGCTAAGGAGCAGCTGGAACCTCAGGAAAGATTCGCGGCTTCCCCACCGGGCCTGCCATCGCTGGTCATATTCCGCGCGCCGCCCCGGATCCGAAAGCACCGAATAGGCCTCATGGACCAGCCGGAACAACAGAGAGGTTCCCGCCTCAGGTCGCACATCGGGGTGGACCTTCCGCACCAGTGCCCGGTAAGCCTTTTTAATTTCCTCGGCGTCTGCGGAAGGCGGGATGCCCAGGATGGCGTAATAATCTACAAACTCCTCGCCCGCATTCATCGCCCAACCAGGATGACCGAGATGTTATCGTGACCACCTGCCGCTTTTGCTTGCTGGATCAACCGATTGCATGCTTCCTGGGGAGAGGCGCTTTCCCAGACAATCTGCAGGATTTGGTCTTCGGAGACCTCACCCCACAACCCATCCGTACAAAGCATTAACCATGCGTCTCGGGGAAGGGAAACCCGACGATAGCTTGGATTCAGATGGCTGGGATGACCCAGGGCCTGGTAGAGAACGTTCCGCGGCACCCCTGCAACCTGTTCCTCGCTCAATCCTTGGAGCGCCATCATCCGCTGAACGAGGGAGTGATCCTCGGTAAGCTGCTCCAGCCGATCCGGCCAGACCAGGTAGGCCCGACTGTCCCCCACATGGATCAGATGCACGCTCTCCCCGATCACCAGCGCCCCCACCACCGTCGTTCCACCCCCCGGCACGGTTTGGAGGATCTGAGCGTTAGCGACCCGCAGCGCTTCCTCCAATAGCTCTTTAATCGGATGATCAGGCCCTCGATGGGCCAGGTGAGAAACGAGGAGCCGTGTCGTCAGATAGCGGGCGATTTCCCGGACGGCCAGATCGCTGGCCTGCTCCCCCCCTCGATGCCCTCCCATCCCATCGGCTATCAGGAACAGCCCGATGGGCAACAACTCTCGGGATCCCTCATACGCCATATGCAAGATGAGGATCGCGTCTTCGTTGCTGGTGCGAACCAGACCCGGATCGGTCGCCCAGCCGAATCGAAGCCCTGAGAACGGCTGGGCCGGCATGGGGGGCAGGGGCGTTGTCCTGCCTTTCAGCTCTTCCACCGGGGGAGGCGCAACGGGCTCCGGCTCAGGCGCCGGAGTAGAAGTGGGGGCAGAACTGAGCGGAGCAGGCTCCTCCCTCTTAGATCGCTGGAAAAGGCGCTCGAGCCATTTCATTCTCTAAGCTCCTTACGAAAGGTGATCCCCCGAAAAGCCTTCCGGACAAAGCATTCGCATCCGCTGTTCTCCCCGCAATGCCCATACCTGAGATTCGGACATAAGCTGGGACAAGGGATTTCCCAACCCTCATCGGTGAAGAGAGAGACAGCCCCTCCCCCCAAATTTTTTCTGGGGCTGGGCCGGAGGCCTTCGACCCCCGGCCCACCTGGCCCAGCCCCCAAAACCCCCACACCACTTGGATAGCAACGCGAGAACCTCACCCGCTCAATGTCCCAACTCGTGTCCGAACTTCAACCATCCGGATATCGGCAGTTTCCTCCTGGGGCCTTAGGGACCCTTCCGCCTCCTCACAAGCGCTCCCGACCGAATGGGACCAGCCCGAATCGCTATCCCCAAATTCAGAGGCTTCCCAAACCTAACGCATAAACCCGATAGTCCATTGAGGTCACATACAGAACGCCCTCCGACCAATCGGGCGCAGACACAATTGGCCCTCCGGTCTGGAAGGACCAGAGGGCAGTTCCGTTCCGCGCATCCACCGCATACAAGCGACCATCAGTCGCCCCGACCAAGACCCACCCCTCCAGGACCAAAGGCGGGGCGTTCACCTGACCTCCCGTCTGGAACCGCCAGATGGGATTTCCGGTCCGCGCATTTAACGCATAAAGGAAGCCATCGGCCGATCCGACATAGATCACGCCTTCAGAGAGCACCGGGGAGGAGAGGACCGGCTTCCCAGTGCGGAACCTCCAGATCGCCCAGCCCGTACGGGCATCCAGCGCATAAACGTGCCAATCCCACGACCCCACCACGACGAGCTCATCATCCACCCAGGGTGAGGCCGTTACCCCCCGGCGGGCGACGAACTGCCAGCGGATGTTCCCCCGTAAATCCAGGGCATACACGCCCCCATCCTCGCTGCCCACCACCAGCGTTTCCATGTGGAAACCCGCCGAGGAGCGAATCGAGGAGCTGAAAGGCACTTTCCAGATCACCCGACCGGTGTCCAAATTCACAGCGTAAAAGAACGCATCGTCAGCCCCGAAGAAAACCAAGCCCTCGACAATCCTCGGCGTCGTGTAGATCGGGCCGCCCACCTCTAACGTCCATAGCAGCTTCCCATCTCGCACTTGCAAGGCATAAAGACGATGATCCGAGGATCCAACTACCACCCGATCCTCCGCTACCGCTACTGCCCCCCCGATGCCGCCGCCTGTCGCGAATTTCCAGAGGAGCTTCCCATCCTCCGCTGAGAGCGCGTAGACGTTGTGATCATAGGAGGTCACGAAGATCATGCCGTTCGCCACCACGGGGCGGGAGCGGATCTCGTCCTCACAGGCGAAAGTCCATTTCACGCGATAAGGTGCGCCACCAGACGAGGGCTCCCGATGGGCGATCGGGCGCACGGGCGTCTGCATCCCCATAGCGGCCAGTAAGGCCTGTTTCATCTCCAGCGCCGACTGAAAGCGCCGGTCCGGATCGTATTCCAGGGCACGCATGACCACTTGGGCCAGCGCCTCGGGGACCGCCGGGTTGATCCGACGGATCGGGCGCTCGTGGAAAGAGAACGGCGGCTCCAGACGCGGGTCCTGGCGCGTCAACAGATGATGCAGTGTGGCCCCCAGGGCATAGATGTCTGTGCGGGGATCTGCGATCCCCCGATATTGCTCCGGCGGGCTGTATCCTTCCGTCCCAATCATCGTCCCCCGCTGCCCGGCTTGGAACACCTTGGCGATCCCGAAATCCACTAAGAACACCCGGCCGTAGGGATCTACCATAATATTGGACGGCTTCAGATCCCGGAAGATAATCGGCGGCCGTTGGGAATGGAGATAATGGAGGACATCACAGATCTGGAGAGCCCAGTTCACCACCTCCTCCACCGGCAGCATCCCCTCCGTGCGCCGCAGAAGCGTCTCCAGGTCCTGCCCTGGGATATACTCCATGACGAGGTAGCTGCGCTCGCCTTCCACAAAGTAGTCATAAATCTTGGGGATGGCCGGATGGCTGAGGGTGGCCAACATCGCGGCCTCCCGCTCAAAACTCTGCTGAGCCAGCGCCCGCATCCGGGGATCCGGGATATGGCTGACCACTTCTTTGATGGCACAGAGCCGCCGCACCTGGGGGAAACGGAGATCCAGGGCCAGATAGACCGTGCTCATCCCGCCCGCGCCAAGCACCCGCTCGATCCGATAGCGGCCTTGAAGGACATCCCCCGCCTTCAGAAGAGCGGGGGAGGACATCGGCGTCAGCCGCTGGGTCTCCATGCCGGTTCGTCTCTCCCCTGGGCCTGGGCTCATGGATTCCATCGCCTTCTCCTTCTATCATAACCGAGAAGGTTAAGATTCTCTGACATTACTTTGGTCACTGATCCCCCTGCAGGAGTCCAGGGGAGACCCCAGTGGAAGAGGGACTCCAGCCATGCGGTTAGAGGAATTGATCCGTCATTATGAGCTTTCTTTGTTAACATCCATCCTCCACCAGCAAGGCTGGCAAATGGAGGCGGGATCAGCAGTGGGGGAGGAGCTGTTGCGCCGGCTCAGCGATCCGGATCGTCTTCTCGCTTTATGGAAGCATCTCCCCCCGGAGGGTCGCGCGTTGATCGAAGGGCTCCGTCGGGCCGGAGGCGCCATGCCAGCCCTGGTCCTTTCGATTTTATATGAGGTTCGCTCCGGCAGCATATCCGTGGCTTCCTTCGATGAGGTCGCCGTCCGACTCGCCAATTCCGGGTTGCTTTACTGGTATTCCGCCGGCCGCCCGATCCGCTCCCTGCTCCCTCAAGGAACCGCTGTCCTGCCCGTAGAGATCAGGGATGCCCTTCCCCCCCTCGAACCGTTTGCGCCCCTCACGATTGTGACCGCTTCCCCTCAACGGCTGGTTCGGGATCTGGGGCGCTACGGCCGCTTCCTCCGACGGTCCCCGGGGATCTCTTTAACCCGCGAGGGACGTTTGCCGGTTCGCTGGATCCGACGGCTGCAGCGGTGGCTGGGCCTGGATGGATCCCCCCAGAGCTTTGCCTATCTGGCCTTCCTTCAACAGCTGCTCGAGCGGATGGGGGTGCTTCGAACCCAGGGAGCCACCCTCATGCTCGATTTGCTGCACCCGTTCTGGGAGCAAGGGCCCACCGATCGGGCCCTATCGGCCGTTCGGGCTTGGCAGGGTGAGGAACCATCGGACACCACAGGCAATGGAACGCTCTCCCCCGGTCTCCTGCGGCTCCGGATCGAAGAGGCCCTCCGCCGATGGGAGCCCGGATCCTGGATCCCCCTTCCCAATTTGCTGGCCGCAGCCTTCCCGGAGCGGCCGGAGCGGTTGCCGGATCCCCTTTCCCCGACAGGACGGGAAATCGCGGGCCAGCTCAAAACCTGGCTGGTGGAAGGGACGCTATGGCCGCTCCATTGGCTCGGCCTTCTGGACCTGGGTTATCGGGAGGGCTGGTGGGAAGCCGTGCGCCTGACCCCCTTCGGGGCGTGGATGTTGGGCGTGGGGGAACCGCTCTCCCTCCCCGAGGAAGGTGGGCACGTCATCGTCCAACCTGATTTCCGGATCTTGGTCTTCGAACCGGTGTCGGACTCCATCCTGGCCGGGCTGGAGGCCTTCGCCGACCCCATTCCAGGGGATCCGGTCTCCGTGTATCAGATCTCGCGGGACACGGTTTACCGGGGGCTTCAACAAGGCTGGGATGTGCCACGGATCATCCGGTTTTTGGAGGGGATCAGCGGCGAGGCCCTCCCGCCCAATGTCCGGCGATCCCTGGAGGACTGGCATCGGAGGTTCAACCAGATCCGAATCTACCGCCGGGTGACCTTGATCCGAACCGCAGGGGAACCGCTGCCAGGAGGGGCTCCGATTCATCCCCTGGGGGATTCCATCGGATGGACGGAGGAACCCCCCGAGCTCCTGACCGTTCGTTGGCGCCCCCTGGGGATTCATCCCTGGGTGAGCGGGTTCCGACTGGAGGATCTGCGAAATCAAGTGGTGGCGGATCCCTCCGGGATCCTCCGCTGGACCGGTCCCTTCCCCCATCCCGGGGTGGAGCGCCTGCTGGAGCCGTTCACGGAGCGCATCCCGGAAGGCTTTCGGATCACCGAGGCCTCCCTGCAGGCTGGGCAGACCGCCGGCCTGACCCTTCCGCAGATTCTACAACGCCTTCAACTGGTTCATCGAGGGCCCTTGCCGGCCCGTCTGCTGGCCCGCCTGCTCTCCTGGAGCGATCATCCACCCCGGGCGCGCTGGGAGCCCGTGATCCTGCTGCGCATGGATCGCCCGGAGATCTTAGAGGCGCTGTGTCAAGAGCCAGACCTTGCGCCCTGGATCCGCCCTCTGGACGCGCATACGTTGATGGTCCGGGCCGATCATGCCTCGGCCCTGAAGGCCTGGCTGGAAGCCATGGGGGTCGCTGTCGAGGAAGTGAAGTAACTCCAGGTGCGATGCAGAGAGAGTCGCCCAAACACATGAGGATAACCCCTCCACCATTACGCTCCCTCCGGAACTTCCCACCATCGGATTGTCCGCAGATGACGGGGATACAAGTTCTTCAAGCGCCCTCGTTCCGCACGGGCCCAGCCGAGGGGGAAGCCCTCCAAAGCGATCAAAACCCAACCCTCCGCCCACGGCCCTTCCAGCAGATGCCCCTGTAGATAGGCCGCTACCTGAGGATCCCCAAGCGGAAGATCCAGAACCTGGCGGACGTCCTTCGCGGTCACCGCCATGGCCAGCGCGTGGTCTGGCTCAAAGCGATCCTTCCGCAAGCGCCCCAACCACCACCCCGGCCGCAGGACCCGAAGTCCTCGCCACAACGCCGGGGGTATCGGCGTGCGATAGATCTGATCTCCCTGCAAAATCAAGCCCTCCTCGGGCAACGAGGTGGTCATGGTCTCCGCCCAGAACGTCTCCAAGGCCCGTCGGGCGCGACCCGGAAGGTCGCTCTCCGGCCTCGGTCGGGAGGGCCGCTCATCGCCCGCGCGCCGGAAGAGCGCGTAGAAGTGTCCATGGCCCGGGCCGCGATGGGGCCACAGCCGCACCGCCCGGGCCAGGCGGGGGTCCCCGCCGTCGACCCATTCGGGATGCCCCTGGTCGAAAGCCGGATGGCGCGGCGGATCCACCAAATCGAAATCCGGATGGGCTTTGAGGAAGAAATCCACCACCCCTTCGTTCTCCTCAGGGGCGAAGGTGCAGGTCGCGTAGAGCAACCAGCCGCCCGGACGCACCATCCGGGCCGCCTCGGAAAGGATCGCCTTTTGGAGCCCCGCCGAGCGTCGAACCCGATCCACGCTCCAGGCCCGGATCGCCTCAGGGTCCCGGGCGAACATCCCTTCGCCGGAGCACGGGGCATCCACCAGCACCCGGTCGAACAGCCCCTCCCAACGATCTGCCAGACGCTGAGGGGATTCGTTGACCAGGATCGCGTGTGTGACCCCGAGGCGCTCGACATTTAAGGCTAGGATGGAGGCCCGTCGGGGCTGGATCTCGTTCGCCACCAAGACGCCAAGGTTCTGCATCCGCGCGGCGATGTGCGTGGTCTTCCCGCCCGGCGCGGCCGCCAGATCCAGCACCCATTCGCCAGGCTGGGGATCCAGCAGAAGGACCGCGGCCATCGCCGAAGGATCTTGCAGGTAATACAATCCAGCCGCGTGGTACGGATGGAGGCCCGGCCGGGCCTCCGGATCTTCGATCACAAAACCCTCTGGGCACCACGGGACGGGCGAAAGCGGAAAGGGCGAGCGGGCCCGGAAGGCTTCGGGGGCGATCTTTAATGTGTTGACCCGGAGGCCGGTTCGATAAGGACCTGCTAAAGCTTGAAGGAAGGCTTCTGTCTCAGGACCCAGCCAGGCTTGCATCCGCTCGATGAAGCGCTTGGGAAGCGTTTGCATCTCAAAACTCCTCTTTGTAGGCTTTTCAGGGTAATGCTCCTTTCGTTTTAGGAACCGCTCCTAATTGTGCAGTCCGGAAAAGACGGCGTATAATCCGCCAGGAGGGAGCGGAAGCGATGGACGACCAGCAGCTCCAATTTCCCATCGAACAAACGGGGCCTTCACCGGAGCCGATGGGTGAGCGAAGCGCCCATCCCGTGCTTACATTTTTACGCGAATTGATCGAAACGGTGCTGATCGTCGTGGTGGCCATGGCTCTGGTGAACACGGCCACGGCCCGGTTCCGTATCGAAGGTTCTAGCATGGAGCCTAATTTACATGACGGGGAATACGTGCTGATCAACAAGGTCAGCTATTGGTTCAGCCCGCCGCGTCGGGGGGATGTAGTGGTCTTTCGCTTCCCCCATGATCCTTCGCGGGATTTCATCAAGCGGATCATCGGCCTGCCCGGAGAGACGGTGGCGATCCGGGATGGCAAGGTGTTCATCAACGGGCGCCCTCTCGAAGAACCCTACATCCGAGGTCCCATGGTTTACACCTATGGGCCGGTGACCCTGGGGCCTGACGAATATTTCGTCCTGGGCGATAATCGGAATGCCTCCAACGATTCCCATAACTGGGGCACGCTCCCGCGCTCGGCCATTATCGGGAAAGCGGAGCTGATCTACTGGCCCCCCTCCCGCTGGGGGTTGATCCGAAACCCCCTTGAAGGAGTGGCACCGTGAGCATGCGCACCACATGGACTCGGGAAGCGCTGGCGGCGCAGATCGACCATACGCTGCTTCGCCCGGAAGCCACACCCGCGGACATCGATCGGCTGTGCGAGGAGGCGCTGCGTTACGGCTGCGCCGCGGTGTGTGTGAACCCGATCTATGTGGCGCGGGCTGCTGCCCGACTGGCCGGCACGCCAATCAAGGTGGCCACCGTGGTGGGGTTTCCGCTGGGCGCCAGCCTGACAGCGACCAAGGTGGCCGAAGCGACCCTGGCGCTCAGCCAAGGCGCCCAGGAGATCGATGTGGTCATGCCGATTGGCCTGCTGAAAGCCGGGGAAATCGAGATGGTCCGGGCCGACCTCCAAGCGGTAGCGGCGGTATGTCATGCCGCTGGCGCGCTGTGTAAGGTGATCCTGGAGACGGGGCTATTGACCCCGGAGGAGAAAACCCTGGCTGCTCGCTTGGCCGTGGAGGCGGGGGCGGATTTCGTCAAGACCTCCACCGGCTTCGGCCCGGGCGGCGCCACAATTGAAGATGTGGCCCTCCTCCGCCGTGTGGTAGGCCCTTCCATCGGCGTGAAAGCCGCTGGGGGGATCCGAACGGCAGAGCAGGCCCTCGCCATGCTCGAGGCGGGAGCCAGCCGCCTGGGAACCAGCGCCACCGTGGCCATCCTGGAGGCCCTGCCGTCCGCCTCTTCTCCGCCGAAGAGCGGGATCTCTACCCCATGATCTCAGAGCTCTCGGAGGCGCTCATGTGGCCGTGCCCAAACTGCCGGATTGGTTACATGCGGCCACGTCGGATCACTTACGCGGGCTATCACGGGGACCTCTTCATCGTGGTGCCGAACATGCCGGCTTACATCTGCGATGTGTGCGGGAACCGGCAATACGATGAGGAGGCCCTGATGCAACTGATCCCGCTGATCGGCCCCCGGGGGGAGAGCGGGCGGGCGCAGGATCTGGGTTCGGAACCCCTGGATCGCCCCTCGGGGTCCGAATGGGGGACCCATCGTCGCCCAGCCTAAGAATAGGGTTTGGGGGCGAGCTGGGAATCTTCAGCGCCTAGCTCGCCCCCAAACCTTGTAATCCACATAGCCTTCCTGAACCTATACCCGCCACAATCAACGGCGTTTTGCTCTGTTGCGAACATGAGGTAGTCGGTGGGGTTTCTGTGTAGGGCGGGCCGCTTATGCGGCCTGCCCTACACAAAAAATCTTCATGTTGCCCCTGGACGCCCCTCGATTAACACCCGAACGTCCCCAACCCGGCGGGTGATGCCCAAGGCGTCCATCCGCTCCAACACCGCCACTGCGATCTTCCGGCTGGTCCCCAGCAGATCCCGCGCCTCGGCCGCCGTGATCTGCCCATGCGCGCGCAGATGCTCCCGGATCCGTTCCACGCCCTCCTGCCATGTTTCCGCCAAAAGGACGACCTCATCGCCGAGGCGGACCAGACGGCCTTCCTCCAACAGGACCTGGAACAGATCCCGGCCCAGGGCGGCCTCGAGCTCCCGCGGGTTGGGTGGATGCCAGGGATCCCGCCGCAGCTGATCCAGACAGGCCTCCACCTGCTGCCGCTGGGCTTCGTTCAGGCGAACGGTGAAGCCGGATCGCCGGATGAGCGGGCCGGATTCCTCCAGAAGGCCTTCGCGGATCGCCGCGCGGCAGATGGCCTCGAAGACCTCCGGGGGCCACCCCAGCCGGCTGCGCGCTTCCTCCCGAGGCATGCCCCGGCGGAGGGGGTTTTCCCGATGATAGGCCTCGGTCTGCTCCACCAACCGCCGCACCGCTTCGGCCTGCCAGTTCGGGGCGGCCCAAATCCCCTCCCCCAGGGAAACAGCAGTTCCTTCCGTGGTGAGACGTTCCAGGAGCTCGCGCCCCCGCTCTGGGGGCAGTGCCAACCGCCGGGAGGCTTCCGCCAAGGTGAGCAGGCCGGCGCTTTGGAGCCAGACGCGCAAACGCTCCATGGCATCCGCTCGATGCAGGGCCTGCAGGGTGGTGAGGACCTCGGGGCGGAACCGGCGGTGGCGCCGCCCAGGGTGGACATCCAGGATCTCCCCGCCCCCCAAGGTCATCGACGGGGAAGGCCAGCGGAGGATGAAGCGATCCCCCGGAGCGGCAACGGTCGGGCGGCTGAGGACCAACTGGGCGAAGCCGGACTCACCGGGCATGAGGCGCTCTCGGTCGAGCAAACGCACCCGGGCCATGATCTGGGCCGCCCCGTGGAAGAATTTCACTTCGGCGAAATGGGGAAGCGGGCGCGGCGAGCCCTCCCAGTGGATCAGATAAACGTCCAGCAGGTCGGTCGGGTGGAAGCGCCCAGGGGCCGTCACCCAGTCGCCCCGACGGAGGTCCTCTGGGGAGACCCCACCGAGGTTGATGGCCGTCCGGGAGCCGGGAAGGGCGCGTTCGACGCGACGACGGTAAGATTGCAGGCCCCGGATGCGCGCCCGACGCCCGGAGGGCCAGATCTCCACTTCCTCCCCGATTTGGAGGCAGCCGTCCAGCAGCGTGCCCGTGACCACCGTCCCGAAGCCTGGCATGGTGAACGCCCGATCGATGGACAGGCGCGCCCGCCCCAAGTCCGGGCGCGGGGGCCGGCTCCGCAGGGCGCGCTGGAGGGCATCGATCAACTGCTCCAAGCCCTCCCGCGTCCGCGCTGAAACCGGGATCACCGGCGCCGCCTCCCAGCAGGTCCCCCGGAGCATCGAGCGGACATCTTCCTCCACCAAGGCCCGCCACTCCGGGTCCACCAAATCGATCTTGTTCAGGGCCACCACGCCGTTGCAAACTTCCAGCAGCGTGAGGATCGCGAAATGCTCCCGCGTTTGCGGCATCACCCCCTCATCGGCGGCGACCACCAGGAGGGCGGCGTCGATGCCACCTACCCCCGCCAGCATGTTCTCAATGAAATCCTGATGGCCGGGCACATCCACGATCCCGACCACCTCCCCATCGGGCATGCCCAGCCAGGCGAAGCCCAGGTCAATGGTCATCTCCCGGATCTGCTCCTCCTTGAGACGATCCGGATGGATACCCGTCAGGGCTTCCACCAACGCCGACTTCCCGTGATCCACGTGGCCGGCCGTCGCGATCACCGGCATGCTGCTCCCCCTACATCCGCATTCATGGGTGCCCCGTAGAGGCAGGCACAAGGCCTGCCCCTACACTGGTGTCCCCCCACCCGGGGTCTCCTTCAGCGTTTGCCTCAGGCGGTTTGCGCGCTGTTCGTGGCTCTGGCCCCAGGACCGGGCGGCATCCCGCACATGGCGGGCCCACTCTTCCTGTTCCTCGATCAAGATGCGAAGGATCTGCTCCCAACGGGCCCCTTGGCGTTCCAGAAGGTCCACCCGCCCCGCCAGCTCCCGATGTTCGCGGGCGTGCTCGGTCCAGCGCTCCTCTCGTAGCAAGTTCAGTTCATGAAAACGCTTCTCTTGCGCGGTCTGCCATTCATCCCACTCCTGCTTGATCCGGGCCTCGCTGAGCCGCAAGAGCTCTCCCATCTCCTTTAGGCGGTGCTCCCATCCCTCCCGCAGCGTCCGCAGCTCCTCCAGGGCCTGTCGGCCCTCCCGCGCCAAGTCCTGCAGCTGATGCAAGGCCGCGTGGTAATCCTCAATGCGGGCCAGGCGTTCCTCGATATGTTGTTCCAGTCGGCGGAACGATTGGGCATGTTGCAGATCGGCGAGGCGCAGGGCCTCCAGTTGGGCCTCTAGCTCCTCCAGACGGCCCTCGATAGGCTCCAGGCGCCGGGGCTGTTTCCGCAGCTCGTCTTCAAGGGACGGAAATCGCTGGGCCAGCTCCTCGAGCCGCCGGCGGCCCTCGACCTCTCTCTGCTCCAGGTCGGCGATCCGCTTCACGGCCTGCCGGGCCTGCTCCTCCAGATACGTCAGGCGAGGTCGTGTCTCCTCCAGCGCGCGGCCGATCTCCTCCAGGCGCCGGGATTGCGCCTGGAGCTGGTGGAGCAGGCGTTCCTGCTCCGCGCGCCGGGAGGCCAACTCGCGTTCCGCCCGCTCCAGGCGGGATGCCGTTTCCTGAAGGGCTTGAAGGGAGCGCTGAAGGTCGTTCATCTGGAGCTGCAAGGCCGCATGGCTTTCACGGAACTGCCGCTCGAGGCTTTCCAGGCGTCGATCCAGCATCGCGGTGATCTCCTCCCGGAGACGGGCGAGGGTGGGCTCGACCTGGGCGGGCCGAGCGGCCTGGGCCTGGGCGGCGGCCACTGCCTCTGTGAGCTGGCGGATTTGCTCCCATGCCTGTTCGAGGAGGGTGGTCAGCTGATCCACCCGCTGTTGAAGGAGGGCGATGGTTTCTTTGTCCTTGCGGCGCTCCTGCTCGAGCCAGAGCACCGTCTGTCGGGTCTGGGCGAGCTCCATTTCGATCTCCGGTCGCACAACGCACCTCCTGGATCGAATTCCCCTCGATGCACCTGAGCCTTTGAGAGAAGGATTGAGACGCTTTAGAGTGTCTGAAAATTTACTCTGACTGTAAGGGGGGAGAAAAAATCCTTTGGGGGCCGAGCCGCGCGCCTTCGGCGCG
>DATMAC010000314.1:0-3805 GCA_035573655.1 Thermoflexus sp.
GGCCCCCAGCCCCCAAAGACCCCCCAGAGAGGGCAGCTGAACCGGTTCCATCCGATCTTCGCAGCAGAGCAAACCAAAACCAAAGATCGAGAGCAGAAGAAGCGCCACACAATCAATGGCGAGCGAGGCGAAGGCGGGTGATCTGGCGTTGTTGATCGGGCCAGGGGGGAAGCCCTTCCTGATCCGGCTGGAGCCGGGAGGGCGCCTGCACACCCATCGAGGGGTGGTGGCCCATGAGGACTGCATCGGGCAACCATGGGGGACGGCGGTGCGCTCCCATCGGGGGGAGCTCTTTTGGCTCCTGGAGCCGTCCACGGAGGAGCTCATCCGCTACCTTCCCCGCCAGACCCAGATCCTCTACCCGAAGGACATCGGCTACATCCTGCTGAAGCTCTCCGTACGCCCCGGGCGGCTGATCCTGGAGGCTGGGACCGGAAGCGGAGGGTTGACCCTCGCCCTGGCCCAGGCGGTCTGGCCGCTGGGCCGGGTGGTGACCTATGAGGTGCGGCCGGAGATGCAGGCCCTGGCCCGCCGGAACCTGGAGCGGGTCGGGCTGGCGGAGATGGTCACGTGGCGGATCCGGGACATCGCGGAGGGGTTCGATGAGACCGGGGCGGATGCCCTCTTCCTGGATCTGCCGGAACCATGGGCCTATCTATCTCAGGCCGCTGCGGCCCTGCGCGGTGGCGGTTTCTTCGGAGCCATCCTCCCCACCGCCAATCAGGTCATCCGGCTGTTGGAGGCCCTTCCAGCCCATGGATTCGGCTTCATCGAGACCGTAGAGATCCTCCTGCGGCCTTATCACACGGAGGGCTGGCGCTTCCGGCCAGCGGACCGTATGGTCGGGCATACTGGGTTCCTGATCTTCGCTCGACGTTTACATAAACCTCCGGAGGCGGGGGAAACGATTCCCGAATTGGAGCCTCCTGATCAGGAGTCGGAAGGAGCGTCAACCGTAGGGTAATAGGCATTTAAACACCTGACCCTAATGGAATAAGCCGAAGCGTCTTATCTAAGGAGCCGTAGTAAACGTTGCGAGAAGGCTGGGAAAACTGTCTTTACGGCCTCCTCGGCTCTCACACCTTGGGAGCATGAAGTGTGGATTTCCATCGCCATGTTGTGATGAGAATAACAATATAGTGCGATCATGAACATTTCGTAACGCGGAAAGGTCTTGACATCATCGGCAGGCACATTATAATAAAAGTGTCCATTGATTCATCGATATGTGGGTGGTGATTCCGGAAGTGGTTTGTGGGCGCGGGTTATCGTAGAGGTTGAGCCGGACGACCTGGCTGGTGATCCTCCCTCAGAATTGAAGCGCGGAGGGGCCTTCATGAAGCGGCCCTTACAAATCGAAGTGATCGCCTACGCGCCCACCGCTTTTTATCATTGCCTCCATTGTGAGCTGGTTTGGCAGCAGGCCGGCGTGGGCCAGGCTCTGCATGCGGAACAGCTCGCCTCCGGCCTCCCCGAAGATCTCCATCAAGCTTACCAGGACCTCGCTGCGTGGATTGCCCGGCTGATGGCGCTTTACTGCGATCAGATTGCGGTGAAAGTGATCGATGCGGTTTCTGTGGAGGGCTGGTGGAAATCCCTGCGCTACGGTGCCCGCCGGTATCCGGCGGTGATTGTGAACGGGGAGGTGTTTGCGGGTGGGGATTTCGCGGGCGCGGAGGCGGCCATCGCTCGGTGCTTAGGCGTCCCTCAGGCGACAGCCTGAACTCCAGGCTGTCGCCTGTTTTTTCGTGGGGTGTGGGCTGCCTTCGATGGCCCACACCTTACGAAGAAATGATGTCCCCTACGGATGAAAGGAGGTGGAGGGGAAGCAGAAGCGTGAACGGGACCTATTCAGGGGCCGCGCGGAAGGGCGCGTGCGCAGTTGAGGTTCCAAAGGGATTCCCAGTCTTCATCTCGGAGGGAAAGCCATGAGCGCCTTCTGGGTTATTATCCTCGGTATCCTTGTCCAGCTGTTGATCTGGAACCTCTACGCCAAGCGGATCGACCGGGAGGTCATCCAGTCGGATCCGAAGCGGGCCACCCCGGCCCGGATGTATATGGATGGCGTGGATTTCGTCCCCACCAGCCGCAACGTCCTCATCGGCTACCATTTCAAGTCCATCGCCGCGGCGGGGCCGATTGTGGGGCCAATCACTGCGGCGACGTTATGGGGCTGGCTCCCCGCCCTCCTCTGGCTGATCCTAGGTGTCTCCTTCATCGGCTGGGCCAGCGACTACAGCGCAATCGTGCTCTCCGTGCGCAACGATGGGAACTCCCTTAGCGCAGTAGCTTATCGCCTCATCAGCCCCCGCACCCGCACCCTTCTTTTCCTGTTCATCTTCTTCTACTTGCTGCTGATCGCTGGGGCCTTCGTTTACTTGATTGCTGACGTTCTGCGTAATCCTAATTATCCTACTGTGCCTCTGGGCATCGTGGCCCTCGCCCTGATGGGACTTTTGATGGGCCAGATGCTCTATCGGTGGAAGATGGATTTGGTAACTGTTACCGCCATCACTCTCGCCATCACACTCATCGCGATGGGAATCGGGCCAGTCGGGCTGCAGCAGCTGCCAGATGGAAAACAGGTTCAGGGTCCAATCGGGCAGTTCTTTGAAAGCTTCAATAAGGCGATCGGAACCCAGCCGCTATACCAATATTTCGATCCCACGGCACAGCAATTCAAGGGAGGATTGACAGGTGTCACCCCGGCCTTCCTCTTCTGGATGCTGTTCACATTCGTCTTCTGCTATCTCGGAGCAAATCTGCCGATTTGGCGCTTCGCTCAACCCGTTAACTACCTGGGCTTCTGGGTCACCGCCATCGTGATCCTCCTGTCCTACATCGGAGGAATCGTCGGGTTCTTCACGAATCCCACGGCGGTCTCGTTTAAGCTACCTGCTTACACCGGCTTCATCGCGCCCAATCGTGTGGATTTGCAACCCATCTGGCCGATGCTGTTTGTCACCATTGCCTGCGGAGCGATCTCCGGTTGGCACGCCCTATTTGGCTCGGTGGGCACCGCTCGACAGCTGGAGTACGAGACGGATGCCCTTCCGGTGGGCGGCGGGGCGATGCTCTTCGGCGAGAACACCTTGGGGCTGCTCTCCCTGATCGCCATCTCGATTGCGGGTAAGGGAGCAGGTGCGGCGGCCTTCGCCAGCGGGGTGGGCACTCTTCTTTCTCAGATCTTCGGACCTGGCTTCACACCCTATGGCACGGCCCTGGGCTTCGCAGCCTTTGTGGTCATCGTCATCACGGTGGTCCAGTTGGTCTTCCGTCTGATGCGGGTGACCCTGGGGGAGTGGCTGGGAGAGGCCCAGCCGATCTTCAAGAACATGCATGTGGCCAGCTTGATCTCCATGGCCCTGGCCGCCTTCCTGGTGCTGACGGGGACCTGGATCTATCTTTGGCAGCTGTTCGGGGCGGCCAACCAGCTGATGGCCGGCTTGGCCTTGATGATCGTCACCGTCTGGCTGGTCTCGGAGCGCCGGCCAGCCTGGTTCGCGGGGATCCCTGCGATCTTTATGTACATCACCACGATGGCTGCGATCCTGGTCACCCTATATAACCAGCGGTTAGCTCTTCAGACCTCGATCGCAAACAACCAGCCCGTGGCTATCTTGGGCTCCGTGGTCATGCTGATCCTCGCCGCTTTGCTCTTCATCGCCGCGGCCTTCATTGGCTATGAGGGTTGGGTGGCCTTCAACCGCTGGCGGGCGGCGCCGGCGCGCCCGGCCCCGGCGGGCGGCGGCGGGGAGTGAACACAACGGGAGAAGATGCGGAGGGGGCGGCATCGCCGCCCCCT
>DATMAC010000315.1:0-2814 GCA_035573655.1 Thermoflexus sp.
GAGCGGGGCGCCTTCGGCGCCCCGCTCGCCCCTAAACCCCCATACGGGGATGGAGGCCTCACAAACCTGCGTTGACGCCTTTGGAAAGGACGGCGCAGGCCGTCCTCTGGCCGAAGGCCCAGAGAGGCTGACTTCCAGTCAGCGTCCAATAGTGGGATTGGAGAGGGGCAATGAGCCATCCACGCATTCGGGTGCTCTTAGCGGACGATCATCCGGCGGTTCGGACAGGGATCCGCCAATTTCTGGAACGCGATCCGGCCATCGAGGTGGTTGCCGAGGCGGGAAGCGGGGAAGAGGCGCTCGCCCTGATCGCCCGGCATCGCCCGGATGTGGTGATCCTGGATCTGCGGATGCCCGGCCTCTCCGGCCTGGAGGTCCTCCGCCGCCTTCGCGCCGAACATCCAGAGGTGCGGGTGCTGGTGTTGACCGCCTACGACGATGACCCATACATCTTCGCCGCCCTGCGCGCAGGAGCCCGTGGCTACTTGCTGAAAACGGCAGGGCCGGAGGATCTCATCCGAGGCGTTCGCATGGTCTATGCGGGCCGCTCCGTCCTGGACCCCACGGTAGCGGAGCGTCTGATGGAGGAACTGGGCCGCCCGGAGGCCGAAGGGGAGCCGGAGCGTCTGACGGAGCGGGAACTGGAAGTGCTGCGGCTGGCCGCGCGGGGGCTGACGAACCGAGCCATCGGCTTCCAGCTGGGCATCAGCGAGCGCACCGTCCATTCCCATATGATCAACATCTTCGCCAAGTTGGGCGTCAGCACCCGCACCGAGGCCGTTCTCAAGGCGATCCGGCTGGGTTGGATCTCCCTGGAGGATACCGAGGCGTGAGATGCGTCTCCTACGCGGGCTGTTCACTCAGGTTTTCCTCTGGGTTCTCCTCCCCCTGATCCTGGTCCTGTTAGGGGTGGCCTTCGGCAGCACCGCTTTGCACCAGCAGGCCATGCGATCGATGGTCGCCGAGCGGAATGCAGGCATTGCCCGGGGCGCTGCGGCCGTCCTCACGGAAAACCTATACCGCCGGCAACAGATCCTTCAAGCCCTGCTGAATCCCCTGGCAGAGGATACCTTCCCGGACCCAACCATTCGAGCACTCAGCCCTTTCACCGCTGATTTCGATCTCGGCCTTGTGCTTTTCGATCTCGAAGGGGGAGATCGAATCGCCGAATTGGGCCCTCTCCGGGCGGATCCTCAGGCCCTTCTGGATCAGCTCGCCCGACGGCCGGGCGAGCCGGTTTTCCTTTTGGGGGAATTCGCAGGAACGCCAGGGGTCTGGATCGGCCTGGCCAAAGGGCGCTGGGGCGCTGTGGGGGCCGCTTCCCTGGATGCATTGGGCTGGGGGGCACTGCGGCAGACCGCGAAAACCGGCCCGCGGGCCGTTGTTTACTTAATTGATTCAAGCGGCACGGTGATCGCTTCCACCGCTCCTTCCGCGCGGGGTGCGAATCTCAAAACGTATGAAGGCGCGACGGCTGCCTTACAGGGGGAATCGGGGGTGGCCTTCCACCGCGCTCCGGGAACCCCAGAGGAGCACGTCACTGCTTATGCCCCGATCCCGGTCGTCCATTGGGCGCTCCTGATCGAGGAGCCATGGATCGATGTGGTCGCCCCGTTGCTCCGCTACACGTTGCTGGTCCCTCTGCTCGTCCTCGCGGTGACCGTTGTTTCCCTGATCGCCCTCTACGTGAGCATGTGGCGGATCGTCCGCCCCCTCCAGGCGTTGGGGGAGCGAGCGATCCGCTTAGCCTGGGGCGATTTCGAAGCCATCCGCACCCCCGTGGGCGGGGTCGAGGAGATCCAGGATCTCCAACGCGCCCTTCAGGACATGGCGGAGCAGATCCGCCGTTACCAGAGCGGAATGCAGCATTATATCGCCGCGATGACCCAGGCTCAGGAAGAGGAACGCCTTCGGCTGGCCCGCGAACTGCACGACGAGACCATCCAGAACCTTGTGGTTCTGGCCCAGCGGATTCAGATGCTGGAGCTGACTTTGCCGCCCGTCGAGGAGATGCGCCCTGCCCGTGAACACCTCCAGGCCCTCTCCGCGATGGTCCGCCAAACCATCCAGGGGATCCGGCGTGTCATCCAGGACCTGCGCCCGTTATACCTGGAGGAACTGGGGCTGGTCCCAGCCCTGGAGGCCCTGGTGCAATCCACATCCTCGGAGGGCCTGGAGATCCTTATGGAGATCGATGGCGAGGAACAACGCCTGCCCCCTGAGGTCGAGCTGGCCGTTTACCGCATCGCCCAGGCGGCGCTGAGCAACATTGTGCGCCACGCCCGCGCCCGCCACGCTCGTCTCCACCTGGAATTCGGTTCGAACGGAGTGACCCTGACCATCGAGGATGACGGCCAGGGGTTCGAGCCTCCGGAGCTTCCGGGGGAACTAGCCCTGCGGGGCCATTTCGGCCTGATGGGGATGTATGAGCGGGCGACGCGCCTGGGGGGACACTTCTCCATCCGCTCCGCCCCTGGCCAAGGGACCCGGATCGTGGTCTTCCTCCCCGGTCAACCACCCCGCACTTAAGCTTTTTCGATTGGCCGCTATCCCTCCTTACCCACGGCCCAAAGGCGGGGGGAAGGAGAGATTTGGGGGACGAACCGGATGCCTTGGGTGTCCGGCTCGCCCCTAAATCCGCGCTCTCACAAAAATTCCACCCTCCCGTTCGAGTCTTTTCCTCAACTCAGAAATTCCACAGGATATTATTGACCTCCGTGTTGCTAAAGGATCCGTTGATCGAATCGCGTGTGAGATCCAGGATGGTGCGGGCCAATGGCCCCACCCCCCCTGGATCCCCCCTCCCCACCGCCC
>DATMAC010000316.1:0-6602 GCA_035573655.1 Thermoflexus sp.
TGAGCCGCGCGCCGGCGCGCGGCTCAGCCCCCCAAAGCCCCCACTCGAAAACCCTTATACCATCCGGGGAGACGACCGGTCAGATGGATGGGTAACTACCCCACCCCAGAGAATCCCTTTATCCGAACCCGCTTCGCCCACCTCCACCGCCTCCGCCGCCGAAGCTCCCACCCCCGCTCCAGCGACCACCCCCGCCGCGCTCCGAGGGAGGGCGACTGATGAAAGAATCCGCAGCGGTGTTCAGCATCGCCGTCAGGCTCTCCGAAAACGCGTTCAGGCTCCCCGTTAACGAGGTGGCCATATCATCGAGGGAAGGCACCGCTGGACCTTCGCCGGAGGGCACCGACGCGGCATGGCCTGGGGTCCTCCCCGGGGCGGCGGTTGGATACGGACGAACCCATGGGCGATACCAGGGTGGCGGTGGGAGATCCGGCGCCATTTCCTGCCATTGGCGCAGGAATCGTCGCTCCATCCCGAAAGCGATCGCATAGGGAAGATAACGCTCCAGCCGGGCGCGGGCCTCTTCCGCCGCCAGCGGCTGCAGGCGGCGCAGGCCCTGGGCGAAGGCCCGCCAGCGGGCGGCCCGCTCGGCTCCCTCCCGGGTCTTCCGGGGCATGTGCGGAGCAATCAGAAACCACGCCAGGGCCGTCCCACCTAACCCCACCGCAACCGCCCACATCCCCCACAGCCCATCCTCGCTCCAGCTCGCTGCACCGATGCCGGCCAGGGCCGCCAGCCCCCCAAACAGAAAGGCCAGGAGTCGATACCCACCCCGCACTCGGTCCGGACGGCCAACGAACCACCCGGCCCGGGCGACCTCCTGGTAGAGAGCCGCCTCGATCTCCGGAAGGCGTTGGAAGAAGCGATAACGGAGCTCCTTAAGGCGCCGCACAGATGCGCCGTCGAAAAGGGCCCGCAGCAGAACCACCTCGAACAGCCGAAGATCCGCCTCCTGACCGGTCCGCCGGAGGATGAAATCGCGGGTGAAGCCCTCGCGGACCTCCTCGATGGCCAGCACACCCCGGCGAGCCAGATCCACCACTGTCGCCAGGATATCCCGAAGATCCGCCTGTTCATCCAACAGCACCCCGACCATCGCTGGGGGATCCGCGGCGGGGGGCTCCGCCAGCACATCGGGGATCACCCCAGCGTAGGGATCCCGCCCTCGCACCGCCCACACGATCAGGGCCAAGGCCGGCCCGCCGACCAGCAGCAGCAACCCCAGGGTCAACAAACCCAGGTTATATAGGGGGATCCGATCTTCCCGTTCCTGCCATCCCGGCGGCTCTGGAGGGATGATCCCATGGGGGAACTGCACCCGGATCTCGAAGGACTCATCCGGCTGGAGCGGACGCCGGGCCTGGAAGCGAACCACCTGCCCATCCTCGAGGATCTCTCCATCCGCCGGCCCATAAGCGGCGATCCGTTGAGCGGTCGCGCCAGGGGGGAGAAAGACCGTAATGGTGCTCCGGCGGATCTCATACGCGTGTTCCGTCGGGAGCGGATTCCACCAGAGCTGATCCCCCTCCGCGTAGCGTCGAACCGCGCCCCGCACCAGATAACGAAGGTGGAACGTCCGGACCGCGTTGGTGGTGGGGGGGAAGAACCAGCGCACGGTGACGGCCTCATCGCCTTCTTCGATTTCGTAGGTGAACGGCTGGCCGGAGGGCTCCTGACGGTAGACCCCTTCATCGTCCCGGAGATCCAGGATCGTGATCCCCTCGGTGCGCCGGAGAGGGATCTCCCGGAATCCACGACGGAAGGTCCCGATGAAGCGGATCATCTGGTGCTCCGTGATCTCCAGCGTGCCATCGGCCAGCACCCGGATCTCCACATCCAAGCGCTCCGCTATCGCCGTAAGGGGCTGGGCGTGGAGGATGGGGGCCCGCGTTACCCAGCCAATGAAGACAAGCCAGAATCCGATGCTCCAGAGGAGAACCTTTTTCATCGCTCTCCCTCACAAGGGGTTGGAGGCGGGGCCACCTCCAGCACCTCGCTCCTCCATAAACCCCAGGGATCACCTATCGGCAGGTAATCGCCCATTCCCGCTCGATTTTAACAGGAACCGGAAAAGTGGGTGGGCGCTCCATTCGACAATGATGATTCTTGCTTCGTAGGGGGTGGGCTGCTTTCGGCGGCCCGCATCTTACGAAAAGCACACTCCCCATCTCCCGGAAGCCGCCGGACACGCTGAGCATGCTGGAGTTCGGGATCGGACGGGCCGAGCCTGTCACGGCGGATCTCCCCAGTGCATCTAAAATAAAGGAGTTGCACTGTTTGGAATCCGCGAGGGAAGACGGAAGGACCTCATCATCCTCAAGTCTCCAGGAGGAAACCAACGGTGCAACTCCTATAGGGGGCTGAAGGCGGTTGAAGCCGCCTGCTTCCAGAAAGCCGCTCGGGAGGAAGCTTGGATGCCGAAATCATGGGCGCTGGGGATCGCGCTGATCGCGCTGGTGGGTGGTATCTGGTTGATCGGGACCCGGGTTCGTGAGGCCGGGCTTGCGGTTCAAGAGGCTCCTCAGCCCGGTTACCGTGCGCCTGGCTTTTCACTGCGCACCCTGGATGGGGAGCTCCTCTCGCTCTCGGATCTGCAGGGTCGGGCCGTGGTGTTGAATTTCTGGGCCACCTGGTGCCCACCCTGCCGGGCGGAGATGCCAGCCTTTCAGCGGCTCTATGCCCGCTATGCCGATCGGGGGCTGACAGTGATCGGGGTGAACGCCACGCACACGGACAACTTGGCCGCGGTGTTGGCCTTCCGCCAGCAATACCAGCTGACGTTCCCGATCCTGTTGGACGAAACCGGCCAGGTGAACCGGCGCTATCGGGTAACGGCTCTTCCCACGACGTTCTTCATCGACGCTCGCGGGATCATCCGCGATGTGGTGGTGGGCGGCCCGCTGAGCGAGGCGGCCATCGAAGCCCGCCTATCCGAGATCCTGTCCACGGGGAACCGCTGATGCTGCCCGCGCTCTCCCTGGGTCCATTCACCTTGCCCACCCGGCCCCTCCTCCTGCTGCTGGGCCTGTGGCTGGGGTTATCCCTTGTGGAACGGGAAGGGCGCCGGCGGGGGATCGGGGCGATCGTGGCGATGGACGCCCTGTGGGGCCTGGCCGCGGGCTACATCGCGGGCCGGATCGGCGCGCTGCTTCCCTACGGCCTTTCCTCCCCGTGGGATCTGCTTTCGATCCTCCGTCCGGTTGACCCGATGCTGGCTCCCCTCCCCGCCCTCCTGGCGACAGCAGGGGTGATCGCTTGGCGATGGCATCGGCATCGGATCCCCTGGGGCGTCGGGCTGGATGCAACAGCGCCCCTGCTTTTCGCGATGGCCATCGCATGGGCTTTAGGGGATTGGGCGGAAGGCCGCCGGTATGGGGAACCGACGGCGATCCCGCTCTTAGCCGCGCTGGGGGGCGGAGGACGCCATCCCGTTCAGCTCTACGAGGCCGGTCTGGGCGTTCTGGCCTTCATCCTCTGGTATCGGACGCGGAAACGCCTGCAGATCCCGGGAAGTTCCTTCCTGCTGGCTTTCGCTCTTTATAGCGCGACGCGATTCATCGTCGAGGGATTTCGGGCGGAGAGCGCCACGTGGGCCGGATTTCGGGTTCCCCAGCTCTGGGGGTTCGTTGGGCTCATGATCGGACTGTGGGGGCTGACCTGGGTAGAGAGGCGGTCTCGCACCGAGTAAGTGGAATCCCCCCAGCTCCATTCGCAACGGTTTCCCTGGCCGCCGACTTGCCCCGGTTTGAAGTCTATGGGTAGATCAGCACCTTGAGGGCCTCGTAAGCCCGCATCGCCTGGTAGCCCTGGGGAGTTTCCTCGAGCGACAGGCGGTGGGTGATCAAGCTTTCCACCGGAAGGCCTTCCGCGAGCAGACGCAGCGCCTCCTGCATATCGGGCGGGCCGGCCGAGTAGCTGGGGATCACCCGGATCTCACGGAAATAGAGCGTGTGGACGTCAACAGGCCACCGCGCCTCCGGCGGCGTCGGGGTGAACAGCAACAGCGTCCCTCCAGGCCCCACCAGAGACCATCCCAGCTCGATGGCCTCCACGGACCCTGGGCCGACCACCACCAGGTCCGCCCCCAACCCGTCGCTCTCCGCACGGATCCGATCCGCCGCCTCGGAGGCCAGCGTGGGGATCATGCCGATTCGCTCCCCGACCTCCAGGCGCGCGGGGACACGATCGATGCCCCATACCCGCTCAGCCCCCCAGCGCTGGGCGACCAGCCCATGCAAGAGCCCCATCACCCCCAGCCCGATCACGGCGATGCGATCTCCTGACCGCAGCCCGGCCCGCCGCAGCGCCTTCACAACTGTCGCTAGGGGTTCGGTGAACGCCGCCGCCTCGTCGCTCACATGAGCGGGAATGGGAAGGAGGTCCCGCTCCACCACCGGCGGGGGGACGATGGCGTAAGCGCTCAGCCCTCCAGGGATCAAGCGGGTCGACCGCCAGGTCGAACAATGGACATAATCGCCCCGGCGGCAGAACCGACACGCGCCGCATGGGGCGTGGTGGTGGACCACCACCCGCTCCCCACCCTGGAAAGCGGTCACCCCAGGGCCGACTTCCACCACCTCACCCACCAACTCATGGCCGGGGGTGAAGGGGGCCTTCTTCGCCATGTACCAGTCCATGAGCTCCCCAGGGCATAGGCCGCAGACCCGGATCCGGACCAGCACTTCTCCGGGCGCCAGCGGGCGGAGGGGGACTTCCGTCACGTGCAGGTTGTTAGGGCTCTGATAGAGGATCGCCCTCGTTCGCTCCACCACCAATGTGACCTCCCGATCCTACCGAAGGGATCGAGTTTTTAAGCAATTTCAGAATGGTTCTAACCCTCTGCTCTACAATGCCAACTATGGATTCTCGTGAGTAATGAACAAAGCGGGGGGAGCGGCTGTGGCCGCTCCCCCGCTCGGTCGCCCCTTGCCGGGAGGTTAAGCCTCAGTGGATGCCCCGGCTGCCGCTTCCCAGACCTTCGGGTTCCGCTGATAAAGGAAAATGAGAACACCCAGCAGGGCGAGTAAGATCAACAGCCCGATCACTCCTGCCAGCCGCACGGCACTCACAAAGACGAATGGCGGCCAGAGGAAACCATCGGCAATGCTGGTGATCCGTACCGCGCCTGCCGGCATCTGGAAGCCCGAGGCCACCGCTGCAGAGGTGAAGAGATCCGCCATCCCGGTGGCGATGTAGAAACCCACCGCCAAGGTGAGAGTGCCCGCGATGATCATCCGGAAGATGTTGCCCCGCATCAGGGGAGCAAACATTGCCACCACAAAGGGAATGACGGCCAAATCCGCGAAGAGGATCACCCGGTTGCCGGGCAGGATGGCGCTCAGCAGGATGGCCACCGGCACCAGCACCAGGGCGGTGGAGATGGCCGCCGGGTGGCCGATGAGAATCGCTGAGTCCAAGCCGATGTAGATCTCCCGTCCCCCGGCCCGCCGCTGCATGAAGTCCCGGGCCGCCTCGGAGACCGGGATCAAGCCCTCCATCAGGATCTGGACCATCCGCGGCAGCAGCAGCATCACTGCTGCCAGGTTCATTGCTGTCTTAAGGATCTTGACCACTACCGTTTGGACATCACCGGCGTTGTAGAAGCCCAAGATCCCCAAGATGAGGCCGATGATCAACCCGAGGATCACGGGCTCCCCAGCGACCCCTAGCCGCCGGCGGATTGCCTCTGGATCCGCCTGCACATCCCGTAAGCCCGGAATACGATCGATGATCCAGTTCACTACAATAGCGATGGGAACACCAGGGGCTGTAGTGAGATGGGGGATAGAGATCCCGGGCAGGTTATAGAAACGCTGGACCGCTGGGGCCGTCCAGTCCGCTAAGAAGAGCGCCAGCGCCGCCGCGATCGCCGCGGCCAGGATCCCCATGGGCAGGCTGCCTGTGGCAGCCACCACCAGAGAGCCGATGAAAGCGAAATGCCAGTAATTCCAGATATCGATATCGAGAGTCTTGGTGAGGCGAGCGGCCAGCATCGCGATGTTCACGAGAAGCGTCAGGGGGATCACCCAGAGGCCAACCGCGGAGCCGAAAGCGATAGCCGCCGCCGAGGGCCAACCCACATCCACCACGTCCCGCTGGATGCCGGTGTTCTTCACCATCGCCTGGGCAACCTCGGAGAGGTTGGTCCACATCAAGCCGATGACCAAGTTGATTCCGATGAAGGCGATGCCGATGGTCACACCGGCCCGGAACGCCCGGCCGGGCTGGGCCCCCAGAGCCACAGCGAAAAGAAAGATGATGATCGGCAAAGCAACTGTTGCGCCCAGATTATCGATGATCGCTTTCAATGTGCTCAGAAAGACCTCCATGGCATCCTCCTTTCAAAAATAGGATGGCCCGCTTTCATCAGCGCTTGATGCTGAGGGTCTCCGCACCTTCAGTCCAACAGCGCCGGAGATCCTCTTAGCCCTTCCGGAGGATCTCGGCGATCTGATCCAACACCTGATCCTTGCCGATCCCTGTCAGAAATGCGAGGGTCTGGATCACCGGGACGCCCAAATCCTGAGGCACCGGCGTGGTGGTTACCACCAAGTCGAATTCCTTCGCCAGCGCGGGCACCTCAGCAGCCTTGCACTGGCGGG
>DATMAC010000317.1:0-14751 GCA_035573655.1 Thermoflexus sp.
AAAGCCCCCAACCGAATGGGACCAGGCTGAATCGTTCTGGGGTTTCTTTATCCCCCCAACCACTCCTTCTGCTTCGCCTTGGCGGAGATCGAAGGACGAAGGCCCCGACGGAGGAGGGCCTCCTGGATCATCTGCTCCAGGCGCAGCCGTTCCTCTGATCGGATGCGGGCCAGTTCGTGGGCCCGGGTGAGCAGATAGGGATAAGGGGCTTCCGCCAGGATGCGACACTGATCCCAGATCGCGCGATGCAGCCGGTCCAGACGGGCGCGATCCTGGGCCACCCACTCGGGGATCTCGACACGGGCCAGATGGGGACGGCCCTCGGTTCCCACGTTGAGGTAGAAGAAGAGCAGCCGATGTCCCTCATGGCTCAGGTGATCATTGATCGGCCAAGTCGGAGCGAAGAGGGCGGAGCGCTCTCCGGGTTGAAGCAGCTCGGCGAAGAGGGTGCGATCCCGTAGCTGGCCGAACGGGTAGTCGGCGACCTTCTCCCGAGAAACCTCCTCCAGAAGCCCCAAAGCCAGCAAGCGCAGCACCGCATGGCCCGTCGGCCGATCGACGTATCCGGCGATGGCGCCCCCCGTCCCCTTGGCGGATTCGAAGGCCCTGACGGCGCGTCGGAACAGCTCCCGATAGCGTTCGGCGGGGACGGCGGCGAAGGGCTCGCCGCGGGCCAGGGCCCATGGGAGCAACAGGCCGTCGGCCAAGCCCACCGGTGGGCCGAAGCGATCGCCCGCCCGGCGGGCCATCGCTTCGGCCAGTTGCTCCAGCTCCTGGATGTCCCGCTCCGCCTCCAGGTCGTTCAGGGCACGCATTTCTCCATCTTCCGTGAAGAGCTCCTCCTCCCGATACCAGAAGATGAGGTGGTGCCAAGTTTCGGGCGGGGCGCCGGAGCCGGGGCGCATCTCGATCAGGCCGATGTTCAAAACAAAATAAGGGATCGTCCCGTGGCGATCTGGGTAAATCTGGGAACCATCGGCGGCGATGAGGAGCCCATGGGGCTGTTCCGGCGGGAGGGGGAATCGGGCGGCGAGAGGCTCCCCCCAAGGGATCGCCCCCCGCCAGCCGACGCGGAGGGCCTCCCGGGCCATCCGTTGTAGACGCTCCAGATCCTCAGAAAACCGATGGAGCAGGCTGAGGGCATATCGTAGGGTCGGGGGATGGGCCCGAAGGCGATCCCCCGCGTAATCGGCCAGCTCCTGCACGTATAATCTCACCTGCCGCCAGTCCAGCATCGCAGGACCCCTCGCGTATTCCAATCGATGAGCTTGGGAACCTTCGGCGCGATGGCCGAGATCCTTACTCAAATTATATGCGGAAAAGAGAGCGGCGGCCTTCAGGGATGATTGAATCAGCTCAGGGTTCCCAGGGGGGGTGGGGCGATCCCCTTGACCGGAACGGTATAATTACCGAAAAGCTGTAGGGCTCTGTTCTCATATTTAGGAATTACGCTGCTCGGGGCCCATGAGGGGCGGCGGAAGAGCCCCACCCCCCTTTGATTCCCCCCCACGGCCCTTCGGTCGCAGGGAGGGGGTGGGAGGTCATCCTCTTCTGTTATGCCGTCTTTGTGAGAACTTGTAAAAGCTGTGGAAAAGCCCGGGGCAGCTTTGACGGATTTGGCAAAGCTGGGTATAATGAAGGTGCTTCTGCCGCTTGAGGCATCGACCCCGAGGATCACCAGAGGTATCCAGATAGAGGGGTTGCGCACCGGGTCTCCCCTGGGCGTTGCGGGCGGGTATGCCCCGAGGATCGTTCAGCGGCCCACGCCTCCGTTCTTGGAGGGAACGAGTTATGGCTTCAAAACGATGCCGCTGGTTCTCCTGATCCCTCTTCCCTATAGTCGGTTCAGCTATGCGGGGGAAGAAGGGATGTTGGGATATCCAGAGGGACCTTCCAGGTGCCACTCCTCATCTTAGAAACATCTCAAATTGCGGATTCGCCTCCCCTGGGGGCACGTTCACAAGCCTGGCGATGGAGTACCTGCTCCCCCGTGGGGCGGTCCATCGAAACGAATGGATCCATTCGTGCTCGGGGGGTTGGGGCTTGCCAGGGATCTTTCGCTCTTGGTTACCTCTAATGTGATCCTCTTTCCGCGTCGCTTCAGGCCGCAGGAAAGGGAAAGCGATTGGATCTTCCACAACTTTTGGGCAGTGGGTCGTCATTTCGGAGGGTCATGATCGGACCATCGCCCGGCGAAGCAGGCTGGCTCCTCGTCCTTCTCCCCTCCCCATGCGATGAAGTTGCAGGGGGAGGGAAGAAAAAAGTGTTCTTTGTGGTGCAGATCACGTAGGCGGCCCGCACCGCAAAGAACTCCCACGGGTGAAAAGATCATCACTACGTTGAGATGGTCACCGCGCAGCAATCGATGACTTAAAACTTGCGATTCCAATCTCAATCCTTAAGAGTGGAGCGACCATGGAACAGGCACAGGTTCAAGTTCCCATCTTAGATTTCGATTACATCCATCTGGAATCCAAAACCTTAGATGAGCTCCGCGAGCTGGCCCGGGGGCTGAAGATCCCCAGTTACAGCCGCTTGAAAAAGCAGGATCTGATCATGCGGCTCCTCCAGGCCAAGGCGGAGCAGCAGGGCTACGCCTTCGGCGGGGGGACTTTGGAGATCGTTGAGGATGAGGGCCTGGGTACCATCGGGTTCCTTCGGGTGAACCCGAACTTCCTCCCCAGCCCCCAAGACATTTACGTCAGCCAATCCCAGATCCGGCGCTTCGGCCTGCGTCGGGGGGATTTCGTGGTCGGCCAGATCCGTCCCCCCAAGGAGACGGAGAAATATTACAGCCTCCTCCGGGTGGAGGCCGTGAACGGCCTGGATCCGGAACAGGCCCGGGAGCGGCCCCGGTTCGAGGAGCTCACCCCGATCTTCCCGAACGAGCTCTTCGATTTAGAGGTCGATCCCAAGAACCTGACCACTCGGCTGATCAACCTGGTGGCGCCCATCGGCCGAGGGCAGCGGGGTCTGATCGTTTCACCCCCCAAGGCGGGCAAGACCACGGTCCTCAAGCACATCGCCAACGCGATCTCCACCCGCTACCGCGATGTGCACTTGATGGTCGTGCTCGTCGGCGAGCGGCCGGAGGAGGTCACCGATATGGACCGCTCGGTGGAGGCCGAGGTGGTCCACAGCACCTTCGATGAGCCGCCGGAGAACCACATCAAGGTGGCCGAGCTGGCCTTGGAGCGGGCCAAGCGGATGGTGGAAGGGGGCAAGCATGTGGTGATCCTCCTCGATTCCATCACCCGGCTCACCCGCGCCTATAACCTGGTGGTGGAACCCAGCGGCCGCACTTGGACGGGTGGCCTGGACCCCGCCGCGCTGTATCCGCCCAAGCGCTTCTTCGGCGCCGCCCGAAACATCGAGAACGGCGGTTCGCTGACCATCCTCGCCACCTGTCTGATCGACACCGGGAGCCGGATGGATGATGTGATCTACGAGGAGTTCAAGGGGACCGGCAACTGGGAGCTGCACCTTTCCCGGAAGCTGGCCGAGCGCCGTCTCTTCCCCGCCATCGACATCGAGCGCTCCGGGACCCGCCGGGAGGAGCTGTTGCTGGATCCGGAGACCCTGGAGAAGGTGTGGTTGCTGCGGCGGATGATCGCCCGGATGATGGCCCCGCCCCCGGATGGAGGAGGGTACGATCTGACGCAGGTGATGGAGTCCCTCCTCAACGCCTTGGCCAAGACCCGCACCAACGCCGAGTTCCTGACCCGCATCAAGAAGGGGGACTGGAGCTGAAGGAAAATGGGAGGGGGCGCCGGAAGCGCCCCCTCCTGTTTTTTTCTATCGGCTCAATCCGCCTCGTGAAGGCCTTCCACGATCGTCGCCTCCCCCTGTCCCACGCCGACGCATAAGGTGGCCAACCCGTAGCGCGCCTTCCGGCGGCGCATCTCATAGAGCAGGGTGGTCAGGATCCGCGCCCCGCTGCATCCCAACGGATGCCCTAGGGCGATGGCCCCTCCGTTGACGTTCACCTTATCCAAATCCAGCTCCAATCGCTTGATGCAGGCCAGGGTTTGGACCGCGAAGGCTTCGTTGATCTCCACCAGGTCGATCTGATCCAGGGTCAGCCCGGTCCGCTCCAGGACTTTCTGCGTCGCGAAGATCGGACCGTAGCCCATCACTCGGGGGTTCACCCCCACGGCAGCGGAGGCGACCCACCGGGCCAGCGGCCGCAGGCCGAGGGCCCGCGCCTTCTCCGCGCTCATCAGCAGCAACGCCGCGGCGCCATCGGCCAGGCTGGAGGAGTTCCCCGCCGTCACCGTCCCGCCTTTCCGGAACACAGGGGGCAGACGGGAGAGGCGCTCCAGATCCGTATCCAGGACGATCTCGCCGTTCTCCACCCGGTAGCGGGGCCCCTCGTCGGTATCGATTATCCGCGGCGGTTGCCCTGGCCGCTCGATGACCACCGGGACGATCTCCTCTTTGAATTTTCCGGTGCGGATCGCCTCCACGGCTCGTTGATGGGAGCGGAGGGCGAACCGGTCCTGCTCCTCCCGCGTGATGTCCGGGTTTTCCTCGGCGATGTTCTCGGCCGTCTCGCCCATGGATTCCAGGGGGAACATCGCCTCCATCCGGGGGTTCGGGAACCGCCACCCCAAGGCCGTGTCATAAACCGTGAAATTGCCTCGGGGGAACGGGGTCTCCGCCTTGGGCATCACCCATGGCGCGCGGGTCATGCTCTCCACCCCGCCGGCCACGATCACATCCGCCTCGCCGCACCGGATGGCCCGCGCGGCCATGTTCACCGCGGTTAACCCAGAGGCGCACAATCGATTGACAGTCACTCCAGCGACGTGCTCGGGGAACCCCGCCAGCAGCAGCGCCATCCGGGCCACGTTCCGGTTGTCTTCACCCGCCTGGTTGGCGCAGCCCATGTAGACTTCGTCCACGATCGCCGGGTCGATGCCGGCCCGCCGCACCACCTCCCGGATCACCAGGGCGGCCAGATCATCGGGCCGCACGTCCTTCAACGCTCCCCCGTATTTGCCCATTGGCGTTCGCACGGCAGTGACGATCACGACCTCGCGCATCTGACCCCTCCTGTTTTGTAGGGGCAGGCCTTGTGTCCGCCCATCGGGCGCCCACAAGGGGCGCCCCTACGAAATGCGCGAATGCCGATGGTCCGCATATTGTAGGGGCGGGCCTTGTGTCCGCCCATTGGGCGCCCACAAGGGGCGCCCCTACGAAATGCGTGAATGCCGATGGTCCGCATATTGTAGGGGCGGGCCTTGTGCCCGCCCATCGGGCGCCCACAAGGGGCGCCCCTACGAAATGCATGAATGCCGACGGTAGGGTCCCTCATCGAAGCTGGTTGATGTTCACCCAAATCGAGCCGCCCATCACCCGGGCCGGGTGGGCGGGTAGAGGCGAGGAACAAGGGCCTGAGATGGGACGACCGTCCGCGGCGAAGCGACATCCGGTGCACTCGGCGACCAATTCCACGCCCTCGATCTTCAGGAGGCAGTGCACACCGGGGGGGTGCATGGGGAAAGCCTTCACCGCCTCCCCGGTCCGCACCAGGATCAGGGGATAGATCCGCCCGCTTCGATCGGAGAGGGTCACGGGGAAGGGGACCCCTTCATGCAGGCGCTCAAGCGGCACCCCTGTGTCGAGCCATCGGGGTGTCCAAGGGGCGCCGAAGATCGCCAGGCCGAAGATCACGCAAAGACCGATCCCCAACAGGCCTCCGAAAAGGGCGAGGAAGATCTTGCCCTTCCGGCCGGCCTGGGAGGGCAAACCCTCCTCCTCAACCGGGAAGGGAAGCGCTTCTTGTTGACCGTCACCCGTCCACGCCATCATCGCGCTCGCCGATTTTTCTCCTCAAGGCGTGCCAGCACGCGCTTGAGCTTTCTCCGCTCCGCCTCGCTCAGCAGACGCACCTTCCACTTGAGCGGATCGCTTCTCACCTCTTCAGGTTTCCGGGGATCTCCCACCAGCTTTGCGAGCAAGCGGACGTCGCCTTCGTCCAGAGGGATGTCCATCTTCCAGCCCATCCGCCGCGGGCGGTAGAGCGCGAGGCGGTAACGCCGGTCCTCGAAACGCGCCCCCAGGTCGACCGGCTGCACCACCTGGTACGGCCCCTCGAGACGGCCCCACGAGCGTCTCCCGGCCCACCAACAATATACCCAGTCGCCCTCGCGGGCCCTCCGGTACAGGTCCACCCCGCAGGCGTTGTACCACGTGATTCGCTCCACCCCATGCTCCTTCCGCAACCGGGTCAGCGCCCTCTTCGCGGCTCGGCGTTCCGTTTCTTTCTCGCGGTCCCACTTCGTCGGCAGCAGCCAGACACGTCCTGCCGGCACCTCTCCCCGCTCGCGCCGGTCGGCCCTGGCCCGGGGCGCCGCGAAACGAGGCCGTCGGGGTTCCCGCTTCGCGCGCTCGCGCAGGATGTCCTCCGACATCGGGATGGCCGCATGCTGCAAGCGCCGAAGGTACTGGCGGACGCCCCGGAGCTCCTTTCCCGACAGCACGACCCCGGCTTCCTCCAGCCTCTCCTGGGAGTCCTCAGACAGATTCATCGACCCCACGACGGCGTGTCGGTCGAACAGGAACACCTTCGCGTGGAGCCCGGGCAGGCTCAGCACCTTCACGCCCTGCTTCAAGAGGCGCAGCGCCCCCTTGGCCGAGGAGCTCCCCTCCCGAACCCGCGCCTCCGAAAGGTCCGCGATCAGCACCGAACGGCGTGGCCATTGCAGCAACCGGTCTGGGCGTTTGCCGACGAATCCCACCGCTGCGATCAAGCACTGGCTGCGCTGGGCCAGCTGCCGGATCTCTTTCCACAACGCCTTGCCGTGAAGCAGCCGGGCCATACGGAGTCCCCCTGGAATGGCTCGCCTTTCATTCACCCATAGGATTTTGGAAACGGGCGGTCCGCTTCATCCGAACGATATAACTGCTGAGAATCCCCAGGTTTCCGCTATCCGGGATCGTTCAAGAGGTTTTGGAGGTTAAAGGAGAGCACCCCACGCGAGCACTCCAGCGCCCTTGCCGCGAACCGCTCTGACCCCAAAGGGATTGATTCCCCTCCCCACAGCCTTTCGGGCTGTGGGGAGGGAAAAAGGGGAGACTCTCCGTCTCCAATCCCGATCCTTGCAACTCAGCGGCACGGCTGCGCTTTTAGGCGCGTCCTTCAACCTCGAGGACCTGGATACCTCGATACGTCCCACAGTAGGGGCAGACGTGATGGGGGAGGATCCGGTTTTTACAACGCGGGCACGGCACCAGGTTCGGCCGCTCGAGCGCATCGTGCGCCCGGCGCATCCCCCGCCGCGTCCGCGTCACCCGACGTTTCGGCACTGCACCCATTGGGGATCACCTCCTTGGACAGATCGTTATGGTCTCTGATCTTGTTGCGAAGTCGGTGGGCAGAACGCTGATATTCTATAATATATCGAAAATGCACAGAGGTGCAATCTTCCCTGGATGGGATTCAGATTTCAGAAAAGCGCTAACCGGGGAGTAAAACGATGAAATCGCCGTATTTATCTGCTCTCGGTCTGGGTATCCTCCTTCTGCTCACTGCCTGCGGCGGCGGAGCTCCCCCAGCTGCCCCTTTGGGCGCTGGGGAGATCGGGCGGAAGGTATCCGTCCCGGGCGGCTTCTACACCAACATCTCCGTCGCCGAGCTCCGAACCATGCTGGCGAACAAAGACTTCCTCCTCGTCAACGTGCACGTCCCCTTTGAGGGTAATATCCCAGGTACTGATCTCTCCATCCCATACAATGAGATTGAGCAGAACCTGAGCCAACTGCCATCCGATAAGAACGCCAAGATCGTGCTGTACTGTCGCAGCGGGCGGATGAGCGCCATCGCGTCCGAGACCCTGGTCAGGCTGGGCTACACGAACGTGTGGAACCTGGACGGCGGAATGATCGCCCCTGGGAGCAGGCGGGCCTCCCTCTGGAGGGCCGATAGGGGATAGAGTGCATTCAGGGAGATCTACCATAAGCGATTCGCCCGAGGATCGTTCGTCTCCAATCGTGCGGCTTCGGATGCTGGCTGCCGGGCCGCAGAAGGTGAGCACCGTCCGCGCTTTGTCCGAAGGCGCATCCGGAGGGCACCTTTCCCGGAAGCTCCCAGGAGCCCTTTGACAGAGCATGCTGGCTCGTGTAAAATACGTTGCGTGCTGCGATCCGGAGATCGCGCCGTTCCGAGCGCGAACACCTTCAGAGGGATAAATCAGGATGCCGACGATTAATCAGCTGGTTCGCAAGGGCCGCAAACCGAAAATCCGGAAAAGTAAGTCGCCTGCGCTCCACTGGGTGTATAACTCCCTGACCGGAGAGCGCTATTGGGATCCGAAAGGGGCGCCCCAACGCCGTGGGGTATGCGTGGTGGTGCGCACCATGACCCCTAAGAAGCCCAACTCGGCGCTGCGGAAGATCGCCCGCGTCCGTTTAACGAGCGGGGTGGAGGTTACCGCGTATATCCCCGGCGAAGGCCATAACCTCCAGGAACACTCGGTGGTCCTGGTCCGAGGTGGCCGTGTGAAGGACCTCCCCGGCGTGCGCTATCACATCATCCGCGGGGCGCTGGATGCAGCGGGGGTGGAGAAGCGGCGCCAGGGTCGTTCGAAGTACGGCGCCAAGCGGCCCAAGGAGCAGAAGGGCAAGAAGTGAGCCTGCCGCTTGGACCACGAATCGAGGGGAGCCATCGTCCATGGCTCCCCTCGATTTTTTGGGGGGCGAAGCGGCACGCCTTCCGTGCGCTGCTCCGCTCCCAATCCGCCCCCAGTGGGAAGGATGGAGAAAGAGGGTGAAGCCATTTTACCTTTAAGCAGGAAGCCACGGAACGATTCCGCTGTTCTCACGCAACGCCCATATTATGGGGCGGGGTTTGCGCCCAAGAGGCTTAATTTCCACGCCAGCTTCTCAACCCCATCGGTGCCGCGGATCCGAATCCGGGGCCACATGAAGCGATTCGCCAGCCGTTCGTCGGCCCCGTAGGCCGTGGTCACCGCGCCCCAGAACCGATAACCATCCAGGAATTGAATCAGCAGCTCATCGTAATCCGATGAAGGGTAGGCGAAAAAGCGCACCGGGCGGCCGGTATGGGCCTCGATGGACTGCTTTCCGCCGATGATGTGATAAAAGAGAAACGCTTCGTCTCTTCCGCTGAGCGGGATGTGCTCCCGACCGTGAAGCTGGATGTCCATCCCCGCCTCGCTCATCTGCCGAATCTGTTCCCAGGACAGGTAGCGGGGATCCCCTTCATCGGCCCGGCCGGTGAGGACGAAGAACGTGGCCCGGAAACCGTAGCGCTGAAGGATGGGAAACGCCTCCTCATAGGCATCCCGATAGCCGTCATCCACCGTCAGCACGATCGGTCGCGGAGGAAGCGGATGTCCCTGGGTGAGATAAAGGATGAGGTCGCTGAGGGAGACCGTCTCAAACCCCGCCTGCCGTAGGTATTGGAGATGGGCCTCGAACATCGATGGCCGCACCGAGAGGTCCAGCCGGTAGCGATCCGCTCCCGCCGGAGGATTCGAGATGTAGTGATACATCAGGATCGGCACCCGAAGCGCCCGCGGCTGGCCGTCGGAGGGCGGCAAGGGCTCCTGGAAAAATGGATAGGGTGTGGAGGTCGGGTCGGGGGTGGGCGACGGCTCAGGGGTGGGGGACCACTGGATCGTTGGAGAGGGTGAAGCGGTTGGGAGCGGCGTGGGTGTGGGCTCCGGGGTGGGAATGGGAGCCAAAGTTCTCGTCAGGATCTGGAACGGTCGATCGGAAGCCTCCCGCGCGAAGGCGTTCCAGGCGTGACTTGGGATGAGCATGGCAAGGGCGGCAAGCCCGCCGGAAGCCAACAATAGAAGCAAAAGGCTCGGACGTCCGGGAGCTCGCGGTCGTTGGAAGCGCATCGGTTGAATCCGCGGATGAGCCATGCAGGATTAGGAACAGGATCCGTTCGAGAAAAATCCCCGCGCCTCCTGGCTCCACCGGGGCGCGGGGATCGGAGGTGCCCCCGAGGGGATTCGAACCCCTGATCTCCGCCTTGAAAGGGCGGCGTCCTAGGCCACTAGACGACGGGGGCGTGCCATAGGCAATTATACCATGGAGGGTTGGCCGGAAAGAAGGGCTTAAGGGTTCGCGCGGGGAGGGTCCTCTTCAGCGGTGGGTTCGATCCATGGCGCTTTCGGATCAGCGACGGCGATGAGCCTCGCGGACGTTGGGGATCTGTTCGATGCGGGCCAGGGCCCGGTGCAGCTGGGCCGCCGAGCGAACCTCCAGGGTGGCCTGGAAGACCGCGAAGCCGTTGCGCGTGTCCACGTTGATGCGGGCGATGTTCACCTGCTCGTCTTTCAGGACCCCGCTGATCTCGTGGAGCAGGCCGACCCGATCAATGGCCACGATCTCCACCTCAACCGGGTAGCCTTTCTCGCCGGCCGGGAACTGCACCTCAATCAGCCGCTCCGGGGTGCGCACGTTCAGGATATTGGGGCAATTCCGACGATGGATGGTGATCCCGCGGTTTCGGGTGATGTAGCCGATCACCTCGTCTCCAGGCACCGGGTTACAGCAACGGGCCAGCTGCATCAGCAGGCCCTGAGGGTTGTCCTCCACCAGCACCGGCCGCGAGGCGTCGTAGCGCTCGGTGGGAATCGAGAGCTCCGACGCGGTTTTCTGTTCCTCCCGACGTCGCTCTTCTTCCAGCCGGATCAGGCGGGGCGCCAGTTGCTCCGGGGAGACATCGCCCCAGCCGATCGCTGCCAGCAGATCCTCCGGCTCTTTGTAGCCGAACTCCCCGTACAGCCGGCGCGCCGCCTCGTCCACCGAGAGGGGGACACCGAGGCGCCGGATCTCTTGGGCCAGGAGCTCCCGACCGTGGAGGATGTTTTCCGCCCGGCCCTGTTGCTTGAACCACTGCCGGATCTTCTGACGGGCGCGGGAGGTCTTCACATACCCCTTCGCCGGGTCCAGCCAGTCCCGGCTCGGGCCCCCCTGCTTGGCCGGGATGATCTCGACTTGATCGCCCATCTGAAGGACGTAGTTCAGGGGGACCCATTTGCCGTTCACCCGGGCGCCACGGCAACGGTGCCCCAGTTCGGTATGGATGTGGTAAGCGAAATCGATGGGCGTGCTGCCGCGAGGGAGGTCGATGACGTCCCCTTTTGGAGTGAACACATAAATCCGATCCTCAAACACATCGGTCTTGAGGGATTCGATGAACTCCTTCGCGGAGGTCACTTCGTTGCGCCACTCCATCAGGGAACGCAGCCAGGCCACCTTCTTCTCAAAGGCCAGGTCCCGCTTCGAGACCTGTTCCTTGTAAATCCAGTGGGCGGCGATGCCGTATTCGGCCTCCCAGTGCATCTCCCATGTGCGGATCTGCACCTCCAGCGTTTTGCCGTCCTCCAACATCACCGCCGTGTGCAGGCTGCGATAAGAGTTATCCTTCGGATTGGCGATGTAGTCATCGAACTCCTTCGGGATCGGGCGCCACATCGAGTGGATGATGCCCAGGACCTGGTAGCATTCCGGGATCGTGTTCACGATGATGCGGACGGCCCGCACGTCGTAGACCTGGTCGAAGGAGACCCCCTTGCGGACCATCTTGCGGTAGATGCTGTAGATGTGCTTGGCCCGGCCGGTGACCTCCGCCTGAATGCCTTCTTCGGCCAAGCGGGCCTTGATCCGCTCAATGATTTGCTGAATATGGCGCTCCCGCTCCGCCCGCCGTTCATCGATGGCCCGGGCGATCTCCCGATACTTTTCGGGCTCCAGGTAGCGAAACGCCAGGTCTTCCAGCTCCCACTTGAGCTGCCAGATGCCCAAGCGGTTGGCCAGGGGGGCGTAAATCTCCAAGGTCTCCCGGGCGATGCGCTTCTGCTTCTCCGGCGGGAGAGCGCCCAAGGTGCGCATATTATGCAACCGGTCGGCCAGCTTGATCAGCACCACCCGGGGGTCCTCCACCATGGCGAAGAAGATCTTGCGGATGTTCTCGGCGCTTTGCTCATCCCGGCTGGTGCGGCGGGCTTCGCCATCCTCCGGGGAGGTTCGGAGGCGGTCGATGTATTTCAACTTGGTGACCCCGTCCACCAGGCGGGCGACTTCCTCCCCGAAATCCCGCCGGATGTCCTCTAGGGACACCCCGGTATCTTCCACCACATCGTGCAGCAGGCCGGCAGCGATCACGGGGGGATCCATTCGGAGCTCCGCCAGGATGCCGGCGACAGCCAGGCAGTGATACAAATAGGGTTCGCCCGAGGCGCGGGTCTGGTGGCAGTGGGCCCGCTCCGCAACCTGATAGGCCCGCTCGATCAACTCTCGATCCTGGGGGCTGAGGGGGTCTCGGATCTGTTCCAGGAGGAACTCCAGGCTCGTCGGGTTCTGTACACCAACCATGCCATCACCGCCTTTCCCCTTTCCTTGGATTATACACCTCTCTGCCCTCTCGTGATAGATCGTGCCTTGTTCCTTCACCCCGGGAGGATAAAAAAATTAGGGGAGCGGGCCGGGCCAGAGGGAAAACCCGATGAATGTGGGCAAAGGGATGGAAAGGCGACGTCCCTCAGAGGGCGAACCCCGCTTGTCGGGCGGCATCCATCAGGGCCCGCCGGAGCAGCACCCCAACCATCTCCCGCCGGTAGTCCGCGGAGCCCCGGAAATCCCCCGGAGGGTTCACTCGGGCCTGGGCCTGGCGGGCGGCTTCGGCGAACCGCTCCGGATCGGGTGGTCGTCCTTCTAAGGTGTATTCCACTTCCATCAGTCGAACCGGCCGGGCGGCGACCCCGCCGACGGCGATTCGCACGCCGTGGCAGGCCCCATCCACTCCCCGGAACAGCCGAACGGCCACCCCCACAATCGGGGCGTCGGCCGGCGTGCGAGCGACCTTGTGGAAGGAGGCGCCGATCGGCGCGGCGGAGAGGGGAAGCCGAACCTCGGTGAGGATCATCCCTTGACGTCGGAGGGCTTCCCGGTAATCGTAAAAAGCCTCCAGGCGCAGGGTGCGAGGGGATTCCGGTTCGGTGAACACGAGCAGCTCTGCCTCCAGCGCCATCAAGACGGTCGCCAGGGGTTGCTCGCCGGAGGCACCGACCACGGCGCCCCCCACGGTGCGCTGGTTCCGCAGGGGAAGAGGAGCTGTCTCCCGAGCGGCGGTGGCGAGGATCCCGTTTCCGTATGCGGCGGTGAGAGGGGACTCCACCAGCGCCTGCAATGGGGTCGTCGCGCCGATCCGAAGGATGTTCCCTTCCAGCCCGATGAAATTCAGCCCCAGATCCTGAAGATCCACTACCGCTTCCACCTCTTTGGATCCCTCTCCTAGGACCTGCGTCCCCCCGCCGATGGGAACGGTCCGGACGTCCGAGCGCCGTAGAAGGGCCAGGGCCTCCGCCAACGTTTTCGGGCGATGATATTCTCGAAGGTTGAGCAGCATCGTGAAGGACCTCCGGCAATCAGTTTGTGGGTTTGGGTTCCCTAAGGGTTGGGGGGGCCGGGCACCTTTCGACGCCCGGCCCCCCTTCCCACGGCCAGTGGGCTGCGGGAAGGGGCGATCCACCTTCCCCGTTGCACACCCCAAAAGCCAAGGGAAGAAGCGCTAAGCTTGGGCGAAGATATCGATCATCAGCCGGACATCGCCCAACGGATAGAGGACCGGGCAGGTGCACCCGGCGGCGCGGTATTCGTCCACTTTGCAACGCACCTCCTCCGGAGACCCGCTGGCGGTGATGAGCTGGACGATATCATCGGGCACCAGCTCCATCGCCCGCTCGATCTGCTCGGGGGTCGCGGGCCAGGTGAGGACGCGGCCGATCTCATCCAGGAGCTCCTGGGGCACCCCGCTGGCCTTCATGATGTGGGGCTGCTGGCCCAGATACTGGGTCACCAGCTTCCGCGCGCTGTCCAACGCCTTCTTGCGATCATGGTCGACCGAACAGACCACCAGCTGGGGCCGATCGATGTCCTCCAGGCGTCGGCCCGCCCGTTTCGCCCCAAGCTCCAGGTGATGGAGCGCCATCTCGTTGTATTTCGGGGAGACCAGATAGTTCAACAGCACACCATCCGCGATCTCGCCCGCCAGCTCCATCATCTGCATGCCGGTCGCCCCGATATAAATCGGCACATTGCGGGGCTCCCGGCGTCCGTATACCACATCCAGCTCCACGTCGGTCAGGTGAACGAACTCCCCGTGGAACGTCACGCGTTTCATGGCCAGGAGGTCCCGCACCACGGTTACAACTTCCCGCATCGCCTTTAAAGGCTTCTCGCGTTTGATCCCAACCTTAGAGGCCAGAGGATCCCACCAGGCCCCGATGCCGAGGATCACACGGTTGGGGGCAAGGTCATCCAGGGTGAGGAACGTCGCGGCGATCAGAGCAGGGTTGCGGGTCCAGTTGTTGATCACACCGGAGGCCACTTTGATCCGTTCGGTGACCGCGGCGTAGGCGGCCATGGGCACGATGGCGTCGCGGACCAGACGGGATTCCGCCTGCCAGACGGCCTCGAAGCCGCGTTGCTCGGCATACTGCACGTAGCGCATGGCTTCCCGGAGGTCATGGGCATCCTGGAGATAGAGCGCGACTCGTTCCGGCATGGGGGCCTCCCTCTAATTCAGAGTTACGTGGTTCGTCTTCCGGACACCCTCGTCCGGTTTGCCCACCGAAATTTTCTTCATGGGGTGCGGGCCGCCGAAGGCGGCCCGCACCCCATAGAAGAAACCAAAATTTCCCCCTCCCCGTGCGGCAAAGTCACATAGGGAGGTGGAAGGGACCATCCACTTCCTCCGCCGCATATAAA
>DATMAC010000318.1:0-5697 GCA_035573655.1 Thermoflexus sp.
AGGCTTGGATCGCAACGCAACCCCTGAAGGCGGGGTAAGGACCCCACCTGCTCGATGTTCCAACTCGCGTCCGAACTTCAGCACATCCTCAAAACAAGAGTGGGATCAGAACCCCTGGATCCAGTGCGCGTAAAGGTAAGCCAGCATACCATTCCAGAGGAGGCTATCCAGACGATCCAGCACCCCTCCGTGCCCTGGAAAGAGGTTCCCGGAATCCTTCACCCCGGCCCGTCGTTTCAAAACCGAGATGGAAAGATCGCCCAGGGTTCCGAGGCACCCCATCAGCAGGCCCAACAGCGCGCCCGGCCCAGCCCCCAGCTCGATGAGAACCCCCAACAACGCCCCGACCAGGAGGCCGGCCAGGCAACCCCCAAAGAACCCCTCCCAGGTTTTGCCCGGGCTCAGCCGGGGAGCCAGTCGATGACGCCCCCACCGACGGCCGATCAGATACGCCCCAGTATCCGACCCCCATGTGACGAACAGGACAAAAACGACCCACCAGCGGCCATAAGGCTCCGGGAGATTCCGCAGCCAGACAAATGAACGCCCTAGCCACCCCAGATAGAGGCCGCCCGCAGCAGTGAAGGCCCAATCCGCAATGGGATGCTCCGTGCGCCGGATCCACCAGAACCATACCAGAGCCAGCGGGGGGACCAACGTGAGCGTAAGCTCAGCCAGACGAGGGCCCAGGAGAGGGATCATGGCATCGCCCAGAAAGCCCAGGATCATCACCCCGATCCATCCGGAAGAAGGAGAGAACCCAATATACCGGATCAGTCGGGCATATTCCCAGGCCGCGATCAGCAGGACAATGCCGACCGTTCCGGACCACAGCCATCCCCCCCGATGGACCAGGGCGGCGAGCAGGGGGATGGCAACGAGGGCGACGAGGAGACGCTGACGCAACACGGCTAACGGGATGGTGGATGAGAGGCCAGTTGTTCGCTGATCTGTCCGAACCGACGCTCCCGCCAGCTGTAGGCTTCAATCGCCTTCAGCAGCTCTTCCCGATTGAAGTCCGGCCAGTAAACCGGGGTTACGTAGAACTCCGCATAAGCAGCCTGCCATAGCAGGAAATTGCTTAAACGCATCTCCCCACTGGTGCGGATGATCAGGTCCGGGTCCGGCAACCCCGCCGTATAGAGATAACGAGAGATGAGGGATTCATCGACCGCCTCCGGAGGGATCCCATCCGCAATGATCCGACGGACCGCCTCAACGATCTCCTGGCGTCCGCCATAGTTGAAAGCGACACACAGGATCAGCCGGGAGTTCTCCTTCGTCCGCTCGATTGCCATGCGGATCTTTTGCTGGAGCCGTTCCGGCACCCCATTCAGGCTACCCAGATGACGGATCTGCACCCCATTCCGGTCCAGGTTATCCAGCTCCCGATCGATCATCTCCTCTAAGAGGCCAAAGAGACCGTGAACCTCCTCGAGAGGACGACGCCAGTTCTCCGTGGAGAAAGCGTAAATCGTGAGGATCCGGACGCCAAGATCCGCGCACGCCTCGATCACGCGGCGCAGGTTTTCGGTCCCCGCCCGGTGTCCAGCCAGTCGGGGAAGCCCCCGGGCCTTCGCCCAGCGGCCGTTCCCGTCCATGATGATCGCAATATGGGTCGGGATTTTCAATGTCCTCACTGCTTGTTGACTGTTTTGCTGGCTCACGAGACCTTCCTTCATCGATTTCGCTCCTGCATATAACGATGAACGGGTGGGGACGCAGACTGCACTCCGCAACCCGCATCCGCATGAGGAAGCGCTCAGAAGGACATGATCTCCTTCTCCTTGGCTTGGGCAACTTTTTCCGCTTCCTCAATGTAACGATCAGTAAGCTTTTGGATTTCCTCCCGGGCCTCTTCCAGCTCGTCATCGGACATTTCTTTATTCTTATGGCGGGTCCGGAGCTCCTCCAATGCATCCCGCCGGATGTTCCGGATCGCGATCCGGGTTTCCTCCAAACGTTTATGCACCAGCTTGGTCAGCTCCTGACGACGCTGCTCCGTCAACCTGGGCAGGACCAACCGGATGATCCGTCCATCGTTGCTGGGGGTCAGCCCCAAATCGGACTTCAAAATCGCCCGCTCGATCTCCGGCAACACTTTCGGATCATAAGGTTGGATCGTGAGCAGGTTAGGCTCCGGCGCTCGGATGATCGCCAGCTGTTCAAGGGGAACCTGGGTCCCGTAATATTCTACCGGGATCCGCTCCACCAGCGCAGGGGAAGCCCGACCGGTGCGGATGCCCTTCAGCTCATCTTCAAAAACCCGAATGGCCTTGCGCATGCGCTCTTCCGCATCTCGGAAGACCTGTTTCGGGATCATCGCGAGCTTTCACCTCCATGCAAGATGGAAGCCATCTAGAGGCTGCGAGGAGAAAAAACCTTACGGCCTAGAGGCCTCCCTCCGACGGCCCCTGATTTCTCAAAAATCTCCACCGCGGGGGGCCGTTTAACCGTCAATTAACGTTCCGACCGGCTCCCCCATCACCGCCCGCTCCAGACTATCCGGTTGCCACAGGTCGAGAACGATGATCGGCAGATTGTGATCCATGCACAAGGATAGGGCTGTGCTATCCAGAACCTTCAAACGAAGGCTCAGGGCCTCTATATATGTTAGTTTATCAAATTTGCGGGCGTTCGGATTCACCAGCGGATCATCGTCATATACCCCGTCCACCTTGGTGGCCTTGATGAGGACATCGGCATGGATCTCCATCGCCCGGAGCGCGGCGGCGGTGTCGGTAGTGAAATAAGGGTTCCCGGTTCCGGCCCCCAGGATCACCACACGGCCCTTCTCCAGATGGCGGATCGCCCGCAATCGAATGTAGGGCTCCGCGATCGCCCGCATCTCGATCGCCGTCTGGACGCGGGTGGGCACCCCCAGGCGCTCCAGGGCATCCCGTAGCGCCAGCGCGTTCATCACCGTGGCCAGCATCCCCATCTGATCCGCGGTCGCCCGGTCCATGCGATGGGCGAGGCCATCACGACCCCGCCAGAGGTTCCCAGCGCCGATGACGACGGCGATTTCTACCCCCATTTCCTTCACCGCTTTAATCCGGGCGGCCAGCTCGGTCGCTCGCTCCGGGCTGATCCCGAATCCTCCAGGACCCGCCAGGGCTTCCCCGCCCAACTTCAAGAGGATCCGTCGATATTTCGGTTCTGCCATCGAAGATACTCCCTCCAGTCAAATACCATTTCGGGAGCGTCACCTCAACATCCTACGCTCCCCAGCTTTCGCAGAAGTTTCGAATTTCCCTATGGGGACCTGCGGGGGCTGAGCGGCGCTGGGGCAGCCCTCAGCCCCTGAAGGATTTTCCCTCCTCCCCACAGCCCTCCGGGCTGCCGGGAGGGGCTGTCGGCCTTCCCCATAGCATACCCCAAAACCGAATACGGAAGAAGCACCGCAAGTTCCAAGTCAGGCTTTTTCAAAGTTCTAACCAAGACGGCACCACAGTGCAGAAAGGGATGGCCCCTCCCCTCTTTCTTCTCCCTCCCCGCGGCCCTTCGGGCCGCGGGGCTGGGCCAGGGGCCTTCGGCCCCTGGCCCAGCCCCAGAAAACCCCAAATGGTGAGAACATTGAAAAGCCCTGGTTACAAATCAAAGGCCGGGCCTCAAGCCCGGCCTTTGATTTTACTCGATGGTCTCTCCAAGTTCATAACGGGTGAACCGGCGAACCACGATGTTTTCGCCCACCCGGGCGATCACCTCCATAATCACTTGTCCCACCGTGCGATCCTCATCCTTGATGAAGGGCTGCTCTAAGAGACAAACCTCCTGAATAAAACGGGCCAGCCGATTCTCGGCGATCTTCTCGGCGATGTGAGGCGGTTTGCCCTCGTTCAGGGCTTCCTTCAGATAGATCTGGCGTTCACGCTCCAGAACTTCCGGAGGGATATCCTCGCGCCGGATGTAACGCGGATTCGCAGCCGCGATCTGGAGCAACAGATCATGGGCCAGTTGCTGGAACTCCGGCGTGCGGGCCACGAAGTCGGTCTCGCAGTTCAATTCCAGCAGCACCCCCACTCGATTGCCCGGATGCACATAGGCCACCACCAGGCCATCGCGGGCCGTCCGCTCCAGCTTCCGGGCTGCCCGCGCCAGGCCTTTCTCCCGCAGGTAATCGATCGCCTTCTCGAAATCCCCTCCGGTCTCCTCCAGAGCTTTGCGGCAATCCAGAACACCCGCCCCGGTCATCTCCCGAAGACGCTTCACCATGTCGACTGTGATGTTCAAGGAACTTCCCTCCGAATGAAGATAGAACTATGGCTTGCACTGTGAGAGGCTGCTGAGAGCAGAGGATAGAGCCCATTCCCCCTCACCGCCCCTTGACCGGCAAGGGCGAAGGGCTTAACTCTCCAGCTCCTCAAACTCCTCCTCGACTTCTTCGATCCCCTCACCTTCCTCAAGCTCCTCCTCTGCCTCAAACACGCGGCGCGGCTCCAGGACCAGAGCCTCCGCCTCCACTTCCTCTTCTTCCTCCGGCACCTCCGCCACGCCCATCTTCTCTCGAAGCTGGAGGCCTTCCAAGACAGCGTCGGCGATCAGGCGGGTGACCAGCTTGATCGAACGGATCGCATCATCGTTCGCTGGAATGATGTGGTCGATCGGATCCGGATCGCAATTCGTATCCACGATAGCAACAATCGGGATGTTCAGGGCGTTGGCCTCCCGAATGGCCGTGGCCTCGCGCATGGTATCCACAACATACAGCATATCCGGGAGGCGTTTCAGGACACGGAGGCCTTCGAACTTCAGACGCATCTTTTCATATTTCCGGCGGAGGCGGATCGCTTCCTTCTTGGGCATCGAATCCAGCCCGCCGTTGCGGATCATCTCATCCAGCTGGATATAGTAGCGGATGCGCTCCCGGATCGTCCGCCAGTTGGTCAGCGTTCCGCCCAGCCAGCGATAGTTCACATAGGGCATTTGACACCGCTGGGCCTCCGTGGCGATGATCTCTTGGGCCTGGCGTTTGGTGCCCACAAAGAGGATCGTACCCCCCTGGGCGACCCGATCCCGGACGAGGGCGTAAGCGCTCTCCAGGGCGCGGATGGTTTGCTGGAGATCAATGATGTGGACGCCGTTTCGCTCGGTGAAGATGTAAGGTTTCATCTTGGGGTGCCATCGGTTGGTTTTATGGCCGAAGTGCACCCCCGCTTCCAGCAGCTCCTTCATCGTAACCAAGGGCATAAGCTTCCCTCCATGTGCGTTTTGGTCCGCCACCCCTTCCTCCCGGCGGGAGCCAGCACATAGCGGGCACGCCCCGGCCGGTCCAGGGTGTGTGGGATCCAGCAACGGGAAAGTATACCATACGATGGCCGATGCGGCCAGCCCGCTCCAGGAGCCGAGCGCGTCCCAACTTTCGTAAGGAGAAGTCGGGGTAACGCCCTACGTCAAAAATTCAAAGGGACTATGTGATAAGGAGAATCGCCCTACTCTCCTTTCCCTCCTCCCCGTGCGGTTCTGCCGCACGGGGAGGAGGGAATCTGATTCTTAGCAAGCGCAAGTTAGGCGTCCATCCATTGTCCGCTGAAGTTCGGATACGAGTTAGGACTTCGAGCGGGTGGGGTCCTCATCCCGTCTCCAGGGGCTGCGTTGCGATCCAAGCTTTTTCGATTTATTTGAGGGTTTCTGGGGCTGGGCCGGGGGCCTTCGGCCCCCGGCCCAGCCCCAGAAAAAATTTTCTCCCCCCTCCCC
>DATMAC010000319.1:0-8131 GCA_035573655.1 Thermoflexus sp.
CCGATGGAAATCCTGGATACTCGGGGTAACGTAGCCTGCGGCCCGAAAGGCCGCGGGGAGGGGGGGAGAAAAAATTCTTCTGGGGCTGGACCGGAACGGGCGCTATTGCAACTGGAAAAATGATTGAGGCAATCCACCGCAACTCTTCCTCCCCCCGTTTCTGGGGGGAGAAGAGAGACAAAGTCTGCCCCACACGATTGCCCAAATAATTTACTAAGCTGCAAAAGCACCAGTCCCACGCGTCAGACAAAGAACAAGCCTCCATTCACCGAATGGCGCGTGAAAGGCCCTTCAGGCCTTCAGACACCAGAGGAGACCGAAGACTCGCAATGAATGTTCGCCAGAAAAAACGGGCGCTCAAGCGCCCTACTACGAACAAAATCCCGTTCGTAGTAGGGCGCTTCAGTGCCCGTCCGATGCGTCAGACAAAGAACAAGCCTCCACTCGCCAAATGGCGCCTGAAAGGCCCTCCAGGCCATCCGACGCCAGAGGAAACCGAGAGCCTGTGACGGATGTTCGCAAGAAAAAACGGGCGCTATTGCAACTGGAAAACGATTTGGGCAATCCACCGCGCGAATTCCGCCGTATGATTAACGACAAGGGCGTCCCATCGTGCGCTAACTCGGAAGGTCTGTGGATTGATAGGTTCAAGTGGGGCACCGCTCATGGGATCTAATCATCCTTCGATCCACAAGTATCTCGTTCTTCTCGGGCTGCTGCTCGGCGCCCTCTGGTTGCCCGCACTTCCCTCTTTAGGCGGCGAAGGATCACGCGGGGAGCCTACGCGGACTTCGCTCTCCGTGACGCCGACCCCTTCCCCCGCGCCGCCATTCGTCCCTCCCACCCCATCCCTTCGGAAGACGCTGACCATCGTGGATTTCCGCGTTCATCCGGATGGGCCGCTCTACGAGGGCGATCGCCTGAGCTTTGAGGTCGAGGTTCGCAACACCGGGGCTCTCCCGCTCAACGGCGCCCGAGTGGAGATCCGGCGGGGGAACGGGCTTGCATCGGAGATCCTGGCGGAAGCGCTCCTGCCGGAACTCGCTCCGGGCGCCTCCCACCGGACGGTGTGGACCTGGGTCTGGGAGGCGCGGCCCGCTGGAAGCTTTTCCTTGATTGCGATGGCCCGCCCTCCCGAAGAAGGACTCCAGGTCGGCGATTCGGTGACCCGGACCCTCTTTCTGCGCCCGGAGGGGATGCTTCCCGAAGCGGAACGCCGGGCCCGCTGGGCTCAAGCGGAAAGCCGATGCTGTTCGCACATCTATCTGACCGGAACCGCCGCGGAGCGGGATTTGCCCCAGCTGATGGCCTGGGCGGATGAGGCGGAGGCCGCGGTGCGCGCCCGCCTGGGTGTCCCGGCCCGGCTTTCCACCCAGATCGTCTGGATCCCCCGCCTTCTCGGACAGGGTGGGTTCACGGTCGGCGATAGCTTGATCCTCACCTATCCGTTATCGGACCGCCTGCCCGCGGATCTCCCGACCATTTTGCGCCATGAGCTGACCCATCGGATGACCTGCGCATGGTTGGAGCGGGAGGATTGCCTGGCTCATCTCCCTTCCTTCATCCTCGAAGGCATGGCCGTCTTCGTCGCCGGAGGGCATTACCGCCCGGAACCCCTCCCGCTGCGAGCCGCTGCCCTCCTCCATATGGGCCAGTGGATCCCCCTGGATCGCCTGGTGGAAGGGTTCTACACCCATCCTCATGAGATCGGTTACCTGGAGGCGGGCGCCTTCGTCGAGGAGCTGGTTCGGGAGGGCGGATGGCCCCGCTTCCGAGCCTTCCTTCGGGCGATGGAGCGTCGACCCGGGGAAACTGATCGGGAGCTCCTTGACCGGGCTCTCCGGGCTGTCTATCATCAAAGTATCCAGGGGATGGAAGCACGGTGGCTGGAGCGTCTGCGGGGGTTACCGGTGGATCCGGATCAGATCGCCGATCTGCAGTTCACAGTGGCTTTCTATGAGGCCCTTCGAGCCTACCAACGGACCTATGATCCTTCCGCCTATTTCCTCGGAACATGGCTGCCCGATTGGCGGGAGGCTGTTCGGGAAAGGATCGTCGCGGATTTCATGCGGGAGCCGGAGGATCCCGAGGGCGAGTGGTTCTGGCAGCGGCTTCAGGACGCCCGGCGGCGGGCGGCCATCGGCGATGTGCAGGGCGCGCGGGAGATCCTCCGGGCGCTGTGCGAGCGCTGGGCCAACGAAAGGGGATTCGGCGATCGCTGTTCCAATCCAGAGTGATCGCGCTCAGGAATGGGCGCCAAAGACCTGTTGAGACGCAGGGCTTTTCCATGCGAACATTTGGGATTTTCTGGGGCTGGACCGGGGGCCTTTGGCCCCCGGTCCAGCCCCAGAAAAAATTTTTCTCCCCCCTTCCCGCGGCCTTTCGGGCCGCGGGGAGGGGGGAGAAAGGGGGGAGGGGCCCTTCCTTTTTTCACGGTTATGCCGTCTTTGTTCGTTGAAAAGACCTGGTTGGGATTGGCAAGGGTTGTTCCATTCCCCCTGAGCTCCTATGGCTACAGGGGACGTGAAAACGAAAACGACGCCACCGGTCGGCCATCCGGGTCCATCGATTGCGACGGCTCCTCCTAACAACCCATCGAGCGGCGCATCCCGGATCGGTCATCCCGCCTTCCGGATTCCGGAGAGGTTTCCATTAGGCTTATGCGCGCAGCGTATGCGGGCTGGTATAGAGGATCGCGAAGGCATGGGCTGGTGCTGGAGCTCCCCCCTCCAGGGCGTGGGCGACCGGAGCCGCTTTATGCGATCCTGACCGTGCGCGGCGATCCGGAGGCGCTGCCCCTCGCGGAGGCTGCGCGCCTGTTGCGGACCACCTTCGACCGCCAGCGCGGCAGCCTGACCTCCGCCCTCCGAGAAACCCTCCTGGCCCTGAATCGCTGGCTCCTGGAGCAAAACCGCAACGCAGCGCCCGGGGAGCGCTGGGAGATCGGCCTCACCTTGCTGGCGCTGCGCGAGGAAGCCATCTTCATGATCCAGGCCGGACCGACCTGGGCGGCCCACGTGACCCGCGAGGGGGTCCAGGTGATCGCCCCGGAAGGTGAGGCGCCTGCCGCCTTGGGCGCTGCGCGAGCCATCGCCCTTCATTATGGGATGGTCCAGCTGCGGCCGGAGGACCGGCTGATCGTCACCGATGCGGAAACTGGGCCGCTTTTGGAGCCGACGGCGCTGATGGCCCTCACCCGCATCCAGAACCTTCCCCTGATCATCGAAGCGATCGAAGTTCAAGTGGCCCGCGCGGTCCCTCATCCGGTCGCCTTCTTGATCATGGCCCGCGAGCTCGCCCGAGCGCCCCTTCCGGAGCCCGCCTCGCCCGTCGAGTTCCCAAGAACGGGCGCTGAAGCGCCCTCCTACAAACAGCCGTCTCCTCCCGCCGTCCGGGCTCCTTCCACCGTTCGGTGGCGCTTCGGGAAGCTGCCCTCGCTGGGCCGGCTACCGCTCCCACGGCTACGAGGGGTCCTCCCGCGCCTGCCGCGCTGGGGATGGCCCACGGTGGCATTGCCCGCCTCGCCGGGATGGGTGCGCACCTTGGCGCTGGTCCTCCCTTGGCTGATCGCCCTGATCACCCTCGGGGTTTACATCCAGCAACGGAACACCTTGATCGCCCACCGGCTGCTGGCCCAAGCGCAGGAAGAGGCCGAGGCGGCGGCCCAAGCGCAGGCCCCCGGCGAGGCCCGTCGGCATTGGGAAGCGGCCCGGGATCTGGCGCGGGCCGCCCGGCAATACGCCGCGCTGCCGGAGGCGGCGGCGCTGCAGGAGCAAGCGCAGCGCCAGCTGGACCGGCTGGATCAGGCCGTCCAGCCGCTGCATCCCACGCGCCTGGCCAGCCTCCCCCCCGGCCGCCTCCGACGGCTGATCTTGCGGGATAACGAGCTCTACCTGCTGGACCGCGAGGGTCGCTGTCGGAGCGAGGCGCCCCGCCCCGGGGGATGCGTGCTCTGGCTCGGATACGATGAGATCCATCGGGCCCTGCTCAACGAGCCCCCGCGGGAGCTGTTGTGGAGCGGGATGCTCCTCCAAGGCCAACCGGTCGGTTCGCTGTTGGATCTCACCTGGGTGGAAGCGGAAGGGGGACGTTCCGCGGGCGCCCTGGTGGCCCTTCACACCCAAGGCCTGGCGGAGAGCCGCAACCGGAGCCCGCGCCGGGTTCTGAGCGGCCTCCCGCCGATCCCAGATGGCCTGCTGCGATCCTACGGGGGGAACCTCTACGTGCTGGATCGCGAGAAGGGGCAGATCTGGCGGCTGCGCCCGGTGGGAGAGGACTACGCTCAGAACCCTGAGCCTTACTTTGAGTCACCCCGGGCCGACTTGGGGGAGGCGGTGGATTTCCTGGTTTATCAAAGCATCTACGTGCTCTATCGGGATGGAAGGGTACGGGCGTTCACAATGGGGAAGGAGGAGGAAGGGTTCCCCCTGCGGGAGCAACCCTCCCCCGCGCTTCCGAGGCCCGTGAGCCAGCCCATCGGCCTGACGATGGATCCCGCGGCGCCCCGGCCGTGGCTGTACATCCTGGAGCCCGACCGCCTCATCCAAGTCGGCCCGCGAGGCGATTTCGTCCGGCAGATCCGCGGGGAGGACCTGCAAGACCTGGTCGCCGCCGCCATCGATGAGCGGCAAAACCGGCTGTTCTTCCTCCGCGCGGATGGCACCCTCTGGGTCGCCGATCTGCCGCCGGTGGAATAATGTTTCATTTGGGGTTTTCTGGGGCTGGGCCGGAACGGGCGCTATTGCAACTGGAAAAATGAGTTGGGCCATCCACCGCAGCTCTCTCTCCCCGTTTCTGAGGGGAGAAGAGGGACAAGGAGGATGAGAGGAGCAAATTCCGTCTCAGGCGATGGCCCAAATCATTGGTTCAGTCGCAACAGTGCCCATCCCACGCATCAGACAAAGAACGGGCCTCCATCCACCGAATGGCGCGTGAAAGGCCTTCCCGGCCATCAAACGCCAGAGGGAACCGAAGGCCCGCAATGGATGTCAACAAGAAAGAAACGGGCGCTCAAGCGCCCTACTACGAACAAAATCCTGTTCGTAGTAGGGCACTTCAGTGCCCGTCCTATGCGTCAGACAAAGAACAAGCCTCCACTTGCCGAATGGCGCGTGAAAGGCCCTCCAGGCCATCAGACGCCAGAGGAAGCCGAAGGCCCGCAAGGAGTGTTCACAAGAGAAAACGGGCGCTAAAGCGCCCTACTACGAACAAAATCCTGTTCATAGTAGGGCACTTCAGTGCCCGTCCGATGCGTCAGACAAAGAACAATCTTTCACTCGCCGAATGGCGCGTGAAAGGCCCTCCTGGCCATCGGACGCCAGAGGAAACCGAGAGCCTGTGACGGATGTTCGCAAGAAAAAACGGGCGCTTTTGCAACTGGAAAAACGAGTTGGGCAATCCCCCGCGACGCTTCCTTCCCCCGTTTCTGGGGGAGAAGAGAGACAAAGCCCGCCCCCGGCGATTGCCCAAACAATTTGGTTAAGCCGCAAAAGCGCCCTACTATAAGCGGCCCCCAGCCCAGCCTCAGAAAAAATGGGGAGAGGGGTCATCCCGCTCTTCACCGAGAAGGGAAGCAAGCCTGCGCGGGCTTCCCTTCCCATATGACGAAAGTGTGAGGGTTTCGTCCGATGGAAGCGCTCAACCGTCAGCCGGATTGGATTCCCCCTGAGGAGGCGGGGCTCACGGACCGCGAACGGGAGATCCTCCGCCTCGTCGCTCAGGGGTTAGCGAACAAAGAGATCGCCTATCGCCTGGGGATCAGCCAGAACACGGTGAAGGTCCATCTCCGCAACATCTTCTCCAAGACCAACCTCCAATCCCGGACCGAAGCCGCGATGTATGCGGTGCGCTTCGGTCTGGTGGCGATGCAACTTCCCCCCTCTATCGCCGAAGAGGAAGACGAGGCGCTGTTCCCGCCCGCCGAGCCCCCGGTGGAAGTGAAGGAGCCAGCGGAACCGGCCCCGGCGGCGGCCCCAGCGCCTCCCGCTGTCGAGCTTCCGGCCTTAGCTTTTCCCGTTTGGAAGGCCGCGGTGCTGCTGATCGCCGTGATCGCCGGGCTGGGATGGGCCCTGGGGCCAGCGCCCGCGCCCAGCGAAGCGCCGGAGGTGATCTTCCAAGGGGACCAAGCGGGCCAAGGGACGGAACGCCGCGAGGCGCTGTCCCGGTGGAAGCTGGTTCACCAGATGCCCACGCCCCGGGCGCGCTTCGCCCTGGCCCGCTGGCGGGACTGGCTGATCGCGATCGGGGGGGAGGCCCCGGAGGGGATCACGGATCGGGTGGAACGCTTCCATCTTACGAAAGGAACCTGGGAACGGGGGACGCCCAAGCCCCATCCGGTGGCCGCGGTGGGCGCCGGGCTGATCCAGGATCGGATCTACGTGCCGGGCGGGGTGAACCCCCAGGGGCAGCCGGTCGATGGGGTGGAGGTTTACGATCCTCAAGCGGACCGCTGGTTCGCGGGTCCGCCGTTGCCAGCGCCGTTGGCGGCCTATGCGCTGGCGGTCGCCGGGGACCGCCTGTACATCTTCGGGGGATGGGACGGCCGGCGCCTGCAGGGAGCCGTCTGGATGCTGGATCCCGCCCGGGGCACCTGGGAGCCCCGCGCTCCGATGCCGACCCCTCGGGCCTTCGCCGCCGCGGCCACGCTGGAGGATGCGATCTATGTGGTCGGAGGCTACGACGGACAACGGGAGCTGGCGACCTGCGAGCGGTATCGATTCGCCGTCGATCGCTGGGAGGCGTGCCCCCCGTTGAATGTGGGGCGGGGTGGGCTGGCGCTGATCGCCATGGACGGCTATCTCTTCGCCATCGGCGGCGGGTGGCGGATCCCGCTGGCGTTCAACGAACGCTATCAGCCCGGGGCGGATCGCTGGATTCCTTTTGAGACGCCGATCACCGGAACCTGGCGGAACATGGCCGCGGCCGCGGAGAACGGGGCGATCTGGATCCTGGGCGGCTGGAGCGGGGAACTGCAGTCAGGGGTGTGGCGCTTCGCCCCCTTCCCCTTCCGGATCTTCCTCCCGGCGACCCAACGTTAAGAGCTGGCTCACGTCCTCCGGGGCAACCCTCGCCGCTCCCTGCAGCTTCGGGCCGCGGGGGGAGGAGAGAAAATTTTCCCTGGGGCTGGGCCGATGATCCCGAACGGGCCCTCAAGCGCCCGACTCCGAACGGCCCTCCGCACCCCGCTGGCCTTCTCATCCCCGCCCTTCCCCATCGGATTCACACCCGTCCCATCGCTTCCCCTATTTGAAGTCCACACTCCCTCGAAGACCTGCTCCCAGCTCATTCCCAGCACCTATCCAGCAGCCGATGGGAGCAAATCGCCGCTTTTCGTCGGGACGTCCTTTCAGGCGTTGGGGGAATTCGAATGGGTGTGCTGTGGAGGAAAACGCGGCAACTCAGAGCGCCGGCCGTCGTAATGCCCTTACAGGCATTGAGGGGATTCGGACCAAGTGCTCCGGTTCAGTCTACTGATCTTCGCTGATGACTATGAGTCTTAATGCCCTTATGGGCATTGAAGGGATTCGGACGCAGCAGCTGGAACGGGTGGTTGATATCCCGTTTCAGGTTGACTTCGTCTTAATGCCCTTACGGGCATTGAAGGGATTCGGACTCAGATCATTGAGATCTCTCCCCTCTATTGGGCTCTTTGGAGGTCTTAATGCCCTTACGGGCATTGAAGGGATTCGGACCCTGCCCAACCCTCTGGTATCTTCGGTTGTTCAAGAGCCAATCGATCCGTGTGTAGGACGAATTTTATTCGCCTTTTCCGTATTTGTCAACCCCCGTTCGGTTCGCCATTCGGTCCATCGTCTATCCCCCTAAAACACCCTGCGAAGACCCCCCTCTGGAACCCATCGAAATCGGACCGTATGAAGGGGGGTGTTCGCAAACGGCGCCCGCCGCCGGGAGCGGGCCGGGCGGTGCCGCGCCTCCGACGAGCGCCGGGGGCCGACGTCGAATGGGCCAGGGGAAGCGAGGATCCCGGAAGGCGCCTCCGCGGTGGGCCGGCCCTCGCCGTTCACTCTCGGCGGGCGCCAGGCGCGCGGCCCGGGCCACGACTGCTTTCCGCCCTTCTCACGCCACGTCCATAGAGCGATTAAGAGTTTCCTTCTGAGGGCTTTTGGGGGCT
>DATMAC010000320.1:0-3090 GCA_035573655.1 Thermoflexus sp.
CCCGCCGGTGATCCGGACCAGGTCCGTGAAGGTGATGGGGAAAAGGGCGTTGCGCGCTCCGGCGGCCGCCCACAGGATCTCGTAACGAGCGAGGGAGGCGTCGATCCAGACCGGGAGGGGCGTGGCGTGGGCGACGGGAGGCACCGCGCCCACCTCGAATCCGGTCACCTGTTGCACCGTCTCGGGGTCCGCGATGCGGATGCGCTTGCGGGAGATCCCCCACAGCCCCGCCAGGAGGCGCTGATCAGCTTTTCGATCCCCGGCCACCAGCACCAGCCGTGGGTCCCCATCGGCCAGGAAGAGGAGGGACTTCACGATGGCGCCCAGGGGGCATCCGACCGCCGCCGCGGCCTCCGGGGCCGTCGCCGTGCTCTGCTCCAGCACCCGCACCGCGGTTCCGGGGAGATGTTGATCCAGGAACGCCTGCACATCCTGAGGACCTCGTCCGGACATCGATCCTCCTCCCTGTCAGGCTCGACCTCTGCGTTTCATTTTAGGTAGGAGTTACGCAGTTGGCTGTGCCCTTCTCTTCACGCGGCGGACGGGGCTATCATTATGGATGGAGGCGGCGACGATGCCGACGGTCTGTCTGCGGTTCCGATTCGAGGAGCATCCCAAAATCCGCGCTTTGATGGAGGCCTGCGCCGACATCCAGCGGCAGACCGTCGACTACGCCCTGGAAAACGGCAAAACCGCCACCTTCACGATCATCCAGGCCCTCTACCCCTCCCTGCGGGAAAGATATCCCCACCTCCATTCCCAACTCATCTACGGGGCGATCCGATCCGGCGCCCGGATCGTCCACGGCTTCCGAAACCGGCAGCGGAGAGGGAAGACCCGGGCGGACCGGCCGGAGATCCGGCGCCCCTCGATCTATCTGGTCCGGCAGACAGTGAAAATCGAATGGGACGGCGAGACCCTGACCATCACGATCCCGGTCTCCCCCCGGGATCCGGAGCCCATCGTCCTCACCTTCCGCCCTCACCACAAGTATCGCCGGCTGCTGGATGAGTGGAAAGCAGGGCGGGCGCGGATGGGGGAGCCGACGCTCACGGCCCATTCCCTCTCCATCCCCTTGAAGTTCCCCGATCCCATCCCCTATGAGCCGGAGGGGGTGATCGGGATCGACAGCAATGAGGGGAATCTGACGGCTTTCGTGACCTCCACCGGTGAGATCCGGGAGATCGACACGGGATATGTGGGGAAGGTCAACCGGGACCATCTGCGGCGCGAGATCAAAGGGACAAGAGGGAAGCACAACCCGAAGGCGAAGAAGAAGATCGCCTCCAAGCACCGAATGATCCGCCGGGAGAAGACGGAGAACTTCTGGCATCATCTGGCCCTGGCGCTGATTGCGTGGGCGCTTGGAATGAAAGCAGCCCTGGTGCTGGAGGACCTGAAGGGGATGAAGGAGCGGATCGGGAAGGGGAAGTCCAGGAGGATGCGGCAGCGTTTGCTCAACTTCTGGAGCATAATGACTTTCCATCGCATTCTGGTTCACAAGGCGAGGTTTTATGGGGTTCCGGTGATTGGGGTGGATCCGCAGAACACGTCCCGGGCGTGTCCGGTATGCGGCAGGGTGGTAGACCGGCTAAGGGGACACGCCCTGGCGTGCCCTTGCGGGGTGAGGATGGGCCGTCACGAGGCGGCGGCGGTGAACATCGCCCGCAGGGGGGTGGAATTCCTCGGGGGCCTGGGCCCTCGAGGCAGGGGTCGGTGGGCGACCCCGGTGGCCGGTCCTCTGGCCCTGGGCTAAAACCCAAGGCCACGACCGGAATACGCAGAAAACGGCGTAAGTCCTATTTAGGGGATGGCCGCCCCCGTTCAAGGTTCTGCCTCCGCCCGGAGGCCGCTCGGAGCGCTCCGCCTTGACAGCCCATGGAGCCCTGGCTATACTTTAGAAGTGGACGTGGGCCGTTAGCTCAACTGGTAGAGCAGGGGACTCTTAATCCCAAGGTTGCAGGTTCGAGTCCTGCACGGCCCACCTCACCGCGCCCCGGGGGGCAACCCCGGGGCGCGGTTTTTTATCCGGGCGGATCCGGGTTCGGAAAGGGGTTCACAGCCGGAGGCTCAAAATTCCACCCCATGGAAGCAGGGTTACAATAGAACCGGAACGACATGATTGGAATTCCCTTGCGATCCCGTATACCCTGAAAGACGCTGTTCCGTTTCTTGCCGATGAAGTGATCAGCCATCGATCTTCACCGACCGGTCGGGCAACTGCGTCCAGGCCGATAGAGGCACGGCGCGAAGGCGCCTAAACGAGCTGCGAGCAGCCGGGTGGGCGGCTACCCCTCTGGAAGCGAAGGGGATCTCGCTCATGCCTGGGCCAGGTGCGTTATTCATATTCTCCCTGTTCGGAGCGGCCCTCATCGCCCTGGGGCTGGCTGGATATACCTGGAAAACCCGGTCAGCTCCCGGCGCGGCAGCTCTCTGCGTCATGAATCTGCTGATCGCCCTGTGGACCTCCAGCTACGCCTTCGAGCTTTCCCGGGCCAGCCTGACGGAGAAAGTTTTCTGGGCCAAAGTCCAATACCTCGGGATCGCTTTCATTCCCACCGTATGGTTGATCGTTGCCCTTCACTACACAGGCCACGAGCGCTGGACCTCTCCCCGGCGCCTGGGATGGCTGGTCCTGGAGCCCCTGCTGACGCTGGGGCTGGCCTGGACGAACGAGCGACACGGGTGGATCTGGTCGTCCATCGCCCTGGACGTGCAAGGCCCCTTCCCCCGCATGGCCGTTATCCACGGGACCTGGTTTTACATCCATGTCGCATACGCCTACAGCCTCATGCTCCTGGCCACCATCCTGTTCCTGCGCTTCTTGCTCCGTCGCCCCTCCCTCTATCGGGGTCAGGCCGGGATGATGATGCTCGGCCTCCTGGCGCCCTGGGCCGCCAACGGGTTGACCGCTCTCCTGAACCCCTTCCCCACCGTGACGTTCGATTTCACCCCTTACGGCTTCGTCGTGGGCGGGCTCGCCCTGGCCTGGGGGGCTTACCGGTTCAGGCTCTTAGACATCACACCGATCGCATATGAAACCATCATCGAGAACATGGCGGATGGGTTGATCGTCCTGGACGCCTCCCA